>JANXVA010000441.1 GCA_025351875.1 Myxococcales bacterium | reverse complement strand
CTCGGGCTCGGGCGCGGGCTCGGGCTCGGGCTCGGGAGCTGCCTTGGCGAAGTCGATGCGGAAGCGAATCGTCGCAGCGATCGGCACGCCGCCGCGGGTCGCGGGGACGAAGCGGGCCGCCGACACCGACTCGAGCGCACGCCCCGCAAACGGCTCGGTACCTTCGATGACGCGTGCATTTTGCACGCTTCCGTCGATCGCCACGGTCACCGCGACGACGACGAACGCATTCCCGTCGGCTCCGTCGGGGTACGCGGACTGGATGGGCGCGAGCGGCCGCGGCGGGACAACGGGCTCGTCGGCGACCGCAGGCGGATCCTGGGCGTGCGCGACACGCGCGCTCGACGCGACCCAGCCCGCCGCCGCGATCGCCGTGATCGCGACGAAACGGGCGGCTCGAGCGCGCAACACGCCGCGAGTCTATTCGCGAACGGGCGACGCCGGGGCCGTGTGCGAGGACCGTCCCCCGCAAGAGGCCAGGTGGCACTACGTGGTCATGTTGGGCTCTCGACGACGAGGAGGGGCCGTGGCAGCCGCGCTTTGAGGGGCGAAACGCCACAGTCTGCGGCTGAAATCCCTGGCGCACGTAGGGTCGAATGCTCCAGGTCGACCTCCGTCCAACGGGGGTCGACCCGCGGAATCCGCCCTCCTCCCGTTCTGACAAGTTGTCGGCGTGGCCGGATCGGCGTTTGCTGGAGTGAGCCGGCTGTCAACGCCTGCAGGAGGTACTTCGAATGTCCCGTCGCTTTGCTATCGCGTTCCTTACCGTCGCCCCGCTCGCTTTCCTCGCCCCGAGGCTCGCGCACGCAGGGCTCGAGTCCTGCGGAAACATCAACGTGTCGGCCCAGGCCAAGTGCACCGTGGAGACCTCCGGTGGTTGCACGGCCAAGTGCACCCCCGTCAGCTTCCAGGCTGCCTGCGAGGGCAAGGCCGTCGTCAGCTGTGATGGCGAGTGCAGCGGCACCGTCGAAGCGAGCTGCACCGGCTCCTGCGAGACGGACTGCAGCGCGAAGTGCACGGTCAACCCGGGTAGCTACAGCTGCGCAGGCAGCTGCGAAGGATCGTGCACCACCGACTGCGAGGCCACCTGCCAGGCTCAGGCGAGCGGCGGAACGGCGAGCGCCGATTGCAAGGCCAAGTGCGGCGCCAACTGCAACGCCAAGTGCAGCGCGTCGTGCTCCGGCACCCCTCCGACGGCCGACTGCTCCGCGAAGTGCAAGTCGTCGTGCAGCGGCAAATGCGAGGCGAAGGTCACCGGCAAGTGCCAGGTCGACTGCCAGGCGAAGTTCGACGGCGTGAAGTGCCAGGCCGATCTCAAGGGCGGCTGCGACGTGCAGTGCTCGGACCCCAAGGGCGCGATCTTCTGCGACGGCCAGTACGTCGACAGCGGTGGCAACCTCTCGAAGTGCGCGGACGCGCTCAACGCGCTCCTCAATCTGAAGTTCGAGGCCACGGGCAGCGCCAGCGCCGAATGCGAAGGCGGCACGTGCAGTGCGGAGGCCGAGGGACAGGTCAAGGCGTCGGCGTGCTCGACGTCTCCCCAGGAGAGCCCGCACACCCCGCCGGTGGCGCCGGGCGTCATCGTCCTCGGGGCGATCGGCGCGGCGATTGCACGGCGTGTCCGTCGCGGCGGGGCCTGAGCCCGTCCCGAGGAGACACACGATCATGGACCACGTGCAGGCGACCGAGCGAAAGGCGAAGATTCACGGGGAAAACGAGGAGGCAGCCCCCCAGCTGCGTGAACGCGTCGAGCAGGTCCGCGACATCGTGGAGACTGTGCGCGACAAGGCCGAGGTCGCGTTTCGCGACAGGCCCTACCTCGTCCCCGTCGCGGCCGGCGCTGTCGGCCTCGGAATCGGCGTCCTCATCGGCTCCAAGCTGACGCGGTTCGTCCTCTTCACCGCCGTGGGCGCGCTCCTCAGCGACGCCCTCGGCGGCGAGATCAAGCGCCTCGCGAGCGAGTACGTCGGCGAGCTGCAGAATCGCCTCGCCGACGGAACCGAAGACGAGGGCGGAGCGTCGGCGTCAGCCTCGGAGTGACGTCGAAACGTGCTCGAGGTCGACGATGAGTGGAAGGTGATCCGACGCCCGACGTGAGCGTGCGTTCCACGGGACGTTGACCGACAGCACATCGAGGTCCTCCGACACGAACACGTGATCGAGCCGGATCAGAGGGAGCCGACTGGGGAACGTCGGACGGGGCCCATGACCGGCGAGCGCGCGCTGCGCGTCTCGCAGGCGCGTCGTGAATCGCCGGTAGGTCCGCGATGCGTGCGGCACGGCGTTCATATCGCCACAGAGAAGGTGGGGACGGCTCAGCTCCGGGCTGCCGAGCCATTCGTTGCCCATGAGCTCGCGTGACTGCAAGCTCCGCTCGTCGCGGTGCACGCCGAGATGCGTGCTGATCACGTCCAGCGTGGTGGAGCCGAATGTGGCACGCGCCCAGATGGCTCCACGCGGCTCGGCGTCGACATGCGGGGAGGCGAAGGTCGTCACCTTCTTGAGCTCCAACACGTGGCGGCTGAGCAGCGCGTGGCCGTAATAGCCGACACCTCGGCGGAACGTACGGCAGAACAAGAGCTCCATGCCCAGGTGGTCGGCGAGGTCACGCGCGTGATGAGCGCCCTCGTCCTGGTCCGTCTGGGGCGCGTCGAGCTCCTGCAGGGCGATGAGGTCGGCGTTCGCGTCCTTGCAGACACTCGTGATGTCGGCGATCGAGTCACGACCACCGGGCCCCACGCAGCGGTGGACGTTGTACGTCATCACGCGGAACCGGGGCACGACGCGTGGGAAGGTAGGCCTGCGGAACGAGGGTTGCAACTGGGAGGGGACGAAGCGCGGCGGAACGTCGCGCGAAAGGAGAGAGTCCATGGATCCGAAGACGAGCGACGTGAAGGGCGACAAGCGCGATCTCCAGGGCGAGGGCAACTACGACGCGAACCGCCGTTACAATGAGGGCCTGGCGAAATCCGTGGAGGAGGGAACCGCCGAGGAGCTCGCCGAGAAGGCGAAGAAGGCGCTCGAGGGCGCCGAAGGCGACGCGCTTCGCCACGCCGAGGAGCTCGCCAAGCACGGCCTGAAGGACGACTCGACGAAGTGAGCACGACGCGATGAGCGCGGCCGGAACCCTCGCGAGCACGACCCGGGAGCGGCTTCGCTTCGTGGGCGCGCTGCTGTCGAAGACCGCCGATCGGTTCGACGACATCGAAGGGTTCCGCCTCGGTGCGGCGTTCTCGTACTACGCGACGTTCGCGATCTTCCCCTTGGTGCTGCTCACCGTGACCGTCGTAGGCTTTGTGATCGGCGACGACGGCCCGGCACGCGATCGGATCGTAGGAGCGTTGGGCGGCGCGGACCCGTCGATGCGGTCGGTCATCGACCAGACGCTCACGACGATGCAGAAGAGCGACGGCGCGAGGAAGGTGTCTGCGGTGATCGGCGTCGTCTCGCTGCTCTTCAGCGCGAGCGGCGCCTTCGTCGAGCTCGACTCGACGCTCAACAAGATCTGGAAGGTGACGCCTCGCACCGCCAAGGGAGTTCGAGGCAAGATCGCTCTGTTCCTGGACGAGCGACTCTACGGGTTCGTATGTGTTGCGGGGGTCGGCGCGTTCATGCTCGCGTCTCTCGTCGCGACCTCCACGCTGAGCTTCCTCGCACATGGCGCAAACTACCGCCTGACGCCCGCACTGCTGCGGGCCGCGGAGGTCGCGACATCGCTCGCGCTGCTATCCGTGGGAATGGCCGCCGCTTTCCACTTCGTCCCGCGCTCGCACCCCGCGTTCCGCCACGTGATTCCCGGCGCGGCGCTGACGACGGCGCTCCTCACCGTGCTGAAGGGTGTCTTCGCGCTCTACCTCTCGCGCCTCACGAGCTACTCCGCCTACGGCGTCGTGGGAGGCGTTCTCGCGCTCGCGACCTGGATCTACCTGTCGTCTCAGATCATCTTCTTCGGCGCTACCTTGACGCGCGTTCATTGCGAGATGACCTCGTCGCTCGACTGACGCGCGACGAGGTCTTCGAGAGCGCTCGGCGACTCAGGCGGGGATGCGGCGTCCGAAGACGAGAGAGAGCGCGCCGAGGACGAGGAAGACGAAGAACAGGATCTTCGCGACGCCGGCGGCTCCTGCCGCGATGCCGCTGAAGCCCAGCACCGCTCCGACGAGCGCGATGACGAAGAAGACTGCCGCCCAGTACAGCATGACGAACCCCTTGTGCTTGGTGGCGGAAACGCTCCGCATCCACACACCAAGCGAAGAGTGTGCCGTCACGTGCCGGGCGGTGTAGCGGCGGCCCGGCGCCACATCATGCGGAACACGGGGAGCCCATCTGCGATGGCGCGGTGCTCGCGAGGACTTCGTGCTCCATACGGGTTTTCGACCACGCGGGCGGAGCCTTCGACGCCGCCGGCCGGCACGAACGCCTCATGTGCCGTGACGACGCGCTCGTAGAGCTCGGCCCTCTCCTCGACGTCCGTCTGAACGTAGAGCTCGCCGTTCGGGACGAGAAGGCGCGCGACCTCCGCGAGGAAGACATCGCCCATCACGAGACGCTTCGTGTGGCGCTTCTTCCACCAGGGGTCTGGGAAGTGGAGGTACGCGCGCGCGATGCTCGCGTCCGGTCCGAGCCGGGGAAGCGCGACGCGCGCGTCCTCGCAGAACACACGAGCTCGCGTCGCGTGGCCTTGCTTCGCGAGCCGGGCGTCGCCGACCGCCGCCCACTTCTTGCGGATCTCGAGGCCCACGAGCCCCGAAGCGGGCGCCGAGAGAGCCCGCTCGCACAGGAACCCGGCCTTGGGCCCCGGTCCGATCTCGAGCTCCAGCTCCGAACCTGTGACGAGCGCCCGGAGATCGACGCGATCTCCCGCGGGAAGGCGGGGAGCATCCTCGTAGGGCCCCGGATTTCGCTTCGGCGGGTGGTTCGCCTCCGCGGCGGCTCGTTCGGGCACGGACACGGGAGGGCGGATAGACGTGCGCGCAGGGCCGGTCAAGGTCTGTTAAGTTGAGGGCCCGTGACGCGCACGAAGCGGCTCCTTCCCTTCTTGCCGCTCGTCGTCGTCACGAGCCTGCTGGCGCGTTCGTCGATCCAGGCCGTGCTCGACAAGGTGGGCCATCCGGGCGCGGCGCTCGATGATGCGTACATTCATTTCCAGTACGCGCGCGCGATCGCCGAGGGCCATCCGTTGCGCTTCCAGGCGGGTGAACCGATCTCGACCGGCGCCACGAGCTTCCTGTGGCCTGCCGTCCTCGCGCTGCCGTACGCCCTGGGCATTCGCGGCGAGTCGATCCTCTGGGCGACCTGGGTCTTCTCGTTCGTCGCGCTCGGCGCGCTCGTTTACGAGACGTTCGCGATCACGAAGCCCCTCGCGGGACGCGCGGCTGGCTTCGGCGCCGGCGCGATGACGCTGCTCTTCGGCGGCCTTGCCTGGTCGGCGGCGAGCGGCATGGAGGTCGTACCGTTCGCGTGGGTGCTCCTTCACTCGATGCGCCGCGCGAGCGAGTGGACCGAGGAGCCGGCCAGACGCACGCCACGCGAGCTGGGCGTTCTCATCGCGCTCGCGGTGATCGCTCCTCTCGTGCGGCCCGAAGGGGCGATCGCGTCGCTCGTCCTCGCGATCGCGGTCGGGCTGACCCCGCGCTGCGGCGGGATCCGCGGCCGGCTCGAGGCACTGCCGCTGCTCGTCGCCGCGGCGGTGCCCAACGTTCTGCTCCTCTTGCTCACGGGGCATGCAACGTCGAGCACTGCACAGGTGAAGCTCCTCGTCGGGAATCCGTACTTCGTCATGCCCGACGCCGCGCTCGCAAACGCGCGGATCCTCGTCACGCAGATCCTCGACGGGCAGGTGTGGTCCGCGGAGTTCCTCCCGAAGGGCGGCGCACCGTTCGCGTGCGCAGGGCTCGTCGCGCTGGCGTGGCGCGGGCACGCGGCGTCGCGCCCGTTCCGGGCTGCGGCTGTGCTCGTCCTCGCGCTCGCGATGTTCGTCCCGTGCCTCTACGTCACGTTCCTCTGGAATCGCCTGCGCTACCTGTGGCCGTTCGCGCCGGGCTGGTTCGTCGGGCTCGCGTGCCTCGCGCGTGCGGTCGGCGCACTCGTCGCCCGCCTCGATGCTCGCGCAGGCGCGACCGCGACGGCGCTCGTCGCCGGTGGCTTCGCGGGGACGCTCGCGGTCCGCCTCGAGTGGGTGATCGACGACGCCGCGCAGTCGGCGAGCGGGATCGATCGCCAGCAGGTCGCGCTCGGCCGGTGGGCGGACGTCACGTTGCCGCGCGATGCCCGGATCGGCGTGAACGACACCGGGGCGATCGCCTACTTCGGCAACCGAAAGACGTTCGACGTGGTCGGCCTCACGACGCCGAGCGAAGCACGGTACTGGGTAGCGGGCGCCGGCTCGCGGCTCGAGCACTACGAGCGGCTCCGCGTGTCCTCACCAGCCTCGCTGCCGACTCACTTCATCGTCTATCCCGAGTGGATGGCGTGCGACGCCGTGCTCGGCAAGGCGCTGCACGAGGCGGTCGTCACCGACTCGACGATCCTCGGCGGACAGACCATGCGTGCGTACGAGGCGAGCTACGAGCACCTCGGGTCGGGAGAGCTGCCGTGGTCCGAGCACGCGGCGATTTCCGACACGCTCGACGTGGCCGACCTCGAGAGCGAGACCGAGCATCACTACGAGCTGCTCGGTGCACGCGACGGCGAGCAGACCGCCGAGCAGGGCAACGCTCCCGACGGGCACATCGTCATTGACGGCGGCCGTACGCAGCGATCTCGCGAGCGCTTCGTCGTGAAGCTCGCGCGAGGCGTGAAGGTGATCGCGCTCGGCCGCGTGCAGGCCTCCGGAGAGGGCTCCGACCTCGAGGTGCGCATACGCGGTTCCGTGGTCGGCAAGGCGAAGATCGAGGCGGGCCCCTGGACCGAGATCGCCGTCGAGATCCTCGGCGACGCGATCACGAGTGACGCGACGACGATCGAGGTGAGCGCGAGTCGCGGCACGTACAGCTCGTTTCACTGGTGGTTCTCGCTCGCGCCGTGACCTCGACCGTTCGAAACGAAAACCGCGCCGAACACGAGAACGTGCCGGCGCGGTGTTCGAGGACGAAGGAGTAGGACTACTTCTTCGCGGGCGCGGCGGCGGGGGTCGCCGGCTTCGCGGGGGTCGCGGGCTTCGCGGGCGCAGCGGCGGGCTTCGCGCCCGGCATCGGGAGGAGGCCGAGCTGCATCATCATCTCGCCGCCGTTGCCGTAAGTCGTGCCCTTGACCATCTTGCCGTCCTTCATCTGGACGATGTCGATCATGTGGACGGTGACCGCCTTCTTCGTCGGCTGAAGGCCCATGTACGCGCCCTTGTGGGTGCCCGTGACCACGCTCTCGGTGACGACGAAGTCACCAAAGGCCCAGCTGTTCGCGGGCGTCACCTTGACGTCGGGAAAGCCCTTGGAAACGTCGCCGAAGAACTTCTTGGTCGCGGCCTTGCCCTTGATCGCCTCGGGCATCGTGAGGTCGTCCCACGCGACGTCGTCCGTCTGCGTCGCGAGGAAATCGGCTTCGCTCTTCTTCTCGAAGGAGGCGAGCATCTTGTTGGAGACCTCGACGTTCTTCGCCTCGTCCGGGGCGTTCGTCGAGAAGACCATCGCGGGAGCGCCGGCGTTCAGCGTCGGGACGGGACGGCCCTTCGCCTTGGAGACACCGATCTGGGACATGATCGTGCCCATGTCCGTGTACGTGTGCTGCTCCTTCACGAGACCATCGGGAGAGAACCACATCACGTCGACGCCCATCGCGCCGACCGGCTTCTCGGTGGCCTTGATGCCCATCATGTCGCCCGTGTGCGTTCCCGCCCAGGCGAACTCGACGACGACGACGTCACCCTTCACGAATACGCGGCTCGCCGCGCCTTTTGAGCCCGACGCGAAATCGAAGTTCCGCTGCCACATGGCGGCGATCGCCTCGCGACCGACGAGGTCGGGCATGCCCGCGAACTTGATGACGGCGTTCTCCGTGTAGAAGCTCGCCAACTTCTTCGCGTCGTGAGCGTTCATCGCCAGGCCGATGCCTTCGCTCGTCTTCTTCTGCAGCTCGGCCATCGTCGGAGCCGGCTTCGGCTCCTCCTTGGGGGCTTCGACCACTGGCGGCGGCGCCTCGACGGTGGGCGCCACGGGCGTCATGGGCTGCGGCTTGACCTCGTCGCCACCGCACGCGCTGAACGTGATTGCCAGGAACCCGATCGCAAGGCCGAACGAAACGCTTCGCATGTGAAATCCTCCTAGGAACGCCCCCAAAAGCGCGTCGGGGCTCTCAATCGCGCCTTTCTCGGTCAACGTCAAGCGTGGCGGCGGACGCGGAATCTCGCCGGTGGTAGAAAGACGGAGTGCGGAAAAGGCCCCTCGGCAAGACGGGTATGGTGGTCTCGGAGCTCGCGATCGGCACGTGGGGACTCGGAGGTGAGGCGTATGGTCCTGTCGACGAGGCGGACGCCGAGAAGATCCTCCGCCGCGCCGTGGAGATGGGCTTCACGCTCATCGACACCGCAGACGCCTACGGCGGCGGCCGCATGGAGCTGCTCGTCGGCAAGGTCCTGAAGGATCACCCCGACCTCGTCGTGGTGACGAAGGGCGGCGTCGACCGCACCACGGACCCGACCCGCAAGACGTTCGACCCGGCCTACCTTCGCGGCGCGGTGGAGCGCTCGTGCAAGCGGCTCGGTGTCGAGGCGCTCCCCGTGTTCATGCTCCACCACCCGACGCCCGACGCGATCTACGCCGGCGAGGCCGTCGAGACGGTGCTCGCGCTGAAGGCCGAGGGCAAGATCAAGCACTGGGGCGTCGCTGCCGGCGACGAGGACGTCTCCCGCGCCGCCATCGACAAGGGCGCCGAGGTCCTCGAGCTCGCCTACAACCTCACGCATCCGATCGATCTCCACCGTATCTCGGGCGACGTCATGGTCGCGGGCTGCGGCGTGCTCGCGCGTAGCGTGCTCGGATACGGACTGCTCGCCGGCATGTGGGCGAAGGATCGCGTGTTCGCCGAAGGCGACCACCGCAACGATCGCTGGACGCGCATGGAGCTCGAGCACCGCGTCGAGCAGCTCGACGCCGTTCGCTTCCTCGTGAAGGGTGAGGTCCACACGTTGCGTGCCGCGGCGGTCCGCTTCGCGCTCGCGAACCATCTCGTCTCGGCGGCCGTGCTCGGCGCGCGCACCGTGGAGCAGCTCGAGCAGCTCGTCCGGGAGACGGGCGGAGGACCTCGCTACCTCCCGGATGACGACCTTCGCCAACTCCCTAGGGCGCTCGACCGCGTCGGCATCCACACATGAAAATCGATCGCAACGACGTCCTCACCAAGCTGCTCGACGCCGCACGTGGCGCCTCCGAGCTCGTCATGCGCGTCTACGCCGAGAAGGACGTCGGCGAGGAGTTGAAGGGCCCGAACGACCCGGTCACGCGCGCGGACAAGGAGGCGAACGCCTTCATCCTCCGCGCGCTGAGCGCGAGCTTGCCGGGCATTCCGATCGTCGCCGAGGAGAGTGATCCGGCGACGTTCGCGGGCTTCGAGAACGCGGATGCCGTGCTCTTCGTCGACCCCGTCGACGGCACGCGCGACTTCATCGCGAAGAACGGCGAGTTCTGCGTGATGATCGGGCTCGCTGAGCTTGGGCGCGCGACGGTCGGTGTCGTCCTCTGTCCGACGTTCGAGGGCGCACGCCGCACGTACGGAGCCGCCGAGGGAATCGGCTCGTTCTTGATCGGAGACGACGACTCGCGCACGCCGCTCACGATCTCGACGGTGACGGACCTCACCAGCGTGCGCTGCGCCGTCTCCCGATTCCATCGGAGCCGCAACGTGGACGCCAAGCTGTCCTCGCTCGGTTGCAAGGAGCTGGTCCCGGTCGGCAGCTCGGGCATCAAGGGCGTCCTCGTCGCGAACGGCGCGCTCCAGCTCTACGCGCATCCGTCGCGCGGCAAGGTGAAGCTCTGGGACGCATGCGCGCCCGATGCCATCGTCCGGGTCGCCGGCGCGGTCTTCACCGACGCCAAGGGAGTCCCCTTCAATTACTCCGGGCCCGTCGCGCAGGGACAGGGAACGCTCGCCGGCAACGCGACGCTCCACGCCGAGGCGCTCCGCAAGTTCTCCGAGCACGACAGGCGCACCGGCGGCGAGACGCTCGCGTGAGAGACCACGCCGAGGTCGTCGTGATCGGCGCAGGCATCATGGGCCTGTCGATCGCCTATCACCTCGCGCGGCTCGGAGTGCGCGACATCACCGTCGTCGACAAGAGCTACCTCTGCGGAGGCGCCAGCGGCCGCAACGGCGGCGGCATCCGCGCGCAGTGGTCGAGCGAGGCAAACGTGCGGCTCATGCAGGAGAGCATCCGCATGTGCCAGGACTTCGCGAGCGAGTTCAAGATCAACGTCTGGCTCCGGCAAGGCGGCTACCTCTTCATCGCCCGCACCGAGGAGCGACGGCGCGCGCTCGAGGCGAGCTGCAAGCTCCAGCGCGAGTGCGGGCTGTCGACACGCATGCTCACGGCGCGCGAGGCGCAGAAGATCGTTCCCGAGCTCTCGATGGACAATCTCGTGGCCGCGAGCTTCAACCCCGATGACGGCGTCGTGTTCCCGTGGCCGTTCGTGTGGGGCTTCGCGCAGGCGGCGACCAAGCTCGGCGCCGAGATCGCGACCTTCACCGACGTCGTCGGTATCGACGTCCGCGGGGGCAAGATCGAGGGCGTGCGCGTCCGCCGCGCTTCGAAGGGTGGCGACGCTGGCGGTGCCGGCGCTCCCGAGCATCTCATCCGCACGCGCAAGATCGTGAACGCGGCCGGTGCGTGGTCGCCGGAGATCGCGAAGCTCGTCGGCGTGGAGCTGCCGAACAAGCCTCATCGCCACGAGATCTGCTCGACCGAGCCACTCAAGCCGTGGCTGAAGCCGCTCGTCGCCGACCTCGAGAACGGCCTGTATTTCAGCCAGTCGACGCGTGGCGAGATCGTGGGCGGCATCGGGCAGCATCGCGTGCCGGAAGGCCTCGATCAGAACAGCTCGTTCGCGTTTCTCGGCCTCTACGCAAAGGCGCTCGTCGCGACGTGCCCGCTTCTCGGCAAGGTGAAGGTGCTTCGCCAGTGGTCGGGCTGCTACGATCTAACCCCCGACGGGAACCCGATCGTAGGCGGCGTCGACGCGATCGAGCATTTCTACCAAGCGTCGGGGTTCATGGGCCACGGCTTCATGATGGCGCCGGTGATGGGCAAGCTCATCGCGGAGCACATCGCGCGGGAGACGCATCTCCCGCTCTTCGACCGCTGGAATCTGCGCCGTTTCACCGACGGCAGCCCCCTCCACGCCGAAGCGATGATCATCGGCTAGTCGCGAGCCGAGATTTCAGACGGAGGCTCCGATTCGAGCCTCTGTGTGATCTCGTCTCCTCAGAGATAGCCGCCGATGCCGAGCCACGCTTGCGCCGAAAACAGCGTGCCCTTCACTTCGTCGGATTTCGTGCTCGAGCTGCTCGAGGTGCCAGTGGGTCCCGAGACCGTCGTGGTCGACGTCGTGGTCACGTTCGCCGAGACCGTGTAGTCGAGGGCCGCGCCGACCAGGATGTTGAACGAGTCCGTGAGGCGGAACGCGAACGGCGCGTCGGCGCCGATGGCGAGCGCGAAGATGCTCGCGTCGTTCTTGCTGTTTGCGGGCGACAAGGACGCGCCGGCGAACGTGAGCCCGGCGCGCGGCGTGAAATCGATCTTGTCGGTGAGCGGAATGCGATAGCCGATGCGCGGCGTGAGCGTGTAGAGGGTCGTCGAGCCGAGGTCCTCGCTCTTGCTGCCGCTGCTCGTGGACCCGGAGAGGTGCGTGAAGCCGACCGCACCGCCGAGCGTGAGGTTCGAGGCGAGGATGAAGTCGAGCCCGACGCGCGGCACCGCAAACGGGTTCAGCGTGACGCCACCGACGCCGAGCGCGGTGAGGGAGACCGACGAATCGTTCTTCCCCTCGCTCGACGAGGCCTTCGCGTAGCCGATGCCGCCGGCGCGCTCGAGCGCGAGGCTGATGGACGGCTGCTTCACCTCACCGATCGCGGGAGCAGGCACGACAGGCGGCGCGGGCCTCGGCGAGGTGGCCTCGTCCTGCGCGGCCGCGGGAACGGCGACGAGGAAAAGGGCAACGGCAGCGACGGACGAAGCGAAGCGAGAAGAGCGAATCATGAGAAAGGACCTCCGGGGCGTCAGGGACAGCGAGACCCGCCCCTCTGCAATCCAGAGGCCGCCCGCCACACCTCCCTATTCCAGGTCGAGCCCAGCAGGAAGCTCCCTCTTCCCTCCCCCACCCACGACATGCGGTGACAGGTACGCGTGACGCCGCGTTCACAGCAGCATGTCTCTCTCTTCTCGACGTGCCCGTGCCCGTGCCCGACCTCTCCTCTCAGTGCTGAGCCGGCCCGCCCGCGTTCGGACCGAGCATCGGGCCGCCCATCGGCAGCATGCTCTTGCCCGACGCGTTCACCAGCACGAGCGCCACCGCGATGTAGAGCGCGAGGAACATGAGCGCCGTCGACGCGATCGCGATCGGCAGCCCGAGCGCCGGCATGTGCGCCACTTCGCGGACGATGCGAAGCATGTAGAGCACGTCGATATCGAGGAGGAAGACGACCAGTAGCTTCGAGTAGAACGCGAAGGCGTAGGTCATCGCCACGAAGATGAGGATGAAGCACAGGTCGACCGCGAGGCTGATCGATGCGTTCGGCATCTTGCCGTTCGCGATGCCGTCGAGCGTCCACCAGTTGACGACCCAGTTGAACGAGAAGGTCGTGAGCAGCGTGCCGCCCAGCATGTTCTTGTTCGCGAAGCTCATGAGCCCCGCGAGGAACTGGCATCCGCCGCCGAAGAGGAGGCAGATCATCGCCGCGGCACGGAGCCCGTCGACCGTCGCCGCGGACTTCATTCCGAACGCGATCGGCAGCAGCGCAGCGCAGCCGATGGCGAGCCCGAAGAGGCCGAGCGCGGTCGGGTCGGCGAAGCGCGGCGCCTCGAGCGCGGCGGCGGGGGCGGCGGCAGGAGGAGCGGACGGAGCGGCGACAGGCTGCGCGGGCGTCGCGGGTACGGGTTCGTTCACGAGAGACTCCTTCGACATTGCCAGCATCATGATCTCAGACTGCCTTCCGGACGAGGTCGTCCGTGATGCGGATCGCGATGCCCGCCTGGTTGTGCCCGACTCCAGAACCGACCAGGACGACGAGGTCGCCCGTCTTGACGCGACCGTTCACGACGGCGTCGTGGAGCGCCATCGGGATGCAAGCCGAGCCGGTGTAGCCCCACTTGCCCATGACGGTGTGCGCCTTCTCGTTGGGCAGGCCGAGGTTGACCATCGCCTTGTCGATCGTGCGCTTGCGCACCTGCGTGAAGACGACGAGGTCGATGTCCTTCACCGCGAACCCGTTGATCTCCGCGAGGCGGTTCACGACCGCGGGCCAGCCGATGTCGTTGATCTCGGCCGGGTACTTGTCGACCATGCGGACGGTGGTGCGGCCGGCGGCGATCGACTCGACGCTCGCAGGCTCGGCGGTGCCGCCGCTGTAGATGCCCCAGTGCTTCGAGTACGAGCCGTCCGCGCGGTACGCAGACGAGAGGAGGCTCGGCCTGTCGCCCTCGGAGCGGACGAGGAGCGCCGCGCCGGCGCCGTCACCGTAGAAGAAGATCCCCTGATCCTCCGGGTCGGCGAGCTTGTGCATCATGTACGCGCCGATCACGAGGACGTTCTTCATCCACGGGTTCGTCATCATCAGGCCGTTCGCGGCCGCGAGCGCGGTCGGGAACGAGGCGCACGCGCAGCCGACGTCGAAGGTGCCCATGCCCGCCTTCGTCGCGCCGAGCTTCTGCTGCACGACGACCGACGTCGCCGGCGTCATGTAGTCGGGCGAGTCGGTGCCGACGATGATCATGTCGACGTCCTCGGCCGCGACACCGCCGCGCGAGAGCGCCTGGCGAGCCGCACGCACGGCGAGGTCGGAGGTCGCCCAGTCGTCGGGCGCATACCAGCGGGTCTTGATCCCCGTGGTGGCCTCCATCTTGTCGATGTACTCGGGCGCGGTCTTCGCGAAGCGCGCGCGGAGGACGTCGTTACTGACCTCGTTCTCGGGCACGTACATGCCCGTGCTGCGGATGGCGACGTAGGAGCTCATGGGCCGCTATGTTGCACCGCAACATAGATTCGTCAACACGTTCCTGATTGGTACCTACTTTGCCTCGTTTAGCGACCTATTTGACGCAGCGCGCCGATGTTGCCCCGCAACATCGAGGGAGAGCCGAGCGCGGCACGAGGTGAGAACCATCGTTGACACCCCGACGGCCACGGCACTACTGTCCGACCTCGGAAAACCGGGGGATTTCCCCGGCTTCACGTCCCTGTCTTGCTCGTGCTCCGTACCTGCGCGACCTGGAGATTGCCCGCATGAAGAAGGTCTCGGCGTTCGCCTTTGCTGCGCTCACGCGTATCGCGCTCATCGCGCCCATTCTGGTCACGTCCGCGGCCGTCGTCGGCTGTGCCGACGAGAACGACCCGAAGACGTGGGCCAAGCGCCTCGACGATCAGGCGCAGCGCGCCCCCGCCATCAAGCGGCTCGAGAGCTTCTACAACGACGCAATGTCGGCCGCGCAGACGCCGAACAAGCAAGACGACGAGAAGGTGAAGGCCATCCTCGACGCCTCCGTCGAGCCCCTCACGAAGACGTACATCCAGGGCGGCCTCGACGAGAAGACGCGCAAGGATCTCATCAAGCTCCTCGGCGACATGGGCGACATGCGCGCGGCTCCGGCCTACGCGAAGGCGTTCAAGGACTTCGAGTCCGGCAAGAACGACGACGACGTGAAGTACGCCGCGCAGGGCACGACGCGCCTCGCGCAGAAGGGCCCGATCGCCGATCAGGGTCTCGTCGACGCGCTCTGGGACTGCTTCGCGAAGTTCCAGCCGTCGAAGAACACCAAGTCGATCAACCTGGTGAAGGACCTCCAGAACGCCGTCATGGTCGTGAAGGACAAGTCCTACGGCGCCAAGGCGGTCGAGAAGCTCGCCGCGCCGGTCAGCGATCCGAAGGATCCGCCGCAGGGCATGGACCAGATCCAGTTCTGGCAGGGCACCGCGGTGCAGCTCATCGGCGAGCTCAAGTTCACGCCGGGCGTGAAGCCGCTCGTGAAGGTGCTGATGACGCCGACGAAGGCGGATCTCATCTTCCCGGTGCGGAAGGCGCTCACTCGCATGCCGAAGGAGGCCGAGCCGGTCCTCATCGCGGCGCTCAAGGGCACCGACCCGGATTTCCTGGCCCTCGCCGAGAAGTACCCGGAGAAGGCGTACATCCCGCGCGTCGCCGAGCCGCTCGCGTACATCTCGCGTCCCGCAGGTCGCGACGCGGTCATCGAGGCCCTCGAGAAGGCCGACAACGATTCGAACCGCACGGTGCTCGCGACCGAGCTCACGCACTTCCCGAGCGACGCGAAGATGGTGAAGGCGTACCTCGACGCGTACAACAAGGTCCCCGCGAATGCGGCCATCGGCCTGCTCGGCGGCGGCAACGGTCACGCGATCATCGCGCAGGAGTCGGAGAACTTCTTCGACCCGTCGCTCGTCGACTGGCTCATCAAGGAGACGGCCGCCGCCAAGGGCGAGGCCGCCGACGCGATGCCCCCGGCCGCGCTCCGCGCCGCGATCAAGCTGATGACGACCACGTCGTCGAAGGCGGTCGGCGACGCCGTGAACAAGATCCCCGGCCAGGCCGTCGAGAAGGACATGTACAAGGTCGCGTCGGCCGTCGTCGACAAGTGCAAGCAGGACGCCGCTTGCTATGTCGCGGTGCTCGATACGCCGGTTCCCTCGACGCCGCCCACCGCAAAAATGGGCCACGTGAAGGCCGCATGGATGGCCGCGATCTACGGCAACGCCCAGACGAAGAACGACCTCGTCGGCAAGGTCGACAAGGTCAAGGACAGCTCGGTCCGCCTCGCGATGGTCAGCGCCATCGACCACCTCTCGCCCCAGGGTGACGCGCCCACCGCCGACAAGCTCGAGGTCATCGTCGAGGCCGACAAGAAGGCCGGCGTGAACTACGCCACCGACGAGGTCTACAAGATCGCCCTGAAGCTGAGGTCGCGCGTGCCGTGATCAGGCTCGAGGTCACTCGCGGAGAGAGCACCGGCACGACGCTCGAGCCGAGCACCGACGTGGTGCGCATCGGTCGAGCGGAAGGCAACGACCTCGTCGTGCCGGATACCCACGTATCGAGCGAGCACGCGAAGATCGTCTTCGCCGGCGAGCGCTACGTGCTCGTCGACCAGCGCTCCACCAACGGGACGGCCATCCTGCGCCGTGGCGAGCGCATCGTCATCGACGACTCGAACAACCGCGAGGCGCCGCTCGAGGACGGTGACGTCATCGAGCTCGGCTCCGCCGACCGCATCGTCCACCTCACGGTGACCGTGAAGGACGACGCTGACGACGCGCGCGTCTTCGCCCTGAAGAAGATCGAGGACCTCGTCCCGCAGGCGCTCATCGTCGAGAAGGACGACAACCGCCTCCGCACGCTCTACGAGGCCCAGAAGAAGATCGGCTCGGCGCCCGATCTCGCGGAGGTGCTCGTCGCGATCTGCGAGGCGAGCTTCACGCTCGTGCCGCTCGCGACCCACGTCACGATCATCCTCCGCGACGACGACGAGGAGGGAGCCAAGGCCCCGTCTCCCGCGCGCGCGGCCGCCGGGTACGTCCCCGTGATGACCCGCGTGCGCGGTCAGGAAGCGCCGTCGAGCTCGCCGATCCCCATCACGCGCAGCGTCTTCCGCAAGGTGGTGACCGAGCGCGCGGCCGTCGTTGCCGCGGATGCTCCCTCCGAGGTCGGCCAGAGCGAGTCGCTCATGGGCGCACAGATCCGCTCGACCCTCGGCATCCCGCTGTGGAAGGGCGACGACATCCTCGGCGTCATCCAGGTCGACAACCGCGAATCCGGCGTTCTCACGAGCGGCGACCTCGAGATCATGGCGGTGCTCGCGCACAACGCCTCGCTCGCGGTCGCGAACGCGCGGCTCGTCAAGCGCCTGCGCGCCGCCGAGGAGCGCCTGAAGAAGGAGAACACCTTCCTCAAGAACAAGGAGCAGGAGCGCCGCGGCGGAAGTCGCGCAGGCGGTGGCCCGGAGATCATCGGCAAGAGCGCGCCGATGCAGGCTCTGCTCGAGCAGCTCGAGAAGGTCGTGAACACACGCGTCACCGTCCTCATCGAGGGCGAGACGGGCGTAGGCAAGGAGCTCATCGCCGCGAGCGTCCACTATCGCTCGAACCGTCGCGAGCGCCTCTTCGTCGGCCAGAACTGCGCGGCGATGCCCGAGACACTCCTCGAGAGCGAGCTCTTCGGCCACAAGAAGGGCAGCTTCACCGGAGCGCACGAGGACAAGAAGGGTCTCTTCGAGATCGCGGACGGCGGCACGCTGTTCCTCGACGAAGTGACCGAGATGCCCGTGTCGCTCCAGAGCAAGCTGCTGCGCGTGCTCCAGGAGGGCGAGGTCCGGCCCATCGGCGCGACCGCCGAGAAGAAGGTCAACGTCCGCATCGTCACGGCGACGAACCGCAACCTCGAGAAGGAGGTCGCCGAGGGCCGCTTCCGCGAGGACCTCTACTATCGCCTCAAGGTCTTCCCGCTTCGCGTCCCGCCGCTCCGCGAGCGCCGCGAGGACATCCCGCTCATCGCGGAGCACTTTCTCGTTCGCTTCTCCGCCGAGTTCGGCAAGCCGTCAGGCGGGTTCTCGCAGCAGACGATGGAGCTCCTCCAGGGCTACGACTGGCCGGGCAACGTGCGCGAGCTGCAGAACGAAGTGCAGCGTCTTTGCATCCAGGTCGACGCCGGCGGCTTCATCACGCCTGACATGCTCTCGCCGCGACTGCGGCAGGTCGAAGGCATGATCGAGCGCGTGCGCCCGACGCGCGGCACGCTGAAAGAGATGATGGATCAGGTCGAGCGCTGGTTGCTCATCGAGGCGCTGCGCGAGCACCAGAACAACAAGACGGCGGCGGCGAAGAACCTCGGCATCACACGCGAGGGCCTCCACAAGAAGCTGCGCTCGTTCGGTCTGTGATCTGGGGCTCTGCGCCTCTTAGATGTTGGGCTCCGCCCCTCACGCTTCGCGTGAGCCTCCCCGTGCGTGATGCCACCTGGCCGGCGTGATTTGCCTGCGGCGAACGGCGCCGCGGCGCCGCCGATTTTCACGCCTGGGCGGTCCTGTCGTGGCCTGTACGGCGGCCATGCTCGAGCTGCCTGCTGTTGACCTGCGCCTCATCCGCGAAGGGCCGGGGTAGATCGTGGAGCATCGAGCGGAGAGCTGACGGCGAGGCTCATCCGCTGCGTCGGATCGTGAGCGCATTGCGGTTTTCTCTCGATCGACGTTGACCCAAACCTGCTGGGGCGTCGTAACGTTGAGAGATGGCTTTTCTCTTCGGCGATCTGACACCGGCGCCGTTTACGACGAATTTTCTCGAGGAGCTCCGTGACGCCATCGACTTCGCAGCAGCGATCGCCGCGACGGATCAACGAATCGTGAGCGCTGCAGCGACGCGCGAGATGCTCCACAAGCGCGCCGACGAGGACGCTGCGAGGCTCGAAGCACTCGTCCGGTCCGTCGTCTCCGCCGCCGACGCTGCCGACAAAGGTGGGGAGGACTCGCTCGCCACGGGTCTCGCGGCTGACATCGCAAAGCTCGTGGCGGCGCGCCACGAGGTGGCGAGCACGACACTCACGGCAAAGCTTGGCGAGTCCATCCGCGCACTCGAGGCAGCGACGCTCGCGGCACGGCACGACTACTTCGTACTCCTCGAGGAGTACCTCCTTGCGCACGCACCTCCGGACGCGTCGCAGACGCTGCGTGTCGAGCTCGTCGCGACGAAGAAGGACGAGCGGCGGTACGTCGCCAACCTCGTCGGCCACTCCGAGCTTGCTCTCGATTGGTCGATCGAGATGGCCGTCCCCGAGGACGCGTGGAAGGCGCCGCTTCGCGTCGATCGCGTCGCTGACGGTCTCGCGATCCTCGCCCCCCAGCTGACCGGCCTCATCAAGAAGGAGGTCAAGCCCAAGAAGCAGAAGCTCGATCGCCACTTCGTCACCAAGGTCGTCCGCGACGACGCCAACGTGCACGTCGAGCTCCGCGCGGAGATCGGCGCCGAGGAGGGCTATGACATCTCGGCGGCGCTCGACGGCGACGACCTCATCGTCGTCAAGGTCGGCGACGCGGGCGACGTGACGCTCGGCGAGTTCGCAGTCGCGGCGGAGGACAAGAGCGCGCTTCTCGATCTCACCTCGAAGCTTGGCGCCATGGCGGAGGCGCTCCAGAAGGAGCGCCTGATCGCCGCTAGCTTCGACGGTCTTCCTTTCGACGGCACGAACGTCGAAGCGCAGCCGAGGCTCGTCGAGCTCGTCTCGCGATTCGTCGCGAAGCTCGCTCCCGCGGTCGACGAGATCGCGGGGCGGTCGCGGTCTGACGACGAGCTCGTGCTACGCGTGCAGGTCGGCGATGCACGCCGCGAGGAGATCTTCATGCCGAAGGCCCGCCTCCGCGAGAAGCTCGCGCCACTCGACGAGGCGCATCGGTTGCTGTTTCGCGCGTTCGCGACCGCGCTCGACGCGAGCCCGCCTGCGAACGTCCCGAGTCCCGAGCACGCCGAGCCTCCGCCTTCGGTTCGCTCCGAGGTGCCGCCTCTCGTCCGCCGCCGGTCCGGGAACATGCAGGCCGTGGTGGTGCCCGCGGCTGCCCCGGTTCCGGGCGAGCCCGTTGCCGTCCGTGAGCCCGAGCCCGAGCCGCCGAGCTCGAAGTCGCCGGAGCTCGTCGCGACGTTGAAACACATTCGCGGGATCGCCAAGGACGGCGAGGTCGAGGAGGCGTTTCGTCAATACGCCGCGTTGTTCTCGAGCGCTGCGTTCGCCGCGTGTCCCGCGGAGGATCAGCGACAGGCTCTCAAGCTGATGATCTTCGGCCACGCGCCACCGTCTCCGACAGAGGAGGCGCGGGCTGCCCATCGAGCCGCGGTGCCGGCTCTCCAGGCGCTCGTCGTCGTGCATCGCGATCCCGCCGATTACGAGATGCTCGGCGTCGCCTACGTCGGCAGCGACGAGCCGGAGAAGGGCCGCGAGATTTTCAAGAAGGCGCTCGAGCTCGAACGTGCGCGCAATCCGGCCTCGGATCTCTGCGGGAACTTGATGCGCCGTGTGAGCCAGCTCTGACCCAGGCGCCGGAGGAAGCTCAGTAGTGGGAGAAGCCGTGGCCGGCCCAGAGGTAGCCGGCGCTCGACGCGGAGCTGATGAAGCCGCTGCCAAGCGGCAAGAACAGCCACCCGTAGTCGATGAACGAGCGCTCGGGGAGCACGATGCTCGCGAGGGTCCACACCAGCGCACCGCTCGCGGCACCTCCGAGCGCGCCGAGGAAGGCTCCCTCGTTCGTGCCGCGGAAGCCGAGCTCGCCGGTAGCGTAGGTCGTGAGCGCGACGACGGGGATCGACCCGATGCCGATGATGTATGCGACCGTCGAGAACGGCTCGCCCCACTTGCCGCCGCCGATGTTCGCGCCGAAGGCGAGCGTGCTCGCGGTGACGATCGCGGGAAACGATGCGACGTACGAGGTCGTGGCGGTGGGGAGGAAGCGCTGCTTTCCCGCGAGGCTCACGGGCAGCGAGAAGAGCGATGACGAGACGGCGTTGCCCACGCCAAACAGGGCGAAGGTCGTGAGGAAACTCTTTCGCTCGTTCGCGGCGTCCTTGCGACGGCGCAGCACGCGCGCCTCGTCGCCAAACTCCGTCCACGCTCCGTCCTGCAAGCGGAGGACGCCAGCGGGCTCTCCGACCCACGTGACGCCGTTCGCGACGGAGAGCGGTGGGCGACCGCCCATGTCGATCTCCTCGGGGAGCGCGGACTCGTCCACGATCCGCTCGGGCGTGAACCAGACGAGCTGCCACACGTCGTCGTAGCCGCCCGAGAGGCGCGGACGGCGCGCACGGAGGAGCACATAGCGTTCGGTCTTCGGGTCGTAGACGAGCGCGCGACGATCGTCCTTTGGGCCGAGCATGTGGAGGAGCGCGTCGGAGAGCGGCGCCGGTGCCCCATCCATCTCGATCGTGCCGTCGCCGCCGAGGACGAGACGACCGGCGCTCGACTTCGGGGCGACCTCCCAGGGCGCCGTCGCGTCGCCCTGCTTCTGCACCTCGTCACCGGGACCGAGGACGAAAGCGCGTGGTGACGACGAGCCGCCGCCTCGCGCCCAGGCGCGGCCATCGGGGTTCGCATCGATCGCGTCGATCTCGCCAAAATCACGGGTCAGAATGGTACGCGGCGCGGCCGTAGCGCGTGCTGGCCGTGCCGCGAGGGTCATTGTCGCGAGGCACGCCGCGGCCGTCACTGTCCATCGCACAGACCGATCCTATTCGACCTCGTGCGCTACCAGGTCGACGAAGTCACGCGCACGCCGCCAGCATCGACGACGACGTACGGCTCGCCCGTTCGAGGATCGCTCGCTCCGGGGGCGACCTCGAGCAGCGGTAGCAGCGCGAAGGCGCGCCCGGCGAGCCGCGGGTGCGGGACGGTGAGGCGCGGCAGATCGAGGATGGCCCCCTCGGCCCAGAGCACGTCGAGGTCGAGGGTCCGCGGCCCGAATCGAACCTCGTCGTCGCCGCGCACGCGTCCGAGCGACACCTCGATGCGCAAGAGCTCCTCGAGGAGCGCGGGCAGCGCAAGCGTGCACTCTACAACTACCGCCGCGTTGAGGAAGTCAGGCTGCGGAGGCCCGCCGACGGGAGCGGTCTCGTAGACGCGCGAGCGTCCCACGACGCGCACCCCCTCGACGCCGTCGATGCGCGCTACCGCGTCGCGCATCGTCGCGAGACGATCGCCGAGATTGGCGCCGAGCCCGACGACGACGCGCCCCGCGAGGTTGCTCAGGGCGTCTTGCCCTGGAGCTGAAGCGGGTTCGTCAGGCGACCAGTGAAGCCGCCGTTGATCTTGCCGTCCTGGACGAAGAAGAAGAACGAGCGATTCTGACCAGGGCCTTCCTTGAGACCGCTGACCGTCGCCTCGAGGGTGACGACCGCGCCGGGGTTGGTGGTGAACGTGATGCCGTGCACCTGCGTCGACGTGGTCGCACGCGCCTCGACACGTGACGGGTTCGGCGTCGCGGCGTAACCGCCCTGGAGCTCACCGGCGTCGAGGTTCTCGATGGCGCCGGACGCGACCGTCGCGCTGAGCGAGACGTCGCACAGCTGCTTCGAGAGCGTCGTGTCGCAGGTCCACCAGATGTGCCACTTTCCGCCCGTGAAGTACTCGGTGAAGATGCCGACGCCCTGCCCGGGGTCTGCGTTCATCACCTGGTCGGTGTCGAGGACGACGAGGAGCGGCGCGGGGCTGGTCGTCGAGTCGCCCGGCGCAGGCAAGGGGCCGAGGGCTCCGGTTCCGGCGGGCGGTCCACTGCTGGGGTTCGGCGGCGGATCGCCATACGAGTGGCGATGATCCGAGTCCTCGATCACGCAGGCGACGAGCGACGACGCGAGCGCGACTGCGCTGACCGCGGTGACGCAGCTCGACGCGAACGAAGACGACGATGAAAGCTTCGACGAGGACATCGAGTTACCTCCGGCTCCGCACCGAGGGAGCGGCGGGGCGCGACGGGGTTGAAGGACGAGCAGGCGAAGGCGCGGAGCGAGAGGGAGCGGAGTAGCTTGGCGTCGAGTGCGTCGGCGCCGCCGGCTGCGAGAAGCTCGGTGCGGAGCGCGCGGGTTGCGAGAAGCTCGGTGCGGAGCGGGGAGCCGGCTGCGAGAACGTCGGCGCCGTTGAGCGGTACGACGGCGCAGCCTGCGACGGCGCAGGCCGATACGAAGGCTGTTGCTGCGCGAAGCCTGAGCTGGGCGGCGTGCGATAGCTCGGCGCGGGCGTCGGGGTCGCGACGCTCGGCGCATTCGAGGTGCCGAACGAGCGAGAGGAAGAGCGCCCATCGAACGCGGACGACGACGTCGGACGCGGCGGCACGGGCGCGACGCCCTGCACCTGAGGAGCCCGCGCGGCGGCCTCGAAACGATTGCTGGTGGTGGGACCGCGGCCGAACTCGCCGCGGGGAGCCGGAGCCGTCGCGATCGCCTCGGGGTCGACACGACGCGGACGCAGCGCGCTGGCCGGTGGCGCCGCGCCGTGCGCGACGGCGGTGGCCGGACTGGCGAGCGCACGAGCCCGCGCAAGACCGGCGTTGTCGGAAGGAGGCGGCACGACGCGATCGGCGCGAATGCCGAGCTCGGCAGGGCGCGGACCGACGTGGGGGCTCGCCGCGATGCGGCCGGCTGCGCCTGCGCCACCGACCGAGGGATTCGCCGCGACGCGACCGATGCCGCCGACGGTAGGACTTGCCGGAACGTACGGACGCGTGCGCGCCTCGTACTCACGTGCACGCGGATCGGAGCCGCGCACGACGTAGCCGCCGAGGCGCGGGCTGTAGAGGTAGTCGTGGTGGCAGTACGAGTAGTAGGGCGAGTATCCGAACGTCCAGCCGACGGCGTAGCCGTTGTACCAGTACCAATCGGGACCGGCGGGAGACCAGCCGACGTAGTCGTAGCCGGAGCCGGTGCGCCAGACGACCCACGCGCCCGAGTAGGTGCGCCCGGGGATCCACGCCCAGCCGTGACGGCTCACGTGCACCCAGCGCCCGTAGTGAAACGGAGCCCAGCCCCACGAGTAGTCGGACACCCAGACCTGGCTCGTGTCCTCCGCGTAGGTCCAGTGGCCGGCCGTCGTGTACGGGACGAAATCGGTGCCGACCTCGCTCTCCGCGGGAACCCAGACGGTGCCATAGGTCGAGTCGTCGACCCACGCACCATGTCCGTCGAGCGCGGGCTTGAACTCGGTGAGCGCGCTCGGATCGGTATCGGCGTACGCGTTGCTCTCGGCTCCGACAGCGATCTCGCCGTCCGTGCTCGCTTCCGCCTGCGCGGCCTGCGCGGATTGTGCGCTCGCCTCGAGCTCCTCCGAGGTGACGGGCTGGGGGTACGTCTCGCCGAGCGGCGCGTACCCAACAGGGGCGCGCGGCTCGGGCTCGTACCCGGGAGCCGGACCGCAGCCGATCGACAGCGCGCCGACAGCCGCAAGGGCAACGGTAGCCATGATCTTCGTTGCTCGGTCCCAACCCCTGCTCATCGCTCGGCTTCCTCTCTGCTCTCGGACTTCAATCGTACCGCTGCAACCCACGAGCCGCCTCTGAAGGTTGGACGGGTACGCCGAAAAACCAAGGTTACTTACGGAAAAATAATCCTCCGGCAGAGGTCGATGCCCCCGTGCCAACCCGGCGTTCCAGGCCGATCGTCCGTTTGACAACCCGCGCGCGCAGCCGTGCCATTACGTCGGCGTAACCAGCCGCTCGGAGGCGTATCAATTCGTCCACGACACGCCTGTAACCGAAAGTACACGCTGGACCGCGAGCGCAATGCGTCTGGCGCGTCCGTCGCGAGCGCTGGTACCCTCGTCGCCATGGCAGAAATGTCCGGGATGATCGACCGAATCGGAGCGATGCAGGACTTCAAACTGTATCGCGAGCTTCACTGGGAGGGCTCGTTCGAGGAGTACCTCGCGCTCGTCCGCGAGCGCCCGCAGATCACGCGGAACGCGTATCAGCGGCTCTACGACATGGTGATCTCCTTCGGAACCGAGGAGTACATCGACAACAAGAAGAAGCTCACTCGGTACAACTTCTTCCGCGACGAGATGAACGGCGGCGCGAACGCGATCTTCGGGCTCGACATCCCGCTGATGCGCCTCGTCCACGTCCTCAAGGCGGCGGCCGAGGGCTACGGCCCGGAGAAGCGCGTCATCCTGCTCCATGGCCCGGTCGGCTCGTCGAAGAGCACCATCGCGCGCCTGCTGAAGCAGGGCATCGAGTACTACTCGCGCACGACCGACGGCTCGCTCTACTCCTTCGACTGGGTGAACCTCGCCGACACGGACCTCGCGGGCTCGAACACCGACCGCTTCCCGAGCCCGATGAACGACGAGCCGCTTCGGCTCATCCCGATGGACTGGCGCGAAAAGGCCATCGGGGAGCTCGCGCTCTCGAACGAGCAGTACCAGGTGCGCGTCGACGGCGACCTCGATCCGGCGAGCCGCTTCATCTTCAAGAACCTGATGACGAAGTACGAGGGCGACTGGGGCAAGGTGATGCGGAATCACATCCGCTGCCGTCGTCTCGTCCTCTCGGAGAAGGATCGCGTCGGCATCGGGACAT
>JANXVA010000409.1 GCA_025351875.1 Myxococcales bacterium | reverse complement strand
CGGCAACTGCCAGCTCGCGGGGGGGGGCGCGGGAAGCACCGCGTCCGGTGCAAAACTCTCTATGGCCAACAACGTCGTACTCACCTGAGCCTCCTCACGCGATCACGTCCGCCGGGCTCTCGCTCAGCGGGGCGGTGATCTTCTTGCTCTTGGCCTTGCGGAGCTCCCGACCCCAGAAGAGGCCGAGGAATCCAAACAACACGACGGCGACGGAGCCGCCGCCGATCTGCATCACGCGCCGCGCGACGAGGACGTATTTCCCGCCCTGCGGATCGTAGTGGTAGCAGTACAAAATGAGCTTCTCGAGGGTCGAGATGCTCCGGCCCTCCGAGGCCTCGAGCAGGCCCAGCTTCAGATCGGGCGGCGGAAACTCGAGACCGTAGAGGTAACGAGCCATGTGGCCGTCGGGCTTCGTGATCATCACGACCGACGGATGGCCCCACTGCTTCTGCTCGGCGTCGTACTGGTATTCGAAGCCAGCGGCGGCGGCGACGGCGGCGATCGATGCCTTGTCGCCGACGAGGAAGTGCCAGCCGTTGCCGTCGTGACCGCGGGACGCGCCGTACTCGTGGAGGATGTCCGCGCGCTTCCGAGCCGTCTTCTCGAGCGACTCGTTCGGGTCGATGCTGATGGTGACGACCTCGTACTCCTTGCCGACGGTCCAGCCGATGCCACGGAGGCCCGTGGACTCGGCGTTCAGCACCATGCTGCAGAGCACGGGGCACGAGTGGTAGGCGAACGTCAGCACCACCGGGCGCTTGCCGTCGAAGAAGTCGCGGAGCTTGACCGCCTTGCCCGTGTGATCACGGAAAGGAGTGTCGAGCGGGAGCTGGCCGTCGAGGTGCTCGTTCACGCCGACGTGGGCGAGCTCGGGGGGCATCCCCGCGATCTGCGCGCGCGCGGTTCGCGGAGCAGCGAGGAGCGACACCGCGACGAGCACGACGAGCGCGAACGCACGCGTGAACGCACCGACCGAAGCACCACGAGTGCCTCGTAGATCCGTGTCCCGCGTGGTGGTGCCGAGCTTCATCGTCATCTCAGTGCGGCGCGTGCGCTCCCTTGGGAACCGCGTGAGGTGCGCCGCCGTCGGTGCCCATCATGCCGCCGTCGGTGCCCATCATGCCGCCGTCGGTGCCCATCGCGCCGCCGTCGGTGCCCATCATGCCGCCGTCGGTGAGCATAGGGCCGGATTCGGTAACGTGCGCCCCGCCGCCGGGAACGGGGAGCGGGGCCTGCTTCGGGAGCTTGCTCCAGCCGGTCATCGCGCCGACGTCCTCGGACTGCTTGGGCTCGATCGCCTCACCGCGTGCGCCTTTGAGCTGCGCCATGGCCTTGTCGATCGGCATCTTTCCGCCGGCGAGCGCGGCGGCCTCAGCGGCGTGCTGCTCGTTCTTGACCGTCGTCGGCGCGAGCTTCTCGAAGCGCGCCTGGTCGGTCATGATCGCGAAGTAGCTCTCGAACACGAAGTTGAGCCCGAGCAGCGTGATGATCACGATGACCGCGATCGTCACGATGAGCCGCAGCCGCGGGGGTGTGTTGTCGATGGCCATCGATGCCTCAGGCGTTCTGGAAGTGCAGCGAGCGCTCGAGGCGCGGATCGCCGATCGGGACGAGGTTGTGCTTGGTCATGCGGAAGAACACGAACGCACCGTAGACGCCGGCGACGCCGAGGAAACAGGCCGCATCGAGCCAGTGGAACGAGAACTCGTTCGAGCCGAGCGCGTAGTTCGGCATGACGAACCAGTAGATGTCGACGACGTGCGCGCAGAGCAGGATGGCCGCGCCGATCTGCAACCGACCCAGGTTGCGCTTGAAGTTGCGCGAGATGAGCCAGAAGAACGGCAGCACGAAGTGGCCGAACAGGATGGCCATGCTGACCTTCGCCCACGGGCCGAAGTCCCAGCGGTTGTGGTACCAGGTCGTCTCCTCCGGGAGCGCCGCGTACCAGATGAGCATGAACTGGGAGAAGCCGATGTACGCCCAGAACACGTTGAAGCCGAACATGAGCTTCCCGAGGTCGTGGAAGTGCTCGGGCGTCACGGCGCCCCTGAGCGGCCCCGAGTTCTTGAGCGCCATCGTCACGAGGATGATGACTGCGAGGCTCGAGACGACGCCGGTGGCGAAGTAGTAGACGCCGAAGATCGTCGAGAACCACGACGGCTCGAGCGACATCACCCAGTCGAACACCGCGAAGGTGAGGCTGAGCGCGAAGAGGAACGTCGCCGGCGGCGCGAACGCCTGCGCCTTCAGCGTCTCCTTCGGATCCTTCGACGAGTCCTGGCGCGCGGAGTCACCGAAGATGCGCACCGCGAGGACCGTCCAGATGAGGAAGTAGAGGAGCGCGCGGATGTAGAAGAAGTTCTTGTTGAGGTAGGCCGACTTCTTCGCCATCACCCCTTTGTGGATGAGCGCGTGGGCCTCGTGCTCTGCGTGCGCCTGGGCGGCCGGGCCGCCGTGAGAGGCCGGATCGCCGTGGCCAGCGGCCATGCCCGCCATGCCCGCCGGAGCCATGCCCGTCGCGCCGTGAGCCGGAGCCGGTGCTGCGTGCTCGTCGCCGTGACCCGCGGGCGCGGCGGGTGCCGCGTGGTCCGGAGCGGCGTGCTGCTGCGCGTAGGCGGGCGTGATCAACGAGATCGAGCCGTGCTCGGCGCCGTGCTCCTTGGCGCCGGCGTGCTCGCCGCCGAACCAGGGGAACAGGTGCCCGGTCGTCATCAGGATGGGAATGAAGAGCGGGATCAGCGAGAGGATGCCGTACGCGAAGAACTCCGCCGTGCGCCTGACGGTGACGCTCCAGCCGGCGGACGTGAGCCGCTGGATGAGCACGAAGAAGATCGAACCGAGCGCGACCGACAGGCACGTGATGAACGCGAACATCCACGAGAACGCGAAGCGCCTCGGGTCGGTCGTGTAGCCGAAGGCCGCGCCGGCGAGGCCGAGCGCCCCGATGACCGCGAAGATCTTCCAGGCGCCGGCCCACGGGCCGCTCATCACCCACTCGTTGGTGGGATGGGAATGCTTCTTCTCTGTCTCGGCTGCGCTCACGGCGTCACCTCCGTACCCTTGGGTTGGGCGATCTGGAGGGCGCGGACGTAGGCGACGATCGCCCAGCGGTCTGTGACCGGGATCTGCATGGCGTAAGGCGGCATGTTGTTCTTGCCGTTGGTGATGGTCGCGAAGAGCTGACCGTCGGGCATGTGGCGGATGCGATCCTGGTGGAACGTCGGGGGAGCGAACGCCGTTGCGCCGCCCGCGACCGCGCGCTTCTTGACGAGGCCGTTGCCGGAGCCGGTGCCGTCGTGGCAAGGCGTGCAGTAGACGCCGTAGCGAGCCTGGCCGCGCGCGACGAGCTTCTCCATCCCGCCGAACTTCGGATCGTTCACGATCTCGGTGGGGATGGTGAGGACGTAGCCGCTCTGATCCTCGAGGCGACCCTGCGCGAGGCGCGGATCGATCTCCTCTTCGGTGGAGATGACGCCGTCGACCAGCGGACGCATCGAACGATGGTCCGCGAAGAAGCTCGACTCCTCCTGGACGTCGTACTTCGGCTGGTCGTACATGTTGCGGATGCCGACGATGGGCGACTCTTTCGAAGTCGACCCGCGGCAGCCGGCGAGCCCTGGCGTAATTGCGACCAGGGCGAGGCCGCACACGAGCTGAGGAAGCGATTTCATGCGTGACCCTTGCTGGCGTGGCTCGAGTGCTCGAGCTCGTCGCCGCCTTCTTCGTCGTCGTACACGAGCTCGACGTGCTTCGCGTGCACGCCCTCGAGCAGCGCCTTCGTCTTGTCGACGTTCCACTTCGGGTCCGTCGCCTCGACCGAGACGAAGAACTTGTCGTTCGAGAAGCTCGCGAACCTCGAAGAGTTGAAGATCGGATGGTGGTGACGCGGGAGCTTGTTGAGCCCGAGCATCCCGAACACCGCGGCGAAGGCCGAGAGCAGGACCGTCAGCTCGAACATGACCGGAATCATCGACGGGAGCGACGCGATGCCGGCCGGCTTGCCGCCGATGATGATCGGGTAGTCGATGTTGTTCATCCAGTGGATCATCGTGAAGGCGCCGATCGCCCCCATGAGGCCTGCCGGGAACACGATCCAACCGAGCTTGCTGTCGCCGAGCCCCATCGCGGCATCCATGCCGTGGATGGGGAACGGCGTGTGCGTGTCGAAGTCCTTGTAGCCGGCGTCACGGAGCGCTTCGGCGGCATGAAGGCACTCACCGGGAGTGTCGAACTCCGCGAGGAGGAGGACCGGCGCGTCTTGGAGATCGCTCATCACTCTGCCTCCGCGGAAGCGGGCTGTTGGGCATGGCCCGCGACGAGCGCGTGCTCGCCGTGGTCGCCTGCGTCGTGGTGCGGATCGGCCTCGGGCAGCACGCCCTTGACCTCGGCGACGGCGATCATCGGGATCCACCGGATGAAGAGGAGGAACGCCGTGAAGAAGAGGCCGAGCGTGCCTGCGTACGTGAAGATGTCGACGAGCGTGGGGCGGAAGTAGCCCCACGACGACGGCAGGAAGTCACGGTGCAGCGACGTCACGATGATGACGAACCGCTCGAACCACATTCCGATGTTCACGAGGATCGACACGACGAACATCACGGGGATGCTGTTGCGGAACCGCTTGAACCAGAAGACCTGCGGCGAGAGGACGTTGCAGGAGATCATCGTCCAGTACGCCCACCAGTACGGACCGGTCGCGCGGTTCTTGAAGACGAAGAGCTCGTAGTCGTTGCCGCCGTAGTACGCGATGAAGAACTCCATCGCGTACGCGTAGCCAACGAGCGAGCCGGTCACGAGGATGATCTTGTTCATCAGCTCGAGGTGCTTCGGGAGCACGAGGCTGCGCATGCCGTACACCGCGCGGGTGATGAGCATGAGCGTCATGACCATCGCGAAGCCGGAGAAGACGGCGCCGGCGACGAAGTACGGCGGGAAGATCGTCGTGTGCCAGCCCGGCATGAGCGACGTCGCGAAGTCGAACGAGACGACGCTGTGCACGGAGAGGACGAGCGGCGTCGAGAGCGCGGCGAGGATGAGGTACGCGCGCTCGTAGTTCTGCCAGTGGCGGTTCGAGCCGCGCCAGCCGACCGCGACCGCTCCGTAGATCATGCGGCGGTACTTGCCCTTGGCGCGATCGCGGAGCGTGGCGAAGTCGGGGATGAGGCCGACGAGCCAGAACATCGTCGAGACCGTGAAGTACGTGCTGACCGCGAAGATGTCCCAGATGAGCGGGCTCTTGAAGTTCGGCCAGATGCTCATCTCGTTGGGAAACGGCATCATGTAGTACGCGTACCAGGCGCGCCCCACGTGGATGCCCGGGAAGACGAGCGCGCAGATGACCGCGAAGATCGTCATCGCTTCGGCGAAGCGGTTGATGCCCGTGCGCCACTTCTGGCGGAACAGGAACAGAACGGCGCTGATGAGCGTGCCGGCGTGGCCGATACCGATCCACCAGACGAAGTTCGTGATGTCCCAGGCCCAGTAGACGGGGGCGTTGTTGCCCCAGACGCCTACGCCGGTCCAGAAGAGGTAGGCGATCGCCAGCGTCATCACGCCGGTGAAGTTCGCGGCGATGAGGAAGGCGATCCACCAGCCGCGGGGCGCCTTGTTCTCGGTGACGCGGCAGACCGTCTCGGTGATCGAGCGGAAGGTCACGCCCTCGCCGACGAGGGACTCCTCGCCGAGCTCCTTGATAGGGAGGTTCCAGGAGCTCATGGTCAGGCCCCCATCTCAGGGTTGAGGTTGCGGATCTTGCCGAGGTAGGACGTGCGCGGGTGCGTTCCGAGCTCGGCGAGGAGGCGGTAAGACCGATCCTTGGCGCGCCACTTTGACACGGCGCTGGTCGGATCGTTCAGGTCGCCGAAGGTGATGGCGCCGGCGGGGCAGGCCTGCTGGCACGCGCTCTTGATGGTGCCGTCCTTGATCGGCTCGCCCGTGCGCTTGCTCGCGATCTTGCCTTCCTGGATGCGCTGGACGCAGTAGTTGCACTTCTCCATGACGCCGCGCATGCGCACGGTGACGTCGGGGTTGTAGTGCATCTTCTCCGTCTCGGGCACGTCGTCGTAGGTGCCGCCGGACGTGTGGTAGTTGAGGAAGTTGAAGCGGCGAACCTTGTACGGGCAGTTGTTCGCGCAGTAGCGCGTCCCGATGCAGCGGTTGTAGGCCATGTCGTTGAGGCCTTCGGGCGAGTGCTCGGTCGCGTTGACCGGGCAGACGTTCTCGCACGGAGCCTCCTCGCACTGCACGCAGGCGACGGGCTGGAAGGCGATCTGCGGATCGTTGGTGTCGAGACCGACGAAGTAGCGATCGACGCGCAGCCAGTACATCTCGCGACCGCGCCAGATCTGCTCCTTGCC
>JANXVA010000396.1 GCA_025351875.1 Myxococcales bacterium | reverse complement strand
GAGAGCTCGATCTTCGCCTTCTCGCCGGCCTCCTTGAGGCGCTGGAGGGCCATCTTGTCCTTCTGGAGATCGATGCCCTGCGACTTCTTGAACTCGGCGGCGAGCCAGTCGATGATCAGGTTGTCGATGTCGTCACCGCCGAGGTGCGTGTCGCCGTTGGTCGAGATGACCTGAACGACGTTGTCGCCGACCTCGAGGATCGAGATGTCGAACGTGCCGCCGCCGAAGTCGTAGACGGCGATGATCTCGTCCTTCTTCTTGTCGAGTCCGTACGCGAGCGCGGCCGCGGTCGGCTCGTTGACGATGCGCTTCACCTCGAGCCCGGCGATCTTGCCGGCGTCCTTGGTGGCCTGGCGCTGGGCGTCGTTGAAGTACGCGGGGACGGTGATGACCGCCTCGGTGATCTTCTCGCCGAGGAAATCCTCTGCAGCCTTCTTCAGCTTCTGGAGGATCTTCGCGCTGACCTCCTGCGGGCTCACCTTCCTGCCGCGGATGTCGAACGCGGTGTCGCCGTTCTCCGCCTTGGCGATGTGATACGGCATCCGCTTCGTCTCTTCGCCGACCTCTTCGAAGCGACGACCGATGAAGCGCTTCGCGCTGTAGATCGTGTTCTCCGGATTCGTGACGGCCTGGCGCTTTGCGATCTGCCCGACGAGGACCTCTCCCTTGTCGTCGTACGCCACCACGCTGGGCGTGATGCGAGAGCCCTCTTCGTTCACGATCACCTTGGCCTCTCGGCCTTCCATGATCGCAACGCAGCTGTTCGTCGTTCCGAGGTCGATACCGATGATCTTGCCCATGGCCGTCTTGCCTCCGCAGCACTCACACGCATTCGAGTCACCCGCGTGGTTGGAGGCGCGATTTGCCGCGCCGCCAGCGAGTGCTCCGAGTTGGTGCGGCCAAGCTAATCACACGAGACAGGGCGTCAACGGGCTCCGGCACGGAACTTGTCAGTCATTGGCCGAAGCGCACGCTCGACCACTTTCCACTTGTTTTCTCGAAGCGTCGTCGTGGCGCAGCGGAAGCCCGATGAATGCCGTCGATTACCGTTCGCGCCCCTCGGTCAACGAGGCGGTTCGCCGCGCTTCTTCTGAAGCGCCAGCTCTTGCTCGACCAGCTTGCGAAGGTTGGGGTCGCTCTTCGTCGGGAGGTCCCAGAGGTCGTGCTCGTGCTTGCCGAAGGTCGGAGAGGGCTCGGTGTTGGGGGGTGAGGAGTCGTGGGTCGTGATCTCGACGCCGGCGGCAGGCGCGGTCGACGGCGGGGCGGAGACGGCGACGAGCGTAGACGTCGAGCGCCGCACGGCGGCCTGCGGAGAGACCACCCGGCGGAGCGTGCGGTCCTCCTCCAGCTCGAAGGTCTGGATCGGCGGATCGATGATCTCGGGGTCGCGCATGCTCCGCCGTAGCGGGCCTGCGTACGACTCGTCGACGCGGCCGATACCGCGCATGACGTCGGTGGTGTCCTCCTCGTCGAGGCTGGCCATCACGTTCCACCAGTGCTCGAGCATCTCCCGGGCAGTCTGGAAGCGTTCGGCGGGATCGCGCGCCATCGTCTTGGTGACGAACCAGTCGAGCAGCACGTTCTTCGGCATTCCCGGCATGCTCGAGATCGGCGGAGCGACCTGCTCGGCCTTCATCCGGATGACGGCCTCGAGCGATCGGCTGACGAAGGGCAGCCGCCCGGTGAGCGTCCGGAAGATGACGACGCCGATCGCGTAGAGATCGGCGGTGAAGCCCACGGTCTTGGCGTTCCGGAACTGCTCCGGCGCCATGTATCCCATGCTTCCGATGAGGTGGTTCGTCGACGTGAGACCGCCCGTGTCGCCCGTGATTTCCCGGAGGCGGGCCACGCCGAAGTCGATCAGCTTCACCGCCTCCTCGAAGCCCTCGAGATGGATGAAGATGTTCGACGGCTTGATGTCGCGATGGATGATCTGCTGGTCGTGGCAGTCCCGGACGCCCACGAGCAGCTGCTCGATCCAGCGCACCGCGATCAGAGGCGGGATGGCGCCGTCGCGCCGGAGCTTCGCGTCGAGCGTCTCGCCGTTCAGCCTCTCCAGGACGAGGAAGGGTTGGCCGCGCTCGAAGCCGAAGCCGACGATGTTGCCGACGTGCTTGCTCGCGACGCCGGCGAGGAGGACGGCCTCGCGCGCGAAACGCTCGCGCATCTCGCTGCCGGACTGAGACGGCTCGAGGACCTTGATCGCGACGGAGCGACCGGTCGACGTGTGGACGGCCTCGTAGACCTTTGCGGTCGTTCCTGACCCCAAGGCCCCCGCCAGCTTGAAGTCCGCGAGCTTGGCGGGCTGCAGTGGCGGCCGTGCACCCCCCGCGGGAGGCGGGTCGCGCGAGCCTGAGAAGCCCGGTGGAGGCATCTCACAAAGCCTATCACCCTCACGTTGCGGGCGATCGGCCGTGCTGGTAGAGTCCCCACCGCTCGCACCCCCTTTCGTGCGCCAATTTTTCTTCGTTATTTCAAGCTTTTACGATCGGCATCGTCGCGCATGCGCCGTCGGACCAACACCGACCTACCTCCTCCTCCCGAGCTGCCCTCGTTCACCGTCGAGGCTGAACGTGAGCCCCGCGTGGACACGGCTGGCTCTCCAGAGGGCTCGCATGCGGGCTCGTCCGACGATTCTCGGGGTGATTCCCGAGGTGGGCGAGGCGACCGCCGAGGCGGAAACGAGGCCGCGGCGCTTCGTCACGAGTCGACCGGGCTCCAGCGGCACGACGCGCCCCTCGACGAGGACGGCATCGACCCGGACGCCGCGAAGGTCGTGAGGAGGCTCGAGCGCGCCGGCTTCCAGGCCTATCTCGTCGGCGGCTGCGTTCGCGACCTCCTCTTGAGCGGCCGCCCCAAGGACTTCGACGTCGCGACGAGCGCTCGCCCGGACGACGTTCGCTCCCTGTTCCGCAACTGCCGCATCATCGGCCGTCGCTTCCGCCTCGCGCACGTCCTGTTCGGCGGCGGCAAGGTCGTCGAGGTGGCCACCTTCCGGCGCAACCCGACGAACCTCCTCGCCGACGGCGAGTCCGACGAGGACGACGATCTCCTCATCCGCAGCGACAACGTCTTCGGTGAAGCCCACGAGGACGCGCTGCGACGCGATTTCACCATCAACGCGCTCTTCTACGATCTCGATCGGCGCCAGGTGCTCGACTGGTGTGGCGGCATGCCGGACATCCAGCGCCGCACGATCCGCACGATCGGCGAGCCCGCGGTGCGGTTCCGCGAGGATCCAGTCCGCATCCTCCGGGCCATCAAGTTCGCCGCGCGCCTCGACCTCGCGATCGACCCGCACGTCTACGACGCGATGGTCGGTAGTCGCGCGGAGCTCGCGCGCGCAGCGCGGCCGCGCATCTTCGAGGAGATCTTGCGGCTCATGCGCATGGGCGGTTCGCACCGTTCGATGTGGCTCATGTGGGAAATCGGGGCGATGGCGATCCTGATGCCCGAGCTCTCGGCGTTCCTCGACGACGACGAGGCGACCGACGGCGGCAGCATCCGCTTCTTCAAGAAGATGGGCCTGCTCGACAAGAAGACGCGAGAGGACGGCGGCGCGATGGATGACGTCGTCCTCATGACGACGCTCTTCTACGACGTGCTCGAAGAAGCCGCTTCGGGCATGCGCGACCTCATGGGCGCGGTGAACGATTTCCTCGATCCCGTCATCGACCGCATCGCGATGCCGAGGCGCATCGCCGACGCCATCCGGCGGATCATGTTCATGGTGCCGCGCATCCTCGCGGGGAAGACTGGCCGCTTCGCCCGGACCGAGCTGTTCCTGCCGGCCCTCGACGTCGCCGAGCTCGTCCTCGCCTCGCGCGGTCAGAGCACCTCCCCGATCGAGGCGATGCGTCGCGAGGCGCTCCCGCCCTTGCCTCCGACGCGCGAGCCCCGCCGCTCGAGCAGCAGCGCCCCTCGCCAGCGCGGCGTCCGCCGCTAGGAGGCGTCCGCCGCTCTCGCGGGCTCCACGAGCGGTGTGTGTAGAGGGAGGACACGCCCGAGCTCGCTCTGCGACGACCCGTGAGAGTCGCGCATGACCTTCAACAATTCCGCCGGCGGCCGTTCTTGGACGAGACGACCGTGCGCACGAACCGACAGGACGAGCCCTTGGGCGAACACGCGGCCGCGGACGCCCGCGCGAACGCTGACGCGCCCCCGCCGCAGCGGAAGGCGCGGCGACGCGGCGCCCAGATCGTTCTCGCCGGATGGTTCGTCGGCAGCACGCTCGTCGCGTCGACGCTGCTCGCTCGCCACGTCGTGCCGCTCCCCCGACCCGCCGCAGACGCCGAGATCGCGACAGCCCTCGCACCGCTGCGCGCGAGCGAGCCGAACGCCTTCACGGTGCTGCACGTCCTCTATGCGGAGTGCCGGTGCTCACGCCGCGTCGCCGAGTCTCTCGCGCTCCACACCGCCTCCGAAGGTGTCCACGAGCGCGTGCTCCTCGTCGGCAAGGATGATGAGCTCGCGGCGAAGCTCGGCGCTCGCGGCATCGACGTCCGGGTGACCTCGGTCGCCGAGCTCCTTGCGTGGCACCTCGAAGCCGCGCCGCTCCTCGTCGTCATCGACCCGTCTGGGGCCGTCCGTTACGCAGGCGGCTACACCGAACGCAAGCAGGCGCTCATCCCGCGGGACCGCGAGATCGTCCAGGCGGTTCGAGCCGGCGGCCGCGTCGATCCATTTCCGCTCTTCGGCTGCGCAGTGAGCGACGACCTGCGGCGAACGATCAACCCCTTGCGCCTCCCATGAGCTGTCCGACATGTCGAACATCCTGAAGTTTCTCGTCCTGCCGAGCGAAGTATCCACGTTCGAGGCGAGCTACCTCGCCCGTATGAACCGGGTCGGCCTCGCGTTCCTCGCCCTGCACATCCCGGTCTTCACGGCCATCGCATGGTTCAACGACACGGGACCTCTGCTCGCCTTCGGACTCACTCTCGCCGCGTCCATCGGCCCGTTTACCGCGTTCAAGTGGCTCGACCGACCGCGCGCCGTCTCGCTCGTCTACGGCATCACGGCGATGTTGATGGGGGGGCTCCTCGCGCACTTCGGTCAAGGCCCGATGCAGATCGAGATGCACTTCTACTTCTTTGCGCTGATCGCGATGCTCGCGGTCTTCGCCAACCCGATGGTCATCGTCGCGGCGGCGGGGACGGTCGCGCTCCATCACCTGGTCGTCTGGCTCGTCGTCCCGCGGAGCGTCTTCAACTATTCCGCTCCAGTCTGGGTCGTCGGGCTGCACGCACTCTTCGTGGTCCTCGAATCGATCGCGACGTGCTTCATCGCCCGAAGCTTCTTCGACAACGTCATCGGTCTCGAGAAGGTGGTCGCCGCGCGAACGCGAGACCTCGACCGCCGCAACGCCGAGATGCGGCTCGTCCTCGACAACGTCCATCAGGGCTTCGCAACCATCGAGCGCGACGGGACCCTCTCGACAGAGCGTTCGGCGGCCTTCGAGCAGTGGTTCGGTCCCGGCGACGCGGGAGGGACCTTCTTCGACGTGCTCGACGGACTCGACGCGGCCTTCGGTGCGTCCTCGCGCGCGGCATGGACCGAGGTCATCGACGGATTCATGCCCCTCGCGCTGACGCTCGATCAGATGCCGCGCGTCGTCGTCGCCAGCCAGCGAGAGATGTCGATCGAGTATCGACCGATCGGCGAGGGCGAGACCCCTGACCGCTTTCTCGTCGTCATCACCGATGTGTCGAGTCAGCGACAGCGCGAGCGCGCCGACGTCGAGCGCCGCGAGACGATGAAGGTCTTCGAGCGCCTGCTCGCGGACCGCACCGGCTGCGTCAGCTTCTTCGAGAACACCGACGAGCTCATCGCGCTCGTCGCCGCCGACGGTTACGGCGACGACCCGATCACGTACAAGCGCCACCTCCACACGCTCAAGGGAAACGCGGCGATGTTCGGCCTCGAGAGCATCGCCGGCCTTTGCCACGAGATGGAAGACTTCATCAACGAGGAGGCAGCTTCGCCTCCCACCTCGATGCGCCTGAGCATCAATGAGCGATGGCAGCGCGTCGCCAACGAGATGGACCGACTGCTGGGGACGCGGCGCTCCGTGATCGAGATCGAGTCGACCGAACACGCCGAGCTCGAGTCTGCCGTGCGCCTCCGCACCTCGAACGATGTGCTGCTCAGGATGGTCCATTCCCTCAAGCTCGAGCCGACCCAGAAGCGGCTGGACGCCTTCGCCGAGCAGGCACGTCAGATCGCCGAGCGCCTCGAGAAG
>JANXVA010000524.1 GCA_025351875.1 Myxococcales bacterium | reverse complement strand
CTCTCGAAGTTCGCGATGGAGCTCCTCGCGGACATCGACAAGGAGTGCGTCGACTTCGTCCCGAACTTCGACGACTCGAAGACCGAGCCGACGGTCCTGCCGTCGCGCATCCCCAACCTGCTCGTCAACGGCTCGGGCGGCATTGCCGTCGGCATGGCGACGAACATCCCGCCTCACAACCTCACCGAGATCATCGAGGCCACCGTCCATCTCGTCCGCAACCCGGAGTGCCCCGTCGACGACCTGATGCGCTTCGTCTCCGGCCCCGATTTCCCGACGGGCGGTCTCATCTTCGGTCGTGGCGGCATCGAGGCGGCTCAGCGCACCGGGCGCGGGAACATCGTCATGCGCGCGCGCATGGAGGTCGAGAAGTCCCCCGGCCGCGGCGAAAAAGAGCAGATCGTCGTCACCGAGATCCCCTACCAGCAGAACAAGGCCCGCATCCACGCCCGCATCGGCGAGCTGATGCGCGAGAAGAAGATCGAGGGCATCGCCGAGGTCCGCGACGAGTCCGATCGCGACGGCATGCGCCTCGTCATCGAGCTCAAGAAGGACGTCGTCCCCCAGGTCGTCACGAACCAGCTCTATCGCCTCACCGATCTGCAGACGTCGTTCGGCGTCATCAACCTGGCCATCGTCCGCGGCCGTCCGAAGGTCCTCGACCTGAAGGAGACGCTCGCCGTCTTCGTCGAGCACCGCCGCGACGTCGTCACGCGCCGTACTCGCTACGAGCTCCGCCAGGCAGAGGCCCAGCGCGAGATCGTCGAAGGCCTGGGCATGGCGACGACCGAGGTCGACCTCGTCGTCCGCACGATCCGCGCGTCGCGCGACAGCGAGGCGGCGCGCGTCGCCCTCATGGCGCTGCCGCTCAAGGGCCTCGAGGCCTTCGTGCTGCGTGCCGGTCGGCCGGAGAGCGAGGTCGCCGAGGCGAAGGCCAAGGGCGACTACTTCCTCTCGGAGCGTCAGGCCCGCGCCATCCTCGACATGCGACTCGCGAAGCTCACCGGCCTCGAGCAGGAGAAGCTCGCCGCCGAGTACGGCACGCTCTGCACCGAGATCGCACGGCTCAGGAACATCCTAGGGAACGAGCACGTGCTCTTCGACCTCATCGTGATGGAGCTCGAGGAGATCAAGAGCAAGTTCGGCGACAAGCGCAAGACCGAGATCGTGGCCAACGACGGCGAGATCGCCGACGAGGACATGATCCAGGTCGAGGACATGATCGTCACGATCTCCCACGCCGGGTACATCAAGCGGACGCACCCGTCCGCGTACCGAGCGCAGAAGCGCGGCGGCAAGGGCAAGATCGGCATGGAGGCGCGCGAGGAGGACTGGGTCACCCAGCTCTTCGTGGCGTCGACGCACGCCTACGTCTTCTTCTTCTCCGACCGCGGGAAGGTCTACGTGAAGAAGGTCTTCGAGATCCCCATCGCGCCGCGTACGGCCAAGGGGCGCGCGATCGTGAACTTCGTCGGCATGGAGCCCGGCGAGAAGGTCGCGGCCATCGTCGAGGTACCGAAGATCGAGGAAGGTAAGTTCATCGCTACGATCACCAAGCGCGGTCAGATCAAGAAGACCGAGGTGACCGAGTACGAGAACTTCCGCCAGAAGGGCATCATCGGCGTGAAGATCGAGGGAGACGACCAGCTCCTCTCCGCCGCGCTCACCGACGGACACCGCGAGTTCCTGATCGCCACGAAGATGGGCCAGTCGATCCGCTTCCAGGAGGACCAGGTCCGCCCGATGGGCCGAGGCACGGTCGGCGTGAAGGCCATCGACGTCGCGGACGACGACCAGGTCGTCGGCATGGCGGTCACGGAGGAGGCGCGCCAGCACGTCCTCGCCGTCTGCGAGAAGGGCTACGGCAAGCGCACGCTCCTCGAGGAGTTCAGGCAGCAGAACCGCGGCGGCAAGGGCATCATCCTGATCGACGCGAGCGATCGCAACGGTCCAGTCGTCGACATCAAGCTGGTCAAGGACGGCGACGAGATCATGCTCATCACCGACCAGGGCCAGACGATCCGCACGAGCGTCGTCGAGATCCGCGAGACGGGCCGCAATGCGCAGGGCGTCAAGATCATGAGCGTCGAGGGTGACGAACGCATCGTCGCGCTCGAGCGCCTCGCGGAGACCCCGCCCGACCTCGGCGCCGGCGGCAGCGAGGCTCCTCCCGGCATGGACGATGCGGAGGGCGGCGAAGGCGCCAGCGAGGGTGGAGAGACGCCCCCGAGCGACACGCCGCCGGCCGGCGACGGGGAGCTGAACTGAGGGTGGCCTCGAAGAAGGTCGTCACCAAGAAGGCCGAACCGAAGCGGACGGCCCCTCCGCTCGAGACGCTCGACCGGCTGCACGCCATTCATCCGGACGCGCACTGCGAGCTCGATCACGCGAATGCGTTTCAGCTCCTCTGCGCGACGGTGCTGAGCGCGCAGACGACCGACGTGAACGTCAACAAGGCGACGCCGAAGCTCTTCGCACGCTACCCCGACGCGAACGCGCTCGCGAAGGCCGAGCCGCTCGACGTCGAGCCGCTCGTCGCGACGCTCGGGTTCTTCCGGCAGAAGGCGAAGAGCCTCGTCGGCCTCGCGCGCGCGCTCGTCGAGAATCACGGTGGGAACGTCCCGCAGAGCATGGATGATCTCGTGAAGCTCCCCGGTGTAGGCCGGAAGACCGCCAACGTCGTCCTGGGCGTCATCTGGAACACGCCCGACGGCGTCGTCGTCGACACGCACGTGGGCCGTCTCGCAACGCGCCTCAGGTGGACGAAGAACACCGATCCCGTGAAGGTCGAGAAGGACCTGTGCAAGCGGCTCCCGCGCGAGCGCTGGAACATCACGAGCCACATCCTCATCTTCCACGGCCGCCGCGTCTGCTTCGCGCGCAAGCCCGCATGCGACAAGTGTGGGATCCGCGACGCGTGCCCCAGCGCCTTCAAGGCCGAGAACGTGGGCCGCAAACCCGCCCGGTCCCCGCGCGTCCTCACGGTCGTCACCTAGCGCGATACGAGACCACTCGGAGCCTCGGAGGCCTCCGTCTGGCTAGCGGGCGCGGAAGGCCGTGAGGAGCTGCTCGGTCGCGGTGTAGGGATCGATCGTCTTCGCTTCGACGTCGCTCACCGCGCGCTCGATCTCGCCGCCCAGCGCGTGCGTCGCCGCTTCGATGAGCGTCTCGCGGAGGGACTCGCGAAGCTCCTCGGCGAGGCGGAGGTGCCGGCGCGCGCGTCCGGCTTGCGTGCCGTCGAGCCATGCCCGGTGGCGATCGAGCGCTTCGACGAGCTCGGCGATCCCCTCGCCTCTCGTGGCGATGCACTTGGCGATGGGCGGCGTCCAGCGCTCCTGGTCGGGTGTCTCCGGCCCTGACGGGATCATGTCCACCTTCACGCCGCCGTGCACGACATGAGCGCGGTTCTTTCCGGAGGCCACCATCGTCTCGGTGCCGAGCGCGATCATGAGCTCGAGGTCGCGCATCGTGGAATCTGCGCCGTCGCGGTCGGCCTTGTTCACCGCGAAGACGTCGGCGGTCTCGAGGATCCCCGCCTTGATCGCCTGAATCTCGTCGCCCATGCCGGGCGCCATGACGACGAGCGTCGAGTGCGCGGTGCGCGTGATCTCGAGCTCATCCTGGCCGACGCCCACCGTCTCGACGATGACGACGTCGCAGCCATACGCGTCCAGCACGCGCACCATGTCACGCGCGGAACGCGAGAGGCCGCCGAGGTGACCGCGCGTCGCGACCGATCGGATGAACACGCCCGCATCCGTCGCGTGCCTGGTCATGCGGATGCGATCGCCGAGGATCGCCCCGCCCGTGTACGGGCTCGACGGGTCGACGCAGATGACACCGACCGTTCGGCCGCCGGCGCGGTAGCGCTCGATCAGTCGATCGGTGAGCGTGCTCTTGCCGGCGCCCGGATTACCCGTGACCCCGACGACGAAGGCGCGGCCGGTGCTCGGAAAAATTTCCTTGAGCAGCTCGAGATGGCCCGGCATGCGGTCGTCGACGTTGCGCATCGCGCGCGCGGCCGCCCGCTGGTCTCCGGCAAGAATGCGCGCCCCGAGGTCCGACATCGGTGCGCACCCTAGATCAGCCTTGGCGCGAGGTCACTTGAGGCGCGAAAGCTTCTTGTCGATCGCTGCAGCGTCGACGCCGCGGGCCTTCTTGGCCGTCTCGTACGCGAGCTTCGCGCCCGGCAAGTCGCGGTCAGCGGCGAGGGCATCGCCGAGCGCCGTCCACGCGGCGCCGTTCGAGCCGAAGTCCTTGGTCGCCCGCACACTGAAGGCCTTTGCGCTGGTGACTCGGCCCGCGGCGAGGCATGCGGCCGAGGCGTTCACGAGGGGCGTCGGGTCCGAGTGGTCGAGACCGAAGGCCGCCTGGTAGGCCTCCACGGCGAGATCGATCTCGCCCTTCTTCGCGTACGCGTCGGCGACGAGCAGACGCGCGGGCTGCACGTTCGGCATCAGCTTCGCGGCGGTCTCGCCTTCCTTGATCGCCTCGTCGGCCTGACCCTCGGCGAGCGCGAGGCGCCCGGCGACGACGTGCGTGCTCACGTCGTGGGGCGCGAGCTTGAGGACGGTCGCCACGATCCGACGTGCGTCGGTGAGGCGGTTCGCGGAGACGTATCCTTCACCGAGCGCACGCAGCGCCTCGGTGCTCGTGGGACGCTGCGCGACCGAGGCCTCGAGCGCGGCGATCGACTCGCGGCTCCCGGCAGGAAGCGCGCGACCGAGCTCGAGCTGCGCGACGGGATCGTTCGCGTCGACCTCCGCGGCTTTGCGGAGCGAGGGCATGCCGTCCTTCCCGATGCGATCGAGGAGCAGGCCGAGCAAGACGTGCGCGTCGGGGCGAGTGTCCGCGATCTTGACGGCCTCGCGGTACGACGCCTCCGCGGCGTCATCCTTCGAGGCCAGCTCCTGCGCGCGACCGAGAGCGACCTTCGCGAAGTACTGGACCTCCGGAGGCGGGCTTCCTTTGAGGGCCTGAGCGACCTCGAGCTCGGCCTCGGTGCCTCGACGCCAGAGCAGGTGTCCTTCCGCGGCGCAGACGTGGCTCGCGGCGGCAGCGACCTTCGCCATCGCCTTGCAGGCGCTCATGGCGGGCTCGAACTCCCGCCGCGCGACGTGCGCCCTCGCTAGCTCCCATTCGAGGCGGCCGACGAGCTCGGCCTTGCCGGCGCTCGTCCCAACCCCGCGGCGGAGCTCGACGAGGGCGTCGGCCTCGCGGCCCGCCCTGCGAAGCGCGCGGCCGTGAGCGAGCGCGGCTTCGCCGTTCGCCGGTGCGGCTTTCGCCTGGTCCCGCGCGGCGTCGATGCTGGACTCCTGCGCAAGCGCGGACCCTGCGGACATGGAGAAAGCGACCCCCAGCACGAGGGCCAGAGCCGTCTCAACGGGTGCAAAACGCATGTAACTTCCCCTTGTCGGTACGCGCCTCTCCGCAGTCGAGAGTTGCTCGACCACCGTCAAGCAGCGCGCGTGCCATCGTCGTCGCCCTTCTCTACCGCGTCTCTGGAACGCCGCAAGGCGTTCTCGTCATCCCTCTTTCGCGGCGTCGCGCGCACGCTCCTCGATGCGCGTCACCGCCCAGCCGGCGGCCTCGCGGACGATGTCCGCGTCGTGGCCACGCCGGGCGGTCTCGAGCGTCTCCAGGTCGTCGGAGCTCCCGCGATTGCCCAGCACCACCGCGGCGTTGCGCGCGAGCCCGATCCGGGTGGCGCGCGCCACGGGCGTCCCCTCGCGGAGGCGCGCGTAGGCTGGCTCGTCGAGGACGACGAGGTCGCGAAGCGACGTCGTCGCCCAGCGCGGGTCGGCCTCGAAGCGTGCGTCGCCGCCGGCGCGCGGCTTCTGCCGCGAGCTCGCGTTGAACGGACAGACGGTCTGGCAGTCATCGCAACCGAAGAGCCGGTCGCCGATCCCCTCGCGGAGCGGCTCGGGGATGGCCTCGCGGTGCTCGATGGTGAGGTACGCGACGCAGAGGCGCGGATCGAGCACGAACGGCTTCACGAACGCCTTCGTCGGGCACACGTCGAGGCAGCGCGTGCACGCGCCGCAACGCTCGGGGATGGGTGGGTCGGGCTCGAGCACCAGCGTCGTCACGACCTCGCCGAGGAGAACGAGCGACCCTACGCCGGGGACGATGATCAACCCATTTTTGCCAACGAATCCAAGGCCTGCTCGGGCGGCCCAGGCCCGCTCGAGCACGGGCGCGTCATCGCACATCGGCCGGGCCTGGGCGGGCTCCTCGGCGGTCCCGAGCGTGCGTACGAGGCGCGCGATCTTGCGAAGCTTCTTGCGGAGCCCGTTGTGGTAGTCGCGGCCGCGGGCGTAGCGAGCGATGGACCGCGCGAGCGCGGGGTCGGCCCGCTCCTCGTCCTCCGTGCGCCCGTAGCGACGCGCGACGCAGATGACGCTCTTCGCCCCGAGCAAGATGTGGTCGCTGTCGAGCGCTCTGCGCGCCTCGCGGGACGCGGCGAGCCACGACATCCCGCCGTGCATTCCGTCGTCGACGAAGGCCTCGTACCGGTCGAAGTCCGCGTCGAGCGGCAGATCGGCGCGACCGACCCCCACGGCGTCGAAGCCGAGGCGCCGTGCCTCCGCGACGATGCGCTCCTTGGGACTCGATGGCCGCACGCCCGCACCATGCCGCAGGGCGGCCCTGCAGGCGAGCCCGCGCGCTCGACGCCGTGAGGCGATCTTGAGACGTCGCTCATCACCATGAAACATCACTTCTTTTCGGGAATTGGCACATCCGTTCGCGTGGCCCATGCGGAGCGGTCGCACCTTCGACTATGACCACACGACATGAAGCCTCGTAGCAGCCTGGCCCTCTTCTCTTCCTTGTGCGGTGCGCTCCTCGTCGTTGCCACCGCGTGCAGCTCGTCCAACTCGGCGCCGCTCGCCGATGCCGGCGCCGGCGGGACCGCGAGCTGCGAAGGCGCGCCCGTGCTGGGCAAGGCGGACTTCTGCAAGTCGTGCACGCTCGCGGCGAACGCGAGCCCGAACAAGTGCAACGCACCGCGCACCGTCGAGGCGTGTTGCACCTTCGTGCAGCCTCCGACGCAGGAGCTCGTGCGCGGCACCGGCCTCAACCGCAACTCTTCGAGCGACCCGACCATCCAGCTCGGGTGTCTCGACAACCCGGGTGACCTCGGCACCTCGAAGACCGTCACGCTCGCGGGCTTCCTTCGCGTCTTCTCGAGCGGTGGCGACTCCGCCGGCGTGAAGATCGAGATCTACAAGGAGGGCAAGGACGGCGCGCTCGGCGAGCTCGTCGGCGCTGCGGTGGAGACGACGAAGGACGACGCCAAGAACCCGCCGCAGATGCCGAAGCCCGCGTGGCTGAAGAAGTGCCCCGACGGCGGCTGCACGTTCCGCGGCTTCACGTACGCCGGGATCCCCACCGAGACCCCGCTCATCATCAAGACGTCCGACGCGGCCGGCGGCGAGCAGTGGGCGGCGCTCTACGACTACAACATCTTCTTCGCCAACTCGGCCGTGCAGGCGGGGGACGAGGTCAAGTACGACCCGGCCGCGGTCGCCGCGACCGACATCAACACCGTCGCGTCGGCGGCGGGTGGCTTCACCGTCCGGGCGGACAAGGGGCTCCTCGCAGGCGAGGTTCACGACTGCGGCGACGTACGCCTGTCCGGCGCGACCGTCGACACCGACGTCGCACACGAAGGCGACATGTTCTACTTCGGCGAGAACGAGTCCGACCCGCTTCCGGACAAGTCGCGCGGCTCGCTCGGCACGAGCAAGCTCGGGCTCTTCGGCACGCTGAACCTCCCGACCAACACGCCCATCAAGGTGAGCGCCGTCGGCAAGTCGAGCGGCCAGACGGTCCTGCTCGGCACGTACACGGTGCAGACGTTCCCGGGTGCGGTCACGGCGCTGAGCTTCCGCGGCCGTCGTCCGTGGCAGAAATAACGAGCACCACCCAGGACACGCTCTTCGGCGGTCGCGTTTTGCTCGCGCAGCCGGCGAAGGGCCGTGGCTATCGTGTCAACGTCGACGCCGTGCTCCTCGGCGCATTCGCGGCCGGCGCGCTCGGCACGATCGCTCCTCGCCACGCGCATACCGCCTTCGATCTCGGCGCTGGCGTCGGCGGTGTCGGGCTCTCGCTGGTGCACCTCGGCGCGGCCGAGCACGTCACGATGGTCGAGATCGATCCCGCGCTGGCCAAGCTCGCGGAGGCCAACGCGATCGCGAACGGTTGGGCAGACAGGATCGCGATTGTTCGTGCGGACGTGAGCGACTCGAGTCTCGTACCGGCGGGGGCTGCGGATCTCGTCGTCTGCAATCCGCCGTACGTCGAGCCGGGCCGCGGGCGGTTGCCCGCGGCGTCGCGAGCGCAGGCGCGAAGCGGCTCGCTCGCGGGGTTCCTCGACGCCGCGCGGAGAGTCGCCGGGCGCCGTGCACGCGTCTGCGTCGTCTATCCGGCGATCGAGGTCACGACGCTCCTCCTCGAGCTACGTGCCCGCGGGCTCGAGCCGAAGCGCCTTCGCGCCGTCCACGGTCGCGCCCACGACAAGGCGCGGATCGTCCTGGTCGAGTGCGCTGCGGGGAAACCCGGCGGCCTCGAGATCGAGCCTCCGCTCGTCGAGACGTCCCCGGACGCGCCCCCGATCGTCCTGGCGCACCGACCAACCTGACCGGCGAAGTCAGCGTGGCGAGCGGAGGCGGTCGAGGGCGATGGCGCACGCCGAGCGGACGCTGAGATGGTTCCAATCGCCTGCACCGCGGATCGGCTCGAGAACGGCGTGCGCGCGGTCGATGACCTCGGGGGCGAGGCCCCAGCCTGTCCCGAAAACGAGGAGCACCGGGCCGCCGGAAGCGCTCTCGAGACGCTCGCGCGCGGCCGCGAAGGTGAGCGTTTCCTTGCCGGCGAGCACGCGCGCGGCCGTCACCCAGACCTCGACCTCGGACGCGGTACCGAGCGCGGTCACGGCATCCTCGAGCGTCGGTACGGCGCGGACGATCGAGAGCGCATCCTTCCGGTCGGGGATGCGCTTGGCGCTCGAGCCGTCCGTCCAGTGTCCAACGATGCGGCTCGTCAGCTCGCGCTGCACCTCGACGGGGTGCACGATGAAGTAGTCGGTGCAGCCGTACGTGCGGCCGCTGCGCGCGAGGTCGTGGACGTCGATGTTGGTGAGCGCGGTCGTGACGACCAGGCCCTCCTTGTCGAGCACCGGCCTGTGGACGAGAGCGATCGCGAGGCTGCGACTCATCCCGCGCTCTCCTTCCTCGCCTTCGCGAGCTTCTCGAACACGGCCGCCTCGACATGCTCGATCAGATCGGGCCGACGCGTGCGCGTTCGCTCCATCGACTGCGCCCTTCGCCACGCCGCGATGTGCGCGTGGTTCCCCGACGCGAGGACCTCCGGCACGCCCTGGCCGCGGAAGTCCGCCGGACGGGTGTAGTGCGGATACTCGAGAAGCCCCCCCTCGCCGTGAGACTCCTCGTGCGTCGATTCCTCGTTGCCGAGCACGCCGGGGATGAGCCGTACCGACGCCTCGATCATCGCCATCGCGGCGACCTCGCCGCCCGTCATCACGAAATCACCGAGCGAGACCTCCTCGTCGACGAAGCCGCGGATGCGCTCGTCGAAGCCCTCGTAGCGGCCGCAGATGAGCATCACCGCGGGCGTCGTCGAGAAGCGCGCCGCGATCGACTGCACGAAGGGAGTGCCCTGCGGGGTGAGGAGGACACGACGGGCGCGAGGAAGCCCCGCGGCCTCCGCCTCGGTGTCGAGCGCCTCCATGCAAGCGACCATGACGTCGACGCGCATGACCATGCCGCTTCCGCCGCCGTAGGGAGTGTCGTCGACGCTCTTGTGCTTGCCGAGGCCGAAATCGCGGGGCGAACGAAAGCGCGCGGTGAGCTGCCCGCCTGTCATCGCGCGGCCGACGAAGCTGGTCTTCAGGAACGTCTCGAACAGCTCCGGAAACAGCGTCACGACATCGACGCGCACTAGGCAGGGCCCTCGTCGCTCGCCTTGGTGGCGTCATCCTTCTTCGGCTTGTCCTTGCGGCGCGGCGTGCGTTCGATGTCATCGAGCGTCACGAGATCGACGACCTTGCCGGGCACGTCGACGCGACCGATGAACATCTCGGTGAGCGGCACTTCCCAGTCGCCCTTGCCGTCGTCGGCGTGGACGAGGAGGACCTCGATGCTCGGGTACGTGATGAGCTCGGCCACGATGCCCACGCGCTCGCCCGCGACCCTCGCCTCGGCGCCGACCACGTCGATCGCGTAGAACTCGCCGGGTTCGGCCTCGGGAAAGTCGCGACGGCGCACGCAGATGTGGGCGCCGCGAAGGTCCTCGGCGCGATTGCGATCGTCGACCGAGAAGAGCTTCATCAGGATCGCGTCGTCGGCACGGCGCGAACGCTCGACGGAGACCTCGTGCTCCTCGCCCCCCTCGGGGAGACGCACGAGCACCTCCTCCTGACCGAGGAGCACATCGCTCGATGCGTTGAAGAGCCGGAGCCGGAGCTCGCCCTTCACGCCATGCGGGCGGGCGACCTCGGCGAGCGGTACCCAGTCATCCGGGTGCATGAGAACTTCGGCGGACTTCGGGGGGCAGGGCGCGCGTGCAGCGCCGTCAGTCGACGATGTCGAGGTGAGCGCGCTTGCCGAGCTTGGTCGAGACCGCCGCGAGGATCGTGCGCATCGACTGGGCGGTGCGGCCTTCCTTGCCGATGACCTTGCCGACGTCTTCCTTCGCCACGCGCAGCTCGATCAAGCAGTTGTGCTCGCTCGCGATCTCCGTGACCACCACCTGATCGGGGTGGTCCACCAGTTCGACGGCGATGGCTTTGATGAGCTCCTTCATCGGAGCTTATTTCGCCGCGCTCGCGGAGACTTCGTGCTTGCCGAGCTCCTTGAGGAGCTTCACGAGCGTCGGCGAGGGCGTCGCGCCAGTGCCACGCCAGTAGGCGAGGCGCTCCTGGTCGATCTTCAGCGACGAGTCCTTGATCTCCTTGGCCGGATCGAACGTCCCGAGGTTCTCGAGGAACTTTCCGCCGCGCGGGCTGCGCGAGTCGGTGACGACGACGCGGTAGAAGGGCCTCTTCTTGGTGCCCTGGCGGGAGAGTCGGATCGAAACGGCCATGATCTAAACCTTGTAAACATGCGCTCTGCGAGGACGAGGCCGCGAAGAGCTGGACATTCTCGGCGGTTTTTCACCACCTACGGGGCGCGCAACCTACGAGCGCAGCGGAATGGTGTCAAGCGCCGCTAGACCTTCGGGAGTCCAGGTCGTGCTCGTTGCACACGGCCTAGCCGTTGACGCTCATCACCCGGGTCAAGCGCGAAAGGACGCCAAGGTTTCCAATCATTCCGTGCACTTTGAGCTCTCCCGTCCGCGTGGCCTTCACCATGGTCACGAGGACGTCGAGCGAGGTGCGATCGGTCGGGATGGGGAGCGCGAGGGGCCGGGTGAGCGGAATGTTCGACATGGCCATGATCGAGTCGGCCGAGCCGCGCACCGCGACATCCGGCACGCCCTTGATTCCGTCGTGGAGGACGAGCTTGCCGTCACGGAACTCGAGGGTGAGCGCCACCTCGGCGTCGTCCGCGACGAGCGCGATCGTCGCGCCGCGGCCCCGCGCGAGCGCGTGAAAGTCCTTGGCCTTGTGCGGCTTGCTCTCGAGGTTCTGCTTCACGAGGTCGCAGAGCATGGTCGCGAACGCGTTGTTCTCCGCCCCAGGGGCGAGCGTGATCGACGGCGCGCCCATCAATCGCCCTCGGGCGTGCTCGCGACGAGCGTGGTGATCCCGATCTTCTCGAGCTGCGGCTGGATCTTCGCCCGCGGTCCGACGATCACGATGATCGCGCCCCGCGGGTCGACGTGGCTCGCAGCGAGCTTGCGGAGGTCGTCCTTCGTCGCGCGGTCGAGCACGGCGCTCGCCTTCGCCTCGTGATCGGCCGGGAGGCCGACACCCGCGTTGCGCGCGAGCCTACGTGCGGCGGCCTCGACGCTCTCGAAGGCATCGACGAGCTCGCCACGCGCGATGAGGCGCGTCTTCTCGACCTCCTCGTCGGTGAGCCCCTCGCGGGCCACGGCTTCGACGTCGGCAATCATCGCCTTGAGAGCCTCACCGGTGTGCTCGGTGTGCACGGCCGCCTGCGCCGAGAAGAGACCGCGCGTCTTCGTGAAGGAGAAGCGAGACCGCGCGCCGTAGCTCCAGCCGTGCTCCTCACGGAGGTCCTGGTTCAGCCGCGAGGTGAAGCTGCCGCCGAGCGCCGTGTTCACGCGAACGAGCGGCGGAGCCTCCGGGTCGCCCGCGGCGACGCCGGGCCGAACGAGCGCCAGCACCGATTGCGGCGCGTCGGGGCGGTCGACGACCACGACGCGACGCACGCCGACATCGGCCGCCTTCGGAGCGACAGAAGGTGTGACGGGGGCCGCAGGCTTCGCCGCGGCCGGCTTCCATCCGGCGAACATCTGGTCGAGCATCGGGTCGAGCTCGGCACGCGTCACGTCACCCGCGACCACGCACGTCGCGCGCTCGGGACGCCACGACGCGGCATAGAACTGCTTGGCGTCCTCGAGAGTCACCCTCGCCGCCGATTTCAGCGTGCCGTTGGTCGGGTGACCGTAGGGTTCGGTCCCGAAGAGCTGGCGAAGCGACACGACGTTCGCGACGGCGTCCGGCTCGCTGGCCCGTGCCTTGAGCTCGTTCATCCAGAGGTCGTGGACGCGCTTCCACTCCGCGGCCGAGAAGGTCGGCTTGACGATGACGTCGCCGAGTATCGCGCTCGCTGGGCCGAGGTTCTTCTTCAGCGTCGTGAGCGCGGCGAATGCGTAGTCCGCGTAGGCGCCGGTCGAGAGCGTCGCGCCGAGGCGGTCGACGTCACGCGAGATGTCGAGCGCTCCACGGGCACCGGCACCCTCGTCGAGCATGTTGGCAGCCGCGAGCGCGACGCCGCCCTTGTCGGCCGGATCGCTCGCCGCCCCCGCGGGCACGACGACCTGGATCGATACGATGGGCAGCGCGTGCCGCTCGAGGAGCCACACGGTCATTCCGTTCGGCCGCGTGTACGCGACGGGGACGGGCGGGACGAATGGCGGCGGAGGCGGAAGCCCGGGGCGCGCGCCGAGCAGATCGGCGGGCGGCGCGGCCGGCGTGACGGGCGGCGGCGTGACGGGCGGCGGCGTGACAGGCGGATGAACCTCGCCTCCGCCGCAAGCACCGAGCGCGATCGCCGAAACGAGAACGGTGAGGAGACGCGTCTTCACTTCTTGTCTCCCTTCTTCGTCGCCTTCTCGGTCGGTTCGGGCTTCTTTGGTTTCGGTACGACGCGGAGCACGACGCGCGCGTTCGGCAGGACGTACGTCGCGGCGACGGCGCGGATCTGCTCCTTCGTCGCGCGACGGTATCGCTCGAGATCCTTCGTGGCGAAGCCCGGGTCCTTCACCTCGGCCTGGTACATGTTGAGGAGCGAAGCGCGCTCGCGCACGCCCTCGAGACGCACGACGAAAGACGTCTCGATGAGGTTCTTCGCACGATCGAGCTCCTCGTCGGCGAGCGGCGACCTGCGGACCTTGTCGAGCTCCTTGTCGATCGCGGCCTCGAGCTTGTCGAGCGAGACACCCGGGCGCGCGATCACGTCGACCGTGAAACGAGAGCCGAGGACCGAGGAGTCCTGCACGGCAGAGGCGGTCTGCGCGATCTTCTGCTCGTAGACGAGCGCCTTGTAAAGGCGGCTCGCCTTGCCGGTCGCGAGCGAGGTCGCGAGGAGATCGAGCTCGGCGTCGCCCGGCCCGAAGTGCTTCGGGCTCTGCCAGGTCATCACGATCTTGGGCAGCTCGACGTCGTCCTCGAGGGTCTCG
>JANXVA010000376.1 GCA_025351875.1 Myxococcales bacterium | reverse complement strand
ACGGTTGGCTCGATCGCATGTGTGATTGCGTCCGTGTACCACCGGTTTCCGAAGTTCAAGATATCTCCACGGTCGGGCATGACGTCGACGACGACACCAGCGACCAGCCATCGGCACAGCGGTGCTCCCTCGCTGCTGTCCTCGCGAAAGCCGAGCGTGCGGAGCTGCTCTGCGAGCTCGTAGTACTCGACGCGAGAGGAGATCGAGACGATCCCGTCGACATCGTCAGTGGCGCGCTCGGGCGTAGCCGCCTCGTCTGTCATGAGAAGCTCGCGTACGACTCCTCCCACGAACACGACGCGGGCACGTAGCGCCCCGAGTCGTTTGACGACGAGAAGCAGGTTCTCGCTGTTCTTCACGACAGGCGACTCTCGAGCTCTTTGACGGCGAGCTCGCGCTCACGCGCTCGACCTGCGCGTACCGCATCGACGAGAGCAAGCCACTCGTAGAGCGCGGCATCGGCACGGGCGGCGTGGGGTACGGACTTGTAGAGCGGCTCCAGTGCCTCGCCGCGGACGGCTCCCTCCGGATCCGGCCACACGGGCGGAAGGTCCTGACTCCCTCGGAACTGGGCCTTCAGGGGAGGGGCGGCGTGAGAGGTCGGCATCCCTCGCGTCAGACCGTGGCGCGCCGCCGGGAACACGTACTTCATCCCATGCACGAGAAATTCGAGAAGCGCGTGCCGGTTCACCGCGCGCCTGGCGATGTGGAAGAGCCCTCCCTCCGCAGCTCGTTTGATTGCCGCATGCACCTCCGACGAGCTCATACCCAGCTCGATGCCGAGGCCAGGGTACGACCACGCACGTTCGCGATGCGCGGCGAGCTTCAGAAGCACGAGGACGTCTTGGGACTTCAAGCTCACACCTTCAAGATATTCGCGAATCGCGAATCGCGCAACGCGAACGGCTGGAGATTCGCGCAATGGCTGCCGCGGAGAGAGGTCAGGCGCCAGCATTCGCCGTGAATCCGTAGGTCCCGGTGATGTGGGCTCAGCGTGGCAAGCGGTGGGCTTCGAGGACGGTGCCGTCCGTCGCGTCGATGACGATGCGCAGGTTGTTCCCGCGAGAGAGGGCGTTGGTCCGAACCTCGTACGTGACGCGCCCGACGATCACGTACGCGCGGGCGCGTGTGACGTGAATGGGCTCGGTCCAGGACCAGCCGCGCTCCTCGGCGGCGCGCCGCGCGCGAAAAAGTGCGTCTTCCTCGGAGATCATCGGTTGCGGTTCACTAGCACGTGGACGGAAGCTGCCCCGGACGAGGGTCGACTTTCAGCTCAATCACCGCGGCGTCCTCCGCGACTCGGCCGACGTCGCGAGCTGGCTCACCTCGCGCGCGCCGATCCGCGCCGAGCTTTCGCAGCTCGCCGACGTTCTCTCCGAGCGCATCGGGTGACGCCGCAGAGCGGCATCCTGATGCTGCCCGAGGAGAAGCGAGAGATCCTCTTCGTGACGCTCGACAAGTCCGCGTCGAGCTTCTCGCCGAGCACGCGCTACCGCGACTATGCGATCAGCCCGACGCTCTTCCACTGGGAGACGCAGTCGGCGGCGAGCGTGTCGCGGCCTTCGGGGCGTCGCTACCTCGAGAGTCCCAAGAACGGGTGGTCGTTCTTCTTGTTCGTGCGGAGCGATCCCGATGCGCCGTACGCGTTCCTCGGGCCGGTGGCGCTCGAGGCCGCGAGCGGCGACCGTCCGATCGGGATCACGTGGCGCCTGGAGTATGCGATGGCGGGCGCGCTGTTCGACAGGTTCGCGACGCTGGCGCAGGGGTGACGCTTCGCCTGGGCGCAGTCTCGCCGACGAGCTCGAGGCGAAGGTCTCGGCGTTCGGTCGCTGGCTCCTCCAGGCGGTGTTCGCGCGCGACGCCGCCGCGGCGCTCGACGACAAGACGAAGAACCCGGTGACGCAGGAGCTGGTGCGCAGGGCAGGGGGGCCGACGCTGCGCATCTCGAAGCAAGCTTGGTGGGCAGAGACATGCAGAGCACACGCGATCACGGATGTGCCGTCGCAGGACCCGATCAATCGAACATCACAGAAACTCGTCGGGGACCGGCTGGGGTCCTGGAATGATGCCGGCGATGTCCGGATCGACGCCGGGCTCACCCGTCACGCGCGCGTTGGGCTGCTCGCGCCGGAGCTTCTTTTCCTCCGACTTGTCTCGCTGCTTGTCGAGCCGAGCGCGTTCTTTCTGTCGCTTCTGAAATGTCGTGTTCGACGCCATGCGCGGGAAACTCCGTAAGGGTGCAGATATCGCCCGGCGATGTTGGCGGCTGCGCGCCCGGGCCGCAAGCACGACGCGAAATGAGGTGTGCGCGAGTGGTTCCGCGCACGGACCGCGACCGTGCGCTCGAGCTCATCCGTCGCTCGCTTGCTCGCCGCCATGGATGGAATCAGTTGCGCGAGGAACAGAGTCATGGCCGATGGCCCAACGCCCACGACGTCGAGCACCGGTGGCGGTCACTCCCGGGAGACTACCACCTCCTCAGCAGATCCGGGGTGGCTACGTCGCGTCTTCGACACGAAGGACCCCGCGAAGGCCGTAGGCGCCGACGACCTGCCTCGAGGACTCGCAGTGCACGAGCGGCTGCTGCAAGGTCCTCATCGAAGGCTCGGAGGCTGTCTGTGCTCCGGCCTTGTACTGCGCGGGCTCGTGCGCGACGCCAGGCGGTGATTGCAGCACGCAAACGGGGCAACCGTGTTGCGCCAACGCCGTCTGCGTCCAGTCGACCGTGACGGGTACATCGTGCGCCGCGCGCTGCGCGACGAACGACCCGTGCCGTAGCGGGTGCTGCGCGCCGCTCGACAACACCGGCGCGCTCGTGGGCTCGCCGACGCAGTTCTGCCCCTGAGGAGCGTGATGGCGGAGCAGGCGTGAGGCCGTACCTCCTGTCCGGCAGCGACACGTTACGTCGCACGCCTGCGCGAAGATGAGCGTGCTCTCGCGGTAACGCAAAGGGGAACCTCGAAGAAGTCGGTGATCGCTTGTTTCTGCGCGGCAGTCGTCACGCAGGGGTCGCTTGGATGTTCGAGACCCGTGGGAGCGACCGCGGAGGATGCTGCGGGGAGTGCCGTGGCCGTCGCGCCGCCGGCCCCGCCGCCGCCTCCCCCGGAGACGGGGTTCGACAAGATGAAGAAGGCCTCGACCCTCGAGGCGGCGCTGGCCATCGCGAGGCCGAGGATGAGCGACACGTTCGACAAGCTCGATGAAGGCACCGCGCTGCTCTCGGTCTGGTCGATCAAGGGCCTCAAGTGGTCCGACGTCAGCGTCGCGAAGAACGAAACACCTCTACAAGTTCTCCGCGGTCGGGAGCACCGGCGAGCTCGTGGCGCACAGCCAGGCGCGTCTCTGCGGGATCATCACGGGAAAGTACGACTACTCGAACAGCGGCGGCGGCACGGGCCACGGGCCGTCCACGAGCCGGATGCGCTGGAGCGCGAGGTGGAGCACTTCCTGCCGCGCGTACCACGGGAGGTGAAGGCTGCTGCTTCGCCCCGAGACGATGATCAAGCGCGCCATCGAAGATGCGCTCGGCAGCTGGTTAGGCCTTCGCCCAGAGGCGGTCGTGCAGCCCCGACGCTCGAACGATCGGACGCGTCACGGCCATGCGGAACACGTCGATGCTCCCGAAGATCGACACGCGTTTACGCGCTCTCGTCACCGCCGTGTACAGCAGGTCGCGCGTGAGCACCTTCGTGGCCGTGTCCGGGAGCACGACCGCGACCGCGTCGAACTCCGAGCCTTGCGACTTGTGGACGGTCATCGCGAACGCCGTCTCGTGCGCGGGAAGGCGCGACGGCGCGAGCGGGCGATCCTCGCCGTCCGCCGTCACGAAGTGGACGCGCCGCTTTCGCGGGTCCGCGGCATCGGGAAACACGATGCCGACGTCGCCGTTGAAGAGCTTCACGGCGTAGTCGTTCTCCTTCACGAGCACCGGGCGACGCGCGTACCAGGGGCCGTCGATCTTCAAGAGGCCCTTGTCCGCGAGCGCCTTCTCGAGGAGAGGACCGAGCGCCTCCACGCCGTACGTCCCGTCGCGGTGCGCGCAGAGCACGCGGTAGTTGCCGAATGCGCCCGCCGCATCAATCGGCGAGCCCGCGCCAAGATAGGCGCCGTATCCGGCCACGGACTCGGCACGCAGCGTCGCGCCGAGGTCCTTCGCCGCGATCGCGTCGTGCAACGCGATATCCCCGTACGCCCCACCGCCGATGATCTCCGCGGCGCCCTCATCGTCGCCGGCGTTGATGCACAGCGCGAGCTTCTCGATGCCGCTGCCTTCGCCGTAGCGCCAGCTCTTCTGGAGCTGGACCACGCAGTCGGCGATCCCAGGCCCGTCACCCGTCCCCGCGCGCAACGGCACGTCCTCTCCGCCGAGCTCCTTCAAGCGAGCCGCGAAGCGCGCCGAGAACATGGGAGACGTCGCATCTCCGCAGAGGTCGCCGAGGATCGCGCCGGTCTCGACCGACGCGAGCTGGTTGCGATCACCCAGCAGGATCAGCCGCGCGTGGAGCGGAAGCGCCTCCACGACGCGCGTCATCATCGGCAAGTCGACCATCGAGGCTTCGTCGACGAGGAGCACGTCGCACGGCAGCGGATTGTCGGCATCGTGACGGAACCGTGTGGCCGAGCCGGGGATCGAGCCGAGCCGCCGATGGATGGTGGTCGCGTCCGACGGAATGAGCTCCTTGACGCGCGCCGAGCAGGCGAGCCCGTCGCGCGCCTTCAGGATCGACTCCTTCAACCGAAATGCGGCCTTGCCCGTGGGGGCGACGAGCATGATGTGGAGCGGACGCTTCTTCGCCGCGAGCGCCTGCTCCTGCAGCAGCGCGAGCATCTTCACGACCGTCGTCGTCTTGCCGGTGCCCGGCCCACCCGTGATGATGCAGAAGCGGCGCGCGACCGCGACGAGGGCCGCCAGACGCTGGAGATCCTGCTCTGCTCCCGCAGCGCGCGGAAACAGGCGACCGAGGCCGTCTCGGAGCACCTTCGCGTCGAGGCCGTCGACGCTCGCCGCGATGCGCGCCTCCAGGTTCTCGGCGAGGCGCTTCTCGTAGGAGAAGTAACGGCGCAAGTAGAGACGATGTCCCGTCAGCACGAGCGGCTTCGTCGCGTCGTCCGGGGGGCCGACGAGCTCGCTGTTCGCGAGCATCGCGCGCCAGGCCTCCGTCGCGGGGAACGTCGCGTGGGCCGTTCCCTCCTCGTCGGTCGCGAAGGTCGCCGCGTGCCGGAGATCGAAGCAGACGTGTCCCTGCCGCGTGGCTCGGCTCGCCACGGCCGCCGCGAGGATCACCTCGGGCCGCTCCTCCGAGACGAGGCGTGCCAGGCCGCGGGCGACCTGCTCGTCGAGCATCGAGAGGAGCTTCGCCTCGCGAAGCGTCGTCAGGGTCTCAACCATGAGTGGCCTCCGACAAGGCTTCGATCAGCGCGCGCGAAGGGCGATCCTGGAACACGCCGGCACGCGCCGGATGGCGCGGCGACATCCCGCGAGCGAACAGGTAAAACACGCCGCCAAAGTGCCGATCGTAGTCGTAGCCGCGCTTCCTCTGCCCGAGCCAGCGGTGCACGGCGAGCGCATAGAGGTGGTACTGGAGGAAGTAATCGTGATGCGTCATCGCGTTCACGAGGTGGGGCAGCGCGTAGTCCGACGGCGCCGCCCCGAGGAAGTTCGACTTGTAGTCGACGACGTAGAACCGGTCGTCGTGCTCGAACACGAGGTCGATGTAGCCCTTCAAGAAGCCCTCGAGCGGCAGGAAGCCCAGCCCGCGGACGCGCTCGGCATACGACGCCGGCACCCGGTCGCTCGGATGCGCGGAAAACGCACGCGCGAGCGCCGACGCCGTGAGCAGCGATCTGTCCCGCGCCACGGGGAACACGAACTCGAGCTCGTCGATGCGCCTCGGGCGCGTGATGCTCGACAGGGTGAGACCGCTTTCGTCGAGCGGTGTGGCGACCATCTCTCGCACGCCGCGTGCGAGGACCTCGCTCCACTCGTCCTTCGGATATCCCGCTCCGCTCAGCTTCTCCGCCGCGAGAGCCTCGAGCGCGGCGTCGTCCGTGGAGGTGAAGTCGTGGTCCTCGAGGAGCGAATGGAGCATCGTTCCTGCCTTCGGCCCGCGCGGTAGCTCGTGGAGGACCACCGGCTCGACCGGTGCGGCCACCTCAGGCGCGAGATCGGTCGGCTCGTCGGCCTCGTCGCGGTCCTTTCCGTCGATCTCCGGGGCAGTGGGCGTGCGCCTGCGCGACGCGAGCGCGGTGAAGCTGCCGACGCGGAACCACGTGTCGACCTTCTTGCGCGCGAAGACGCGAGCGCTCAGCGCGCCGTTGCGCGCGACGTCACCGGTGTAGCTCTCGGCAGGGCCGTCGACGAACGTCCGGACCGCGATCGTCCCCTCGGACGCGGCGACCAGTCGTGCGAGATCGCGGCGGAGCTCGTCGTCGCTGATGTCCTTGAATCGCGCAGTGACCGCCTCGGGCAGCGAGCGGTCGGGCGGCGCAGGCGAGGGCTGGTGGAGCGTGTACGCGAGCGAGCTCGTCTGGCCGCCGAACGTGCGACCCCACACGACGGTGCATCGGTGCTTGGCGCGTGTCAGCGCGACGTAGAGGAGCCGCTGGTCTTCCGCCCGGTACTCGTAGAGCGCTCTCGTCAGCGAGGGCCGCTGTTTTTCAGGGTGAACGTCGATCGTGAGCGCGTTGCCGGCGTCGGGATCGTGGAACGCGATGGCGACGTCACCGTGGGTCGGGAGGCGCTGGGAGAAGAGCGAGGGGCAATAGACGATGGGGTACTCGAGGCCCTTGCTCTTGTGGATCGTGAGCAGCTTGACGGCGTGCGCGTCGCTCTCGAGGCGGAGCTCGCTCGCCTCGCTGCCGAGCTCCTTCGTGAGCTCCTTGTCCGCCCGCATGAGGCCGAGCCATCGCACGAGCGCGGTCGGCGCGAGGCGCTCGCGTGCGGCCACGCCATGAAGGAGCTCGCCCAGGTGGAGCAGGTTCGTCATGCGGCGTTCGCCGTCGACGAGAGCGAGAAGCCGCTCCTCGGCGCGGAGCTCGGTCAGCATGCGGCGATAGGCGTGGATGAAGCCGTGGTCGGTCCAGTGGGTGGCCCAGGAGCGAAACGCCTCGGAGCGACGGTCCCACTCGCCCTCGTTCGACTCGAGCGCGAAGAGCTCGTCGGCGGAGAGGCCGGCGACCGACGTGGCGAGCGCGGCCCGCACGGTTCCGGCGCGCGTCGGCTCGAGGACGGCGTCGAGGAGCAGCTCGACGTCACTCGCCTCGTCGGACTCGAACACGCTCTCGTCGCCGCGCAGGGCGGTCGGGATCTTGAGCTGTCGCAGCTCTTCCTGGATCTCCCGCGCTTCGCGGTTCGTGCGGGTGAGGACGGCGATGTCGCCGGCGACGACGGGCTTGCCTTCGAGGGTCGCCCCCGACGCGAGGAACCGGGAAATCTCGCGCGCGAGCCGGCCGGGCAGGGGATCCTTCGCGATCGTTGCCTCACCGGGGCCGCGCTCGACGAAGAGGATCTCGAAGGCGGCTCCGCCCGCGGGCAGCGACAGGCGGTCCTCCTTCGCGTGGGCGACGACGCCCTCGAAGCCGATCTTGTCGAAGAAGAAGGGCTCGCGGGCCTGGGCGAAGATCGTGTTCACCGCCTTCACGAGCGAGGGATCGGAGCGCCGGTTCTCCCCGAGCGTGTACCGCGCGCGCGCGGCGTCGACGCCCTCCATGTACGAGAAGACGTCGGCACCCCGAAACCCGTAGATCGACTGCTTCGGGTCTCCGACGAGGAGCAGCGACGTCGCGTGGAAGAGTGTGTGGAAGATGCGGTACTGGACCGGATCGGTGTCCTGGAACTCGTCGATGAGCGCGGCCTGGAACCTCCCGGCGATCCTCGCGGCGAGGTCGTTCGCCCGAGGCCCGCGCAGGGCGGCGTCGAGCGCGGTCAGGAGATCGTCGAAGGACTGGGTGTGCAGCGCCGCCTTGCGACGGGGGAGCTCGCGGCGCACGTACTCGACGGCGCCGCGACGGAGACCCTGGACGACGAACGCGTCGAAGAGGCAGGAGAGTCTCTCGACGAGGTCCTCGGTAGCGTCGAAGAAGGCGTGAGCGGGCGTCGTCTTCCTCTGGTTCGTTCCCTCCACGAGTGACGAGCGCGTGAGCTTCTCGAGGGCCGTGAAGCATCCGTAGGTCGGGGTCTCGCGCGTGAAGTAGGCGTCGACCTCGGCGCACCACGCGGGGATCTTGGCCTTCGCGTACGAGCTGCCGTTCAGGCCTGCGTCGGCGACGAGCTTGCCGATCACGGCGGCCTCCGCGCGCCAGATCGCGCGAGCGGCCGCGAACGCGCGATCGGCCTCCTTGCGCGCCGCGTCGACGTCGGCAGGGCCGCGCGGAGGGAGCACCGGCAGATCCGCGGGGCGCTTCGCCAGCGCCGCGACGATCTTGCGTGCCTTCCCGAGATCGATGCCCTGCGCCGCCAGCCGGTACATCGGTGCGTCGAGCTCGCAGAGCCTCGAAGCCCAGAAATCGTCGGCCACATCGCGCACGAGCGGCACGGTGTCGGCGAGGAAATCGAGGTCGAAGCGGGCGCCGCTCTCGAAGGCGTGCTCCTGGAGCATACGCATGCAGAAGGCATGAATGGTCGAGACCGCCGCGAGATCGAGATCACGCAACGCCGTGGTGGCGCGCTGAACATGCAGCTCGCGTGCGCTCGCGTGCTTGGCGGCGAAGGTGCTCAGCTCCGCGTCGGATGGATCGGGCTTTCCGGAGAACGTATCGAGCGCGATGCGAAGGCGCTTCCGGAGGCGGTCGCGCAGCTCGGCTGTCGCCGCTTCGGTGAACGTGACGACGAGGATGCTCTGGACGGGAACGCCCTGCTCGAGAACGAGCCGGAGAAAGAGCGAGGTGATGGCGTGGGTCTTCCCGGTGCCGGCGCTCGCCTCGACGAGGACGGTGCCGCCGAGCGGGACGTCGAACGGCTCGAGCTTCTTCGGGGTGGCCATCAGAAAGGCGCCTCGTGAGCGAGCAGCGGCTCGAAGACGTCGCGGGCGACGGTGGCGAACGAGGGGTAGCGGGCGGTGTCGTCCGGATCGGAGAAGAGGGAGAAAGCGGGATCGATCGGGTCGCGTTCGCCGAGCACCTTCGCGACGTACTTGCAGGTCTCGAAGAGACCGAATTTGACGCGGTACGCGAGGTCGGCCGCTCTCTCCGCCTTGCCGACGCCCTCGGGCAGCGCGGTGACGTAGGCGGCCGCGGCGTCGGGGAGGAAGAGGAGCGGCGCCTCGAGGCCGAGCCAGTAGAGCTCGACGAGGCGCGCGAGAATTCGGTCCGGCTCGGCGACTTCGCCATAGCGGTACCTCACGACGAGGCCGTCGCTCTTGCCGATGAGCGTCGTCGGCTTGTCGATGCCCATGCAGCGGAGAGCGAGATGGCGAATCCACGCACCCACGCGCGTGCGGCCGTGCACCTTCCCGAAGCGGTAGTGGACGAGCCCGTGCGCGCCGAGGTTGCGGAGCCAGCCCGTGATGCGCGTCCCCGCGATGTCGAGGTCGACCTCGCGAGGAGATTGCGGCGCCTTGCGATCGAGCACCTCGTTGACCGCCTCGGCGACGGCGATGATCTCCGGGGCGAGGGCCTGGTAGCTCGCCCAGCCGACGATACCGAGGGGCAGAACGCCCTGCGCGACGACGTCGGGGGGCATCGTGGCGAGATCCTCGCCGTCGCGCGCGCGTTCGAGCAGCTCCGTGCCGACCGCCCATTGCTGCAGCTTGTCGAAGTCGAGGGGCTCGCGATCCTCGAGCGGCGCGACGTCCCAACCGAGAGAGACGCCGACGCGCGTCGTCACGAAGCCGCGGATGGGATGCTCGAAGAATCTCACGAGCGCATCGAGCGTGACGCCGTTCGAGCGATCGGCGGGCGGCAGCGGACGGCGCACGAAGGGCGGAAGCTTCGCCGTGGCGGAGCGCATGCTGCGTGCGCCGTCGCAGAGCGCTGCGGCGTGGCTGAAGAGGCGCTTGTCGTCGCTGTCGCCGAAATACCTCGGGCTGAAGGCGTGGAGCGGGTGCTTCACGACCTTCGACGCGGCAGCGTCGGTGCCGAGGGAGTCGAGGAGCTCGCTCACGGCGACCGAGGGCGGGCGCTCCGCGTTGGTGGCGATGCTCTGACCGATGTACGTGATGATGAGTCGGTCGCGCGCGCCGAGCCATGCGTCGAGGAAGGCCTGGCGATCGTCGTCGCGTGTCGAGGGATCGCCGGGCCGCGGAGCCATCGCGACGAGATCGAATGCGCTCGCGTGGCCAACGCGCGGGAAATCACCGTCGTTCATGCCGAGCATGACGACGATGCGCGCCGGCACGCAGCGGTTCGACGCGAACGAAGCGAACGTGATGCCACCGGGGGCGTGCTCCATCGCCGCCGCGCGTTCGTCGAGATCGGCGGCGACAGCGTCGCGGACGACCGAGAGCGGCACCTCGTCATCGAAGCCGGCGGCGAGCGCGTGCTCGACGAGCGTGTCGAGCGCTGCGCGCAGCATCTGATGCTGGAATTCGGTCTGCCAGGGCGCGCTGAAGAGGCGGGGAAGCGCGTCGACGAGACGGTCGCGCCAGGCGGGGAGAGTCGCGAGGCCGAGGAGGGTCTTCCGGATCGCGAAGAGCTGCTCGCAGAACGCGGCCAGCCCGCCGAGGGTGCTGCTGGTCGTTCCCTCGACGTCGTCGTAAGGGAGGCAGCCGTTGCACATGGCCTGCCCGGCACTCCCCATCGCGTATCCGAGCAGCAGGCGATCGAGCCCGAAGCCCCAGGTGTTCTCGCGAAACGCAGGCTGGCCCACGTCCTTCCGATGCGCGGCGTTCTCGCCCCAGCGGATCCCGCAGTCGGCGACCCATTCACGCACCGTGTCGATCTCGTTCTCGTCGAGCGAGAACCTGGTGCGGACGGGCTCTCGCGCGAGGAGGTCGACGACGTCGGTGGCGGTGGCGCGAGACGGCGCGAGATCGAGCAGCGTGAGGAAGGCCTCGACCACGGTGAGCTCACGACGCGCCGAGCGATCGACGATGCGATAGGGGAGAAAGCCGTCGGCGGCGTCGTCGATCCCGAAGACGGCGTCGATGACGGGGGCGTAGGTCTCGAGATCAGGACAGAGGACGAGGATGTCGCGGGCCTGCAGCGAGCGGTCCTCGTCGAGTGCGGCGAGGAGCTGGTCGCGGAGGACCTCGCATTCGCGCATCGGGGCGTGGCAGGAGTGGATGAGGAGGGAAGGCGAGGACGCCGGAGAGGTGTCGTCGTGAGTGACGACACCCGCGTGGGTGGTGATCGCGGCGTCGAGCGCGCGCCCGCGCGCGGCCATCGACGCGCCGAGGGGGTGAGCGTTGCGGCGTGTGAAGAGGTGGACCTCGGCGCGTGTGGAGAGGGCCTCGAGCACGTCGAGCACGGCGGGCGGCAGCGCTTCCGGCGCGAAGACGGAGACGCGTTCGGGGAGCCGGCCCGCAACGGGGCGGTTGGCGGCGAGCTGGGCGACGAGGTTGGCGTGGCGTCGGGCGCGGTGATCGCCGCCGTGCTTGGCGACGAGCGCGCGCCAGAGCTCGGCCTGCCATGCGGCGGTCTCGTTGGTGGTGCGCTCTGCGCCGCGCCCGCGCTCCCAGGCGTCGATGAGCTCGGGGCGAAGGAGGAGGTAGCCGTGGAACGTGCGGGCGAGGCGCTGCGCGAGGGCGATGCGCATGGTGGCGTCGTGATCGGCCGAGAGGTAACCGGCGACGCTCGCGAAGGACGTGTGGGTCAGGAGCGCGGGGAGCGCAGCGGCGAACGACCAGGTGAGGCCGTCACCTGCGAAGGGATCGTCGTCGGCCGCCCCGAGTGCTTCGCGGTGGAGCTCGTCGAGGAACGCCTCCGCGGTGACGAAACGAGGGTTCGCCCAGATCCCGTGGAGCTCCGCGAGGCGGAGGGCGAGCCAGCGCCCGAGCGCGCGCGTCGGCACGAGGATCGTCTCCGCGATGAACGGCGAGGAGAGCGGCTCGGCGACGACGCGGCCGAGCGCATCGACGAGGACCTCGAGTTTGTCGGAGCGGTGGAGGTGCAGGGGCAAGGGGGGGCTCGGATCGGCGTATCACGTCGCGTGAGGGGGGCGGGGGGTCGAGACGTGACGGGTATCCACGAGGTGCTCGGGTGCGACGTGGGGTGACGCAGCGTTGCTTTGCCGACGGCGCGGCTGCGCCGTATTCTCGCCGCCATGGCCAAACGTACGAAGGCATCGCCTGCGCGTCCGTCCGCACTTGTCCGTGCCGAGCATGGCGGGGCGCCGGTTCATCTGAATGCCGCCGAGCAGAAGGTGTTCGGCGAGGCGCTGCGCCTGGGCGCAGATCTCGCCGACGAGCTCGAGGCGAAGGTCTCGGCGTTCGGTCGCTGGCTCCTGCAGGCGGTGTTCGCGAGCGACGCCGCCGCGGCGCTCGACGACAAGACGAAGAACCCGGTGTGGCAGGAGCTGGTGCGGAGGGCAGGGGGCCCAACGCTGCGCATCTCGAAACACATGCTCTACGTAGCGGTGCGCCTCGCAGCGTACGACAAGCGCATCACCGACCAGACCTGGCGCGGCCTCGACCCAGGCCGCAAGGAGCTGCTGCTCCCGCTCCGCGAGGACCGGCGCCTCCGCGACGCCGCGCAGCACGTCGCGAAGTTCAACCTCACGCAGACGAAGACAACGGCGTACGTGAGCGAGCTGCTCGCGGAGACGGGCGAGCCGGTGCAAGTGAGATTGACGGCGCCGGTGTTGATGCGGCGGATGGCGAAGATCCGCGAGGCGCTCGGCGGCGCCGCCGTGCTCAAGAAGGTGCGCGCGCTGCACGACGAGATGGACGTGAAGGAGCGGCAGGCGCTCGCGGGGGAGATCGACAAGGTGCGGGAGGTCCTCACGGCGATCGCGAGGGAGGTCCGCGGGCGGTGAGATTTCTGCCGGCGATTGGCGCGAAATCGGCCTGAAATAGAGGGACTTCGTCCGCGTTCCGGCGCCGGAAGGAGGTTCGCGCGCGGAGCGAGGGCGGCCGGCTCAGATGGCGATGGAGTGAGGTGCTGCGCTTCGCAGGCGGCGGATTCGAACGCGCGAGGTCCTCCTTGGCAAGGCGGGGGTAATCGCGTTTCGGGTTGTTACGGATTGTCATAAACATCGGTAATTTCGGACTGGGCGTGTCTGAGCGTTTCGGATTGTTACGTCCAGGTGGCGAGCACGCGCGATGCTCCCCACCTGGGGCGACCGACCGGATCGCCCGGCGAGGAAGCGGTCGCTTTACGAGCGCGCCGTTGACGACGCCGAGGAGCAGCCGCCTCACGCGCGGCGGTTCCTACGGCTTGCCCGTTGGCGAGCAGCGCGGGGCGAGGAACGCAGCCGTTTCTCCGGCAGCGCCTACACCCCGCGGGTGAAGCCGTCGCGAGCGAGAACCCCCGCGAGACCAGCGCCTGCTGCTAACCTCGGTCGTCCGACGATGGGGACGCCGCTGACCGACAAGACGCTCGACGCGATCCTGGCGATGCAACTCACGATCGCCTGGGCAGGCGAGGGTCGGTGCTCACCGCGTCGGCTCGGATGGTGGGACACCGATCTGATCGACGAGGCGGGCGGTGGCGACTTCCTCAAGCGACTCCTGCCGCAGACGCACGCCTGGGCATCGCTCGAAGCCGTTCGCGAAGCGGCCCGGCGGACGGACGAGAAGGCTCGGAAGAAGATGGCCGATCCAGACAA
>JANXVA010000320.1 GCA_025351875.1 Myxococcales bacterium | reverse complement strand
CGGCAAGCTCGACATCGACGACGCGCCCGGCATCACGCAGAAGTACGGCGTCCGCGGCGTCCCGACGGTCATGGTCTTCAAGGGCGGCGAGAAGAAGGCGCAGCACGTGGGCGTGACGAACAAAGACACACTCGTGAAGTTGCTCGAGACCTGAACGGGCAGCCAGGCGGGAGGGGCGACGCGGAAACGCGCCGCCCTTCCGCGTTTAATCGACATTTTGTGGGGCCTCTTGTCTGTCTGGAGCCTGGGGCCCGGAGCCTGTAGCCTTCCCTTGTGACCGCTCCCGACGCACGGCTCATGCCTCTCCGCGACTCGCTCGCGGGCCGCGAGCTACGCGGGAGCGGCGGCACGAGCTACCACCTGCGCGAGTGCATCGGCGAAGGCGGGCAGGGCTGGGTCTTCCGAGCGAACTGGGACGACCCGACGGGCCACGTCGTCATCGTGAAGGTGCTTCGGCCCGACGTCGTCGGCCCCGAGACGCTCAAGCGCTTCAAGCGCGAGGCCGACGTCCTCCGCATGCTCTCGACGCAGGGGCGGCCGAACCCGTACATCGTCCGCTTTTACGACCACGCGATCGCGCAGATCCCGTCGCCCTACGGCGCGGAACCGCTCGCGATGCCGTTCACGGTTCTCGAGTACGTCGACGGTACGACGCTCGAGAAGGTGCTCGCAGACCAGAAGGGCCGCGGGCTCCCCGCTGAACGCTCGCGGCGCCTCCTTCGAATGATGTCGCAGGCGCTCGACGTCGTGCACGCGCAGAAGGTCGTCCACCGCGACCTCAAGCCGTCCAACATCCTCCTCGCCACCGAGGCGGGCACCGAGATCGCCAAGGTCACCGACTTCGGTCTCGTGAAGCTCGTGGAGGTCAACCTGCAGCGCACCACCGCGCTCGCCGGCGCCTCCCTCGGCTACGCGCCCCCCGAGCAATACGAGCAGGGCAACCAGCGCGTCGGCCCGCGCACCGACGTGTTCTCGCTCGCAGCCGTCGCGTACGAGATGCTCAGCGGCAAGCCGGCCTTCCCGTTCAACGAGGGGGAGAATCCTCTCCTCATCGTGACGCGCATCCTCAACGGGCCACGCCCGTCGCTGATGAAGAACCGCAACTCGCTCGCGCCGGAGCTCGAGGGCCAGTCGCCGCTCATCGAGGCGCTCGACCGCGAGCTCACGCGCGCGCTCGCCGCGGATCCGACTGCACGACACGAGTCCATCATGGATTTCTGGAAGGCGATCGAGCCCCCGCTCCGCGCCGCCGCCGAGGACAAACCTGCGCTCGCGCGTGGACCGGTCGGCGCCTACGACGTGACGGCGAGGGTCGAGAGCGAGTCGCGCATTCCCGCCGCGTCGGCGCCGCGCGGCTCGGGCGTGCAGATCCGCGGCATCACCCCGAACAGCGCCGGCTCCGTCGCCCCGCCGATGCACGGTAGCGGCAGCCCCGTTCACGTTCGACCGACTCCCGCGCCGCCCTCGCTCGACCGCGTTTCCGAGGCGCACGCCTCGAGCCCGGCGGCCTGGGGGTGGACAGTACTCACGGCGCCGCTCGCTCCGGGCTCGATCCGCGGCGCCGTCCTTCAGCCCGGCGGAGACGCCGCCGTCGGTGTCTCCAACAGCGGGATCATGCGCTGGGAGCGAGGCGGATGGATACCCACCTCCCTGCCCGCCCATGTTCCGCGCGCAGCGATCCGGGGCGTTCGCTGGCTCCCCGACGGCAGCGTCCTCTTCTTCGGCGAGGCTGGGCTCGTCGGCCGCGTCGCGCAGAACGGCGCGGCCAACCTCTGGCGACTTCCCGACACGGAAATAACCTTCCTCGGCGCCTACGCCGATAGCTCGGGCTCGACGACGCTCGTCGGCGAGCGCCCCTACCGCGGCGGCGCCCAGCGCACCGTGCCCGGCTCGACCGCCGGCGTCGTCGCGCAGTTCTCGGGCGATCGCGTCACCGTCGTGAGTGACGCCATCAACACGTCGCGGCTGCGCTCCGTCACGCGCCTTGCGTCGGGTGTCCTCGTGGCGTGCGGCGACTGGGGAGCGATCGTTCGCATCGAGCTCGGTGTCGTCGAGCACGTCGGCGCGATCTGCGGCGGACACCTCGCGTGCATCGCACCGACGCCTGACGGCGGCGCGCTCACCGTGGGCGTCGGCGGACACGCGCTCTCCCTCTCGCCGAAGCTCGAGGGCCAGCTCGAAGCCGTCCAGACCACGCGCGATCTCCTCTCGCTCGCGACGACCGCGGACGGTCAGGCCTGGGCAGGCTCGGCCCAAGCGCGGCTGCTGCGCCGAACGAACACGACCACGCCGGGCTGGGTCCGCATGAGCGGAAGCATCGGCGTGACCTCGAGCATGATCGCGATCTGGGCCAGCGCGCGGTCGATCCGCGCGATCGGCGACGACGGAGCCGTGGTCGAGGGACGCCTCGCGTAGTGACGCCTCTCTCTCGTCGATGTCGACCGCAGCTGGCCACGTGAAACGGCGACCGCGCATGTCGCGTTTCCGCAAGATCCTCTTCGCGGCGACGGCGCTCGTTCACGTTCCGTTCCTCGTCGCCGCCGCGGACGCGGCGCACCGACTCGGCGCGTCCTCGCTCATCGGCTGGGGAGTGGGCGCGCTTCTCGCCGCAGCTGGGCTCGCGCTCTTCTTTGGTCGTGCTCACAACGTCGCGGAGGACTGGCACCGCCCGTGGTGGCAGACGTGGCTCGTCGACCTGCCGTACTTCTGGCACTGGTGTGCCTGCATCTACTGCCTCGTCCCGTCGCTCCTCTACGTGATCGTCGAGCCCCTCGTCGATCTCGCGCGCGGTGCGCCAGTCGGGCCGTCCCCCGGCTTCTTCTTCTGGACCTACGCGAGCGGCCTGGTCGTCGCGGGCTACGGCGTCACGCTGCGCCGCTGGTTCTTCGTCACGCGGCGCATCGACATCCCGGTACGCGGCCTCGACCCGCGCTTCGACGGCTACACGATAGCTCAGCTCTCCGATCTCCACATCGGCGCGTTTCACCCGCTCTGGTGGGGCCAGCGCTGGGCTCGGGCCGCCAACGCCGCTGCGGCCGATGCGGTCGTCGTCACCGGCGACATGGTGACCACCGGCGTCGCCTTCCACGAGGACATCGCCGAGCTCGTCGGCGGCCTTCGCGGCAAGGACGGCGTCTACGTCATCATGGGCAACCACGACTACTTCGGCGAGGGCGAGCCGCTCGTGTCGCTGCTCCGTGCGCGCCACGTTCGCGTGCTCCGTAACGAGGGCGTCGTGCTCGAGCGCGAGGGAGCGAGCCTCTTCCTCGCCGGCATCGACGACAACTGGACCAAGCGCGCAGACCTCGACGCCGCCCTCCGCGAGCGCCCCGAAGGCATGCCCACTGTCCTCCTCGCCCACGATCCCGAACGCTTCGGGGAGGCGGCCGAGCGGAACGTCGCCGTCGTGCTCAGCGGCCACACCCACGGCGGCCAGATCGCGGTTCCGTTCCTCGGTCGCTGGTTGAACGCCTCGAAGCTCGCGCACCAGTTCCACATCGGCCTCTACGAGAAGGGCGACTCGACGCTCTACGTGAGCGGCGGGCTCGGCACGACCGGGCCGCCCGTTCGCCTCGGCGTGGCGCCGTCGATCGCACTCATCCGCCTGCGCGCGGCCTAGAGCTCGCGGCAGTTCTTTTCGTGAAGGCCGATGGACGTGCCGTCCCACGAGAGGGCGCCCGAGAGCGCGCCACACACCTGCTCGAACGAGTAGAGGAGCCTGCCGTCCTTCGCCGCAGCGAGGGTTGGGAGCGTGTAGCCCGTCTTGCGGACCGTGAGGAGTACGAGCTTGCCGGCCGCGTCACGCTTGAAGATGCCGATCGCGCCATAATCCATGTGGAGATCGGGCTTCGGCACGCCGAGCTTCGCGGGATCGTCGATGATCGTCGCCACGAGGAGCTCGGTCGACGCATCCGGATGCCACGACCAGAACGCGGTGACCGCGGGCTTGTAGGTGATCGTTCCGCTGCCGGTCGGCGTGGCGCCGACCTTGTCCCTCGTCGAGCGAAAGTCGTCGGGCAAGAGCACGACGGCCTTCGCAGCAGCGTCCGGATCCTTGCGCGGTCCGACGAGGCTCGCGCCGCCGGCCGAGGCCTGGAGCGCGTTCTTGAACGAGGCGTCGTCGCGGAGGCTGTCGAGGTCCTTGTCGCTCTTCGCCTTCTCGAGCGAGACGACGGCGTTCGCCTCGCCGGCCGCAGCCGCGCGCGCGATCTCGACGAGCTGCGCGACCGCCTGCTCACGCTTGCCGGTGAGCGCGAGCCCGCGCGCGAGCGCGTAGCGCGCGACCACGAGCGACGGACGTACCACCACGGCCGCACGCGCGTAGCGCGCCGCCTCCTCGTAGCTCTTCGCGCCGTAGCGTGAGGCGCCCGCGTCGACGAGCGCTGTCGCGAGCGCGCGACGCGCCGCGAAGCACGTGTCGGCGTCGACCTCCTTCACGAGCGCAGAGAGATCCGCGGTGCCCGCCGTGAGTGCGGGGTCCGTCGCCTTTGCGATCGCCTCGAGCCTCACCTTCGCCGGCGCGGTCACCAGGCACTGCTTCGTCGGCTTGTCGCCGCTCCACGACGGAACGGTACCGAGCCCCGGAACGACCTCGGGCGCAGCGGCCTCGGGCGCAGCGGCCTCGGGAGGCGGGGCGCTCGCCGACGGGCGGCTTGCGATCGACGCTTCCGCAGACTCCGCGCGGGTCGGGGCTGCCGATTTGTCGCACCCAATCAGGAGAACAACGAGGGCGCCTTGGGCTAAGCGTGAGGCGAGGATTCGAGACGAGAGAGCCGTGGTTCGCTGCGGGTGATGCACGCTAGGCCCTTCGAGAAGCGTGAAACGGATTGAGCATCTTGACGCCCGTGCGGAGCACATCCTTGGTGTTTCGAGTCACGAGCACGAGCTCATGCACGCGCGCCGTCGCGACCAGGAGCCCGTCCACCGCGGGAAGCCCGAACGCAGCATCGAGGCGTCCCCACTCCTCCGCGACAGCACGATCGATGGGCAGCAGGCGATCTGCGTAGGCCGTTTCGAGGCGCGCGAGCCAGCGGTCGAGGGCCCGCGCGGAGACAGCATCGCGCCGGCGCAGCGTCTCTATGCCTCGACGGATCTCGCCGACGACCAGCACGCTCGAGAAGAGCGAGCTGTCGTCCACCTTGGCGAACCAGGCGCGCACGTGGGGATCGGCGCGCCCCCCCTTGCGCAGCTCCGAGAGCACGTTCGTGTCGAGCAGGAGACCGTTCATAGCGCGACGGGGCGGCGCTTCGAGCGCGGTCGCGCGAAGTCCTCGTCCTCTCCGACGTCTGGCATCGACACGAGCAAGGACTTGAGCGAGCCCGCGGTAGCTGGGCCAAGCAGCGCTTGCCTGAGGATCTCTCGGTGCTCTGCTTCGGCGGAACGGCCATGCTCGGCCGCGCGCCGCTTGAGGTGGGTCACGACCTCGGGAGGGACGTTGCGAACGATGAGCTGGCTCATGCTATCAATGATAGCAGCCGGCCTCTCCCAGGCAAACGCGCTCCTCGAAGGGCTCGCGCACGCGTAGAGCGCCTTGGGCCCCGCGTCCTCGAAGCTGCAGATGCCTTCTTCGATCCCATCGCCGTTACCTGCGACGAGCTCTTCATCAAGGTCCACGAGCGCCCGACGCCCAACGTACCAGGCCGGGGGTCGTCGCAAGCCGAGCGGCGAGCGCGGACCTGAGCCTCATGCGCGCGCGCTCACTCGTCGTCGTCTTCGCCGATCGTGTCCTCGAGCGGCACCCACTCCATGCGCGCGAGCGCCTTGCCGTCGCCGTAGAGCGCGAGCGGCGCGATACCGCGAAGGAGCTCCTTCACTTGAATGGGCAGCCCTGCGACGGGCAGGCCGCCGCTGGCCTTGAGACCGACGGCGCTGATCGCGTAGTCGAGGAGCGTGGTCTGGACGGGCGGATGCTCCTCGATGGGGGCGTCCGCCGGGAGGTGTGCGGCGTCGCGAGCGGCGTCGAGCGCGTGGCGGAGTCCGCCCATGTGGTCGACGAGCTTGTGCTCGAGCGCCTGCTGGCCGGCCCAGACGCGGCCCTGGCCGACGGCGTCGACCTCCTCCTTCGTCATGTGGCGCCCGTCGGACACGCGATCGAGGAACTCGTCGTAGAACTGCTGCACCTTGTGGCGGAGCTCGACCCGCTCGTCGTCGGTGAAGCCGCGGTAAAACGACTCAGCGTCGGCGCGCGGCGTGGTCTTGCGCACCTCCACGTTGACGCCCAGCTTGGAGAGCAGCTCGCTCACGTCGGCCTTGCCGTAGAAGATGCCGAGCGAG
>JANXVA010000251.1 GCA_025351875.1 Myxococcales bacterium | reverse complement strand
GGTCGACCCTGACGGCGCGACGGTCCGCTTCGTCCTCGACGCCGCGCTGCCCGTCGGTCCGAAGCTGGTGGTGCTCGTCGAGCCGGGCCTCAAGGGCACGGGCGGACGCACCCGCAACAACCGCACGCGGATCCCCTTCTCCTATACGGTCCGCTGCGCCAAGAACACCCGCGCCGACAAGCTGAAGAGCGGCGTCTACTTCGTCCTCCTCGAGGTCGAGCAGCCGCTCGGCACGCAGATCCAGCTCTATGGAGCGATCGACATCGACCCCGCGACCGGGGCCTTCGTGGGGCAGTTCACGAATGCCGACCGCAACCCCGACAACACGCGCTGCCCTACGCCCTGCAAGGTCATCGATCGATGCCGCCTCCTGCCGGCGCCCGAGTGCGTGCCGCCGTCGCTCCGCGCCGGCACCTCGGCCGAGTACACGGACTTCGTCCCCAACGCCACGCCGCCGACGGGCTACTCGTTTCCCGTCGTCGGATGTGCCGTCGACGACGGCGACGGGGCGGGCGTCGTGACCGCGCCTGCGACGCTCGCCGCGGAGAGCCCGCCTGTCACGGCCGCCGGCCTCATCATGACGGCGTTCTTCGGCCCCGATGCGACCGGCACCGTGAAGGCGACGGGCAGCCTGACCGCCGACACCGTCTATCTCGGGACGAACACGCTCGGCGCAGGCAAGGGCTCGATGACGGCGACGTTCATCCCGCCCGACAAGGTGCCGGCGGACGTCCCGCGGCCGACGAAGGCGGCGATCACCGCGGATGGAGGGGGAGGAACCGATGCAGGACGTTGAAGTCGAACGTACTCCGACCGTGTCATGCGCGACGCGCGGCGGCGACGCCTTGTGCCGCCACCGCGAGGACGATGACCGCTCCGCCCGCGACGGCGAGCGCGCTCGGCCTCTCCCCCGTCGCGAGCACCACCCATACCGGGCTCAGCACCGGTTCGATCGTCGCGAGCAGCGAGCTCTCCAGGGCACGCAGCTTCCGGACGGCCGACGCATAGAGCACGTAGGGCAGCCCGATCTGGAGCACGCCGAGCGCCACCAGCACGAGGTACGTGCGCGGGGCAGTCTCGCCCGTCACCGGGTGAGCGAGGAGCGCGGGCAGCGCGACGGCGGCAGCGACCGCGTTGCCGAGCGTCATGGCCACGAGCGGCGCGTGGCCCGCGGCGCGCGAGGCCGCGGGCTCCTCCGTCGCGAGCAGCCTCTTCTGATCGAGGCGAAGCAGGAGCGGCAGCCCCGCAAAGCCGAAGCTCGAGAGAACGGCGAGCGCATTGCCGGCCGCGCGCCCTCCGCCGAGCTCGCCACCGAACGTGAGCGCCATGCCGACGACGGATGCCGCCACCACGAAGAGATCGCGCCGGCTCACGCGCTCGCCGAGCAACGGACCGCCCAGGAGAGCTACGTAGATCGGCCCCGTGTACTGGATGAAGATGGCGTTCGCGGCTGTCGTGCGACGCACGGCGAGCACGAAGCACACGACCATCAACGCGTAGCTCGCGGCCGCAGCCCACACGAGCGGACGGCGCAGCAGTGTCGTCACGACGCCGACGCCAGCGCCGCTCTTCCGCAGGCCGATGGTCAGCACGACGGCCATGAAGGCGAGCGCGAACGCGCTACGCAGGCCGGCGATCACCAGGGGCTCGGCGACGGCGACCTTCACACCGACGCCGCCGGTGCTCCAGAGCGTCGCCGCAGCGACGACGAGCAGCGCTCCTCGTCCTCTCGTCCGAGACGCCTGCTCGGACTTCATCGCGCGCAGCATAGATCGCATTCGGTCGAGGGTTCGAGTTCCGAGGAGCAGTCGCCATGAAGATGCCGAAGCAGGGCACGTCGAAGGACGCCATCGTCACGCAGATGGAGCGGTACCGTCTCGCTGACGGTGACGCGGCGGGCTCACGCCTCTTCAGCCTCGTCTACACGACGCGGCCCGACGTCGTCGAGGTCGCGAAGGACGCCTACCTCCGCTTCTTCTCGGAGAACGCGCTCAATCCGATGACGTTCCCGAGCCTGCGCCGCTTCGAGACCGAGGTGCTCGGGATGACGCAGGAGCTCTTCCATGCGCCGGAGGGCGCCGGCGGAAGCATGTCGAGCGGCGGCTCGGAGAGCCTGCTGCTCGCGGTGAAGACGGCGCGCGACTGGGCTCGCGCCACGCGGCCGGAGATCAAGGAGCCCGAGATGCTCCTGCCGATCACTGCACATCCCGCGCTCCCGAAGGCGGCGCACATGTGCGGCGTCAAGATCGTGCTGGTGCCCACGCGCGCAGACTTCACGGCGGATGTCGAAGCGGCAAAGGCGCTCTTCACCGATCGCACGATCCTCGTGGTCGGCTCGGCGCCGCAGTATCCGCACGCGGTCATGGATCCGATCACCGATCTCGCCGCGCTCGCGGCGAGCCGCGGCGTCCTCTGCCATGTCGATGCATGCTTCGGAGGATTCTTCCTCCCGTGGGTCGAGAAGCTCGGTCACGACGTTCCGCCCTGGGATTTCAGGGTCCCCGGTGTCACGTCGATCTCCGCCGACCTCCACAAGTACGCCTACACCGCGAAGGGCGCCTCGACGATCATCTACCGAACCAAGGCCCTCCGCCGGCACCAGTACTTCGTGCACGCGGACTGGCCCGGCGGCCTCTTCGGCTCGCCCAGCGTCCTCGGTACGCGGCCCGGCGGCGCGATCGCGGCGGCGTGGGCCGTCATGAACTACCTCGGCGAAGAGGGCTATCTAGAGCTCGCGCGTCAGGCGATGTCGGCGACGGGAAAGATCCTCCGTGGCGTCAGCGAGACGCCCGGCCTCCGCGTCCTCGGCAAGCCGGTGATGAGCTCGATCGCCATCGGGACCGACGCCGCCGCCGTCCCCGGCCCCACCGGTGAGGGTCTCGACCTCTACGTGCTCGCCGATCTCATGCAGGCGCGCGGCTGGCGCGTCGATCGTGGACAGAACCCTCCGAGCCTCCACCTCACCATCAGCCCCGCGCACGACGCCCTCGCGCCGAAGTTCGTCGAGGATCTCCGCGCATGCGCGCGTGAGGTGGTCGACACCGGCGTCCAAGCCCAGGGCGCCGCGGCGATGTACGGCATGCTCGGCAAGCTGCCCGATCGCGGGATCGTCCGCGACGCGCTGCTCGACTTCATGGACGGCATCGAGGCGATGGCCGACACCGCCATCGACGAAGCGTCGCGAGCCCGTCCCTGACGATGACGAGCGTGCATCCCTCGCGATTCACGTCGCTGCTCGATCTGGCGCGTCTGCCGTGGTTCGGGCTCTCCGACGAGGGGCGCCTGGTCATGACCGACAAGAGCATCGGCCCGATCGCCGACATGCACACCCACCTCGCGCTCGCCTACGTGCGGCCGATGAGCGTGGACCTGAACAAGCTCCACTCCGAGACCCAGCACTACCTCCCCTCGTGCTGCGCGATCGATCTCGACGTCTACGTCAATCGCAACATGTCGCCGGAGATCGTGAAGGAGCTCACGGTCGACCTCACGCTTCGCAGCCTCGGCCCGCGCGGGATGCGCGCGACGCACACGATCCCGAACCTCACGCGCGAGATGGACGAGATCGGCATCCGCGCCTCGGTGCTGTTGCCCATCGACTTTCCGGTGCTCTCGCACAATGCGGACGTGTCGCTCGCGGCGGCGGCCAGCAACGTGGACAAGCTCTTCTCGTTCGGCTCCGTGCATCCGTACGCCACGAAGGTCGAGCAGCGCCTCGACGCGCAGTACGACAAGGGCGCGCGCGGCATCAAGATGCACCCGGCGATGCAGCTCGTCAGGCCCGACAACCGGCGGGCCCGCGAGCTCTACAAGATGTGCGGCCAGCGCAAGATGGTCGTGTTCTGGCACTGCGGCCCGGCCGGCATCGAGCCGAAGCTCGGCCAGTACATGAACCAGGTGCGCCACTACGAGCGGCCGATCCGCGAAAATCCCGACACGACGTTCGTGCTCGGGCACGCCGGTGCCCTCCAGTTCGACGAGGCGCTCGACCTCCAGCTCCGCTACCCGAACGTGTGGCTCGAGACGTCGTCGCAGTCGCTCCGGAACGTCACGCGCATGGTCGAGCGCGCCGATACCCGGCGCGTCGTGCACGGCTCGGACTGGCCCTTCTACCACCCGGCGATCAGCGTCTCGAAGGTGCTCATCGCGACCGAGGGCAAGCCCGAGGTCCGGCGGCAGATCCTCTGGGAGAACGGCGCGCGACTGCTCGGCGTGACCTGAGACTCACTCCTTCTTCCACGCGCTCCACGGCTGCGTCGTCGAGGTCGGGTTGATGAAGTTGGTCTCGGTCTCACCGCGCGATCGCTTCACGCGCTCCGCCGCATTTACGGTGTAAAACCACTGGTTGATCGAAGGGCCCTGGGTTCCGGGCGTCTTGTTGATCGGCGTGCATATGCCGACCTCGGAAAGCGTGCGGTACGCGTGCTGCGTGCACGTACGCGAGAAGACGTAGCCCTCGCCTCCCGAGCCGTCCCACCACTCGGTGCAATCGACCTTCCTGACGAAGGACTCGGGCTTCACGGTCTTGGTGCGCGTGACGACAGCGCCTTCGGTGCAGCCCGTCGCGCCCTTCGACGTGCCGAGACAGACGCCGGTGATGCAGCCATTCGGCGAGGTGCACACCGGACAGGGGCCCAGCCCGGAGAGCGCGTCGGCAGACGAACCGACCGCCTCATCGCCCTGATCTTCGTCGCCACTCTCGGCGCTACATCCGACGAGAGAGAGGGTCGCGCCAGCGACCACGACACCGATGCACGCGAGCTTCGACAGGAGCGAATTTGCCATGAAGGGCTCTAGTGCAGCGCCCGGGCCACGAGCCGCGTCGCGACGACTTTCGCACGCCACCCGATAAATACAGGTCACGCGACGCTGTCACACACCCACCCCGGATCGCGAGGTCCCAGGCAGTGTCCGATTTTTGGGGCAGTGGCGGGAGCGTTGCTGGCATCCCCTGGGCCGATGCGGACAGCGCGTAGCGCGCGAGTCGTGGTACTTCGAACGGCGTGCGGAAGCTTGCCCTCCTCGCCGCAACGACCCTCCTCTCGACCGGCTGCGCCTTCGCGAACGTCGACGTCCACCCGCCGGACACTCCGCCCGGGGCAGCGCTCGCCGCGGACGCGCGCGGCGGACCGGGCCGAGGACGCGAGGTCATCGTGTACGCGCCTTTCGCCGACGCTCGCTACGAGATCACGCGCTGCGGGATGCAGAAGAACGGCTACAACATGGATACCGCCGACGTGAAGTGCACGGAGCCGCCCGGGAGGTGGGTTGCCGATGCGCTCGCGATCGAGCTCCAGCGAGCCGGGTACAAGCCGCTGCGCGCCGACGCGGTGCCTGGCCCGACGACGATCGTCGTTCGCGGGACCGTTCATCAGCTCTTCCTCGAGCCGAAGCACGATTTTTTCACGCTGACGGTCGAGGGCGATGTCTCTGCGCGCCTCGTCGTCTCCACCGCGAGCGGCCTCCTCGCCGAGCGAGCGTTCTACGTGAAGGGAATGGAGACCGGCCTCGCGTCCACCGAGGCCACGTTCCAGGCTTCGGCCGACAAGGCGACGCGCCACATCGCTCGCGCCATGGTGATCGCTCTCACCCAGCTCCTCGAGCGGTATCCGGACCTGGGCGCGCCGTCCGCGAGCGCCCCCGTCGCGGGAGGCATTCGATGAAGCGGTCGCGCTTGCTGATCGCGCTCGGGCTGCTCCTCACGCTGGTGGCCTGTGGACGACACGTCGTGCTCGATCCGGAGACCGTGGATCGCGTGAACGAACGCGCGTGGACCGTGAAGAGCGAGCCGCGCCGCGTGCCCGTGAACGTAGCCGACGCGGGCTCCTCGCCTTAGCGACCGATCGCTGGCGCGCGAAATGCTAGGCTGCGCGCCTTCGGATGACCGTCCTCGCCGCACTCGACGTCAGCAAGGCGTACGGCGATCGCCTCCTCCTCGGCGGCGTGTCGTTCACGCTCGACGACGGTGAGCGCGTCGGTGTCGTCGGACGCAACGGGGCGGGCAAGAGCACGTTCGCGAAGATCCTCGCCGGCGCAGAGACGCCCGACACCGGCACCGTCGCCACGCGGCGCGGCGCTCGCGTTGCCTACCTCTCGCAGGAGCCGACCCTCGACGAGAAGAAGACCGTCCGCGCCTCCGTCGAGGAAGGCCTCGATGCCTGGATCACCGCGCGCAATCGCCACGAGGCGATCACCGAGACGATCGGCAAGGAAGCCCACGCCAGCGACGCGATGCTCGCGGAGCAGCTCGCCGCGGCCGGAGAGGTCGAGCGCCTCGGCGGATGGGAGCGCTCGCACGAGGTCGACCGCGTCCTCGCGAACCTCGGCATCCTCGACGTCGTCGATCGCCTGACGGGCACCCTCAGCGGAGGTCAGCGGCGCCGCGTCGCCCTCGCGCAGGTCCTCGTCGGCGCCCCGGACGTCATGCTCCTCGACGAGCCGACGAACCATCTCGACGCCGACACGATCGATTGGCTCGAGCGTTACCTCGTCGACTCGTTCCGCGGAGCCGTGCTCCTCGTGACCCACGATCGCTGGCTCCTCGACCGCGTCGCCGACCGCACGCTCGAGGTCGAGAGCGGCAACGTGCACTCGTACGAAGGCGGCTACGCGGATTTTCTCTCCGCCAAGGCCGATCGCATGGCGCTCCAGGAGCGCACCGAAAAGAACCGGAAGAACTTCCTCCGCACCGAGCTCGAGTGGCTGCGCCGCCAGCCCAAGGCGCGCAGCACGAAGCAGAAATCGCGCATCGGGCGCGCCGAAGCGGCACGCGACATCGAGGCTCCGCGTGAGGATGCCCGCGTCGAGCTCTCCGCGCAGGTCACCGATGCCGGACGCGCCGTGCTGGATCTCCGCGGGATCGGTCTCAAGGTCCCGAACGGCGACCGCTGGCTCCTCCGCAACTTCGACCTCGCGATGACGACCGGCGATCGCCTAGGCATTCTCGGCCCCAACGGCGCCGGAAAGACCACGCTCCTCCGCGCGCTCCTCGGCGAGGTCCCCGTCGCCGAAGGCACGATGACGCTCGGGAAGCGCGTCCGCGTCGGCTACCTCGATCAGCAGCGCGCCGCGCTCGATCTCGATACCACCGTGTTCGACACCGTCGCCGGCGCCGTCCCCTCCGTGGACAAGGAGCGCATCGACCCCCGCTCGTACCTCGAGCGCTTCGCCTTCGACGGCAACGCGCAGAAGAAGAAGGTCGCGGCGCTCTCCGGCGGCGAGCGCGCACGACTCGCTCTCGCTCGCCTCCTCGCCTCCGCCGCGAACCTCCTCCTGCTCGACGAGCCGTCGAACGATCTCGACACGGACACGCTGAGCGCGCTGGAGGACTTCCTGTCGACGTACGAGGGCTCGCTGCTCGTCGTCACCCACGACCGTTATCTGCTCGACCGCGTCACCACCGGCATCCTCTGCTTCGAAGGCGACGGCAACGTGACGCGCTACGCCGGCGCGTACCAGGCTTACGCCTCGGCACGTGCACGCGAAGAGGAGCATCGGCGCGCCGCGAAGAACGCTCCGGAGGAAATCGCGAAGCGCGAGGCGGGAAAGGCGGCTGACCGCGCCGCCAAGAGCAACAAGCCCGCGCTCTCGAAGAACGAGCAGCGCGAGCTCGACGGGATCATGGACAAGATCGACGAGGCCGAGACCGCCGCGGCCGCCGTCGAGGCCGAGCTCGCCGACCCGTCGCTCTACGCCGGCGGTCAGGAGAGCGCGCGCGTCCCCGCGATCCGCGCGCGCCTCGAGGCCGCGCGCGGCGTCGCTGCGAAGCTCACATCACGCTGGGAAGAGCTCGAGGCCAAGAAGGCGACGACATAGTCGGCGCATCAGGGCGCAGCCGGCGGCCTTGGCAGTGCGAGGAAAGCGCGCACGCTCGGCCGTTCCCACTGCGCCTCGGCCCAGGTCTTCACGGCAGCGGGAACCGGGTCGCCGTTCTTCAGCAAGCGATGCAGGATGAACGCGAGCTCGGAGTCGATGATGCTCCACTCGGCGAAGACGTGCGGCGCCCCTGGGCGGAGGACGCGTTCGGTGACCTCGACGAGCTTGTTCGCGGCGCGCTCAGCCGCGGCGGAGAGTGGCGTCGTCGCCGGAGCGTAGAACATCGTGTGCGTCGAGCGCTCCTCGCGGAGCGCCGCCGTCTCGTCGCTCCGGATCCACGACATGAGCTGACGGCAGCGCGCACGGTCGAGCGGTGACTTCGGGAGCACGCTCAGCGCCGGGAATGCCTCGTCGAGGTACTCGACGATGGCCGTCGACTCGCCGAGCCCGAAGCCGTCGTGCACGAGCGTCGGCACGCGGCCCGTCACGGTCAGCGCGAGATAGTCGGCCGCGCGCGTCTCGTTCTTGCTCGCCTCGAGCGGGACGGCGTCGAAGGCGAGCCCCTTCTCACGAAGCGTGACGTAGCAGGCGAAGACGTACGGGCTGATCCAGTTTGGCTCGATGTGCAGGACGAGGCTCATGGCCCCGCAGGGTAGCTCAGCCCCTCAGCCGCCACCCTCGATGATCGTCGTGGTCGGGCCGGTGAGCACCTTCGCGGACCACGCCGGATAGAAGACGCGAACCCCCTGCCCCGGATCGCCCGCGGCACCCGTCTCGAGGCGGATCCGGGCACGCATGATCCGCGGATACTTCGGCGGATCGATCGGCTCGTACCCGCCAGTCGCACCGCGTGCGTAGTAGGTCGTCACGCCGGCCTTCTCGGCGACGAGGATCGTCGGGCGTACCGACGACATGGTGCCGAGGAGCGTGAGCTTGTCCGCGCCGAGGCTCTTCGCGAAGGTCGCGTGCGGCGAGCCCTGCGCGAAGAAGTTACCGACGGCGAGCGTGAACGCTTTGTGGTTGTCGGCGATCGTCCGCTTCACGAAGCTCTCGTTGGTCGAGTCCACGGTGTTGGTGAGACGACCGCGAACGAGTATCGCGGCCTCGGCTGCGGGCTTTCCGTCGAAGCCAGCCTCGACGGTCACGTCGCTCGACGTCGGCGGCCGGCCGAGGTTCAAGGGCACGGAGATCTTCGCGAGCGTCGGCGGGTCGAAGCCAGGCAACTCGGTGTAGCCGCTCGCGGTCGCATCGGCGACGAGCCGCTGGAACACGCTCTTGCCCGTCGAGGGCAGCGCATCGATCTCGTCGATGGTCGAGAACCAGCGCGGCTTGCCGTCGGTCGAGGTCCGGAACGCGACGACGCTCCTCGAGACGGCCGCGGTCAGCTTCGTGCGCGTCCTGAGCGTGCTCTCTGTCACCGCGCGATCGTTCACGAGCAGGAGCACGCCCTCTTCGTCGAGGCTGCCGCTCTTGATGCCCGCCGACGTGGGGCTCGCGCCGATCTCGCCTTCGGCCTCACCGACGTCATCGCCCGACTCCGTCGCGTCCGCGGTGCATCCGCCGAGCGCGAGCGCGGCGAGCCCGACCGCGAAGAAGATCGAAAAGGTACGAGATGTGCGCATACGTAAGTGTGACACGCACTAGAGGCTCTGCAACCACGGTTTTTTTGCAGTGGCTACGCGCGTTTACGCAGCTACCGATCGAAGCGGGTCGCGTAGCGGACGATGTCGTCCGCCGCCGAGCGATAGGCGATATGAGGGCGCGCGTTCTCGTCGACGACCATCGCGACGAACGCCGCGGACCCCTGATTGGCGACGGCGAAGACCGCGGGATCGACGATGTCGCTCAGCCACTTCGTCCCGCCGCCGGGCTCGCGCGTCTGACGTCTGTACTCGAGGTAGCCGTTCTTGGGTCCCGCGGCGGGCGAAGGAGGAGCAATGGCGTCGTCTGTGGGAATGATCATCGCGAGGTGGACGAGCCCGAACTTGTCGACCGCGATCGCCACTCGGTAGGCGGGGACTAGCGGGTCCGGAGACGGGATCTGCGAGTCGATGATCTCGACCTGCGGAGTGTCGAGGTCTGCTTCCCACGTGACGAGCAGCAGATCCGCGGTTGGCGTACCGACCTGCCCCGCCTTGCGGAAGAAGATCGCCGCGTACTTCTTCGTGCCAAACACGGCGAGGCTTGCGCTGAAGCCGGACAGGCCGTCGGGCGCGTTGTTGTGGATCGTCTTCCGATCCGACCACACGTTGCCAGCGAGCGTGTGATAGCGCGGCGTGGACCACTGCGGCGCGATCGCGCTGTCGTTGAACTGGTAGAGGAGGTGAACCTGGCCGCCGGGGTCGACGAACATGGCGCCGGCGCCGATGCCCGCGGCGTCCTTCGGGTGGAGCGCCGTCCCGAGATCGGGGAGCGCCGTGAATACACCGGCGGGTGTGCCCTGCTTCGAGGCGAGCTTCGAAAGCGTCGCGCTCGTCGCAAAGCGGTACGCGGCGACGGTATTGCCCGCCAGATCGCTGCCGAACGCGAGCTCGGTCGGGTTCTTCACGGCGGTTGCCACGAGCGAATCGGTCAGCGGCAAGGCGCCCGCGACGAGCTTGAAGAGGTGGACCTCACCGACGAGGCCGTCGGTGCCGTAGGCCAGAACCTGGAGCGTGTCCGGCGCCATCGCAGCGATCTTCGTGTTGTAGCCATCATGGAACCCAAAGCCGGTCGCCTTCGTGACGAGCTTGGGCGTCGGGTACGTCGGCAGTGTCGGCGTGAAGTGGACGAGGTGGAGCTCGCCAGTATCTGCGTCCTGCTCGGAGTTGTAGACGACGCCCACGCGTCCGGCCGGCGTGCGCGCGATCGAGATGCCGCGCACGTCGACCGGCGCGAGGGCCGCGAGCACCTTCACCTGCCGCGGCTCGCACTCCTTCTTGAGCTTCGTCGCCTTCGTCCACGGATCGGTGGGGCACTCGAAGTCGAGGGGCGGTGCGCCCGCATCGCCCATCGCGCCGTCGACCTGCGCGTCGGGCGGGACGCTACCGTCCTCGGCGATCGGCGTCGGCTCATCGCCGCCTTCGACGGCAGCATCCGGCGGGGTGTCAGCCGACTTCAGGCCGGAGCACGCGGCGAACGAGAACGTGAGCGACGAGGCAACGATGACCGGAAGGGCGACCGCAGCCACGGCACGCGAATGAAGGAAGATGCGCGAAGGCATGCCCCGAGACTATCACGCGTTCAGAACGAGCCCGAGCACCCCAGCGAGGCTCCGCCACGCTCCGATGAAGGTCCGCAGCCGACCCGCACGCCACGAGGCGCGCCGGGCGCGGAGGCCGACGACTCGCGACGCGGCGCCGTGAGGGCGAGCGTGATGCCTCCGACCGCGAAGGCTCCGCCCGCGATGAAGCTGACGATCGACACCGTCAGCCACGTGCGCGCCGAGTCGATCCTCCCGTCGCAGTCGGCTGGCTGGGCGATACCGAGCCCGGGACAGCGATCGTTGTAGTCGTCGACGATGCCCTTGCGGACGAGCATCCCGACGCCGCCGGTGATGAGCAGCGCTCCGCCGGTGCCGGCGAAGGCCCAGCCGAGCACCCGCTGGCCGCGTCCTGGATCGCGATCGGTCTCGCGCGGGCTCATGGGTGCTCGCGGTGACCCACCGCCGCCCTCGCCGAGCTCGACGGTCAGCGCCACGAGCGTCACGGTCTCGCGAGAGACGCCGCCCGCGGGGATCTCGATGGTGCGCGCGCTCGGATGAAATCCCTTGGCGCGCAGCTCGAGCGTGCGCCGCCCTGCCTCGACGCGAAACGAGCTTCCCGCCGGCAGGACGCCGAGGCGGACGCCGTCGAGCATGATCTCCGCTCCGTCCGTGCCGCGCACCTCGAGGCTCCCGATGTGACGACGCACGACGCCGAGCGCCCCCTCGAGCGCGCTGCGGTTCTTCACGATCCAGGCGTCGGAGTCGGCCGCGAGCGCGAGCAGGAGATCGTTCTCGGCAAAAAGCCAGAGCCCCATTGCTTGCTCTGCGAGCGCGACCTGCGCACGCGCGCGCGGCGACGGCGACTTCGCGAGCGCCTTCTTGAAGACGGCGAGCGCCTCGTCGTCCTTGCCGTGCTCGCGAAGGTCGATGCCGCGAGCGATGAGCGCCTCCGCCTCAACGTCGTCGGGCGCGGCGAAGGCCGGACGCACGTTCGCCGTGACGGCCGCGAGGACGAGGAGCGCACCGAGAGCGCGGCGAGACCTGGGAGCGAAGACGTACCGCACGCGAGAGCGATGCTACCTCAATGAAGGATAGGCGCGCCGTTCGGGGAGACAGGGTCGGTCGACTTCGGCTCGGCGGGTGCGCGATCACGGACGGCAGCGGCTGGCGCGGCGGCCGGCGGCTCCACGGACTTCGCGGCCACGGCGCCGCCACGCTTGCCCGTCGAGAGCAGCCGGGCTGCGACGGCGGCCGAGCTGCCCGGCGCCGGCACCGACTTCGGCGCCGCGGCTGCTTCCGCCTCGGCCTTCGCCTTC
>JANXVA010000210.1 GCA_025351875.1 Myxococcales bacterium | reverse complement strand
CGTCGACGAGCTGCGAGCAGAGCTTGTAGGCGCTCGATATCATCGTGCCGCCGCTCTCCCGGGTGTGGAAGAACGTTTCTCTGTCTACCTCGCGCGCGACCGCGTCGTGGATGATGTACCGGCTCTCGAGGCCCTTGTATTGCTTCTGCAGCCACGTATCGATCCAGAAGGACTCGATGCGGACGATCTCCTTCTGCTCGTCACCCATCGAGCCAGACACGTCCATCATGTAGATGATGACGGCGTTGGCGACGGGCTCGGGCTGGGTCTTCCAGCTGCGGTAGCGGCGGTCGTCCGGGACGGGAACGACCATCGGCTTGTCGGGCATGTACGCGCCCATCGAGATCTGGCGCTTGAGCGCCTCGCGATAGGTGCGGCGGAAGTGACGGAGCGACTCCGGGCCGACGCGACGGATGCCGGTGTAGCGATCCTTCGCGTTGATGATCTTGCTCTTGCCCTTGTCCTGGATGTCCGGGAGCTGGAGCTCCTCGCCAAGGATGTCGGCAAGCTCTTCCAGAGTGACGTCGACCTCGAGGCTGTGCTCACCGGCGCCCTCGCCGGCCTTCTTCCCACCCTCGCCCTCTTCGCCCTCCTCGCCGCCCATCGGGTCGCCGGGCTCGCCTTCGCCCTGACCGGCACCACCTTGTTGCTTGTCTCCGAAGCGGAAGCGCGGGATATCGATCTGCGGGATCGGGATCGAGACGAGGTCCTTCCCCTTCCGCCCGATGAGCTCTCCCTGCGAGATGTACTTGCGGAGGTTCTGCCGGATCTTACCGCGGACGATCGCGCGGAACCGCGAGTGGTCTTGATCGATCTTCAGGGACATCGCTCTTACGAAGGCTAACAGACGTGAGCACGGGTCGCACCAGTCCTCGGACCACACAGCGTCCGGCCACAGTGGCCGCGCTTCTCCTGGCTTTGTTCATGGCCGCCATGGAGATGACGGTGGTGTCGACGGCCATGCCCACGGTCGTGGCTGAGCTCGGCGGCGCACTCCACTATGCGTGGGTCTTCACGGCCTACATGCTGACCTCGACGGTCACGGTGCCCATCTACGGCAAGCTCGCCGACCTCCACGGTCGCAAGCCCGTGATGCTCATCGCGATGGCGCTCTTCCTGTTCGGGTCGATGGCAAGTGGCCAAGCCCGCACCATGGGGCAGCTCATCGTGTTCCGCGGGATCCAGGGCATCGGCGCGGGCGGCATGCAGCCCATGGCGCTCACGATCGTCGGCGACATCTTCAAGATCGAAGAGCGCGCGAAGATGCAGGGCGTGTTCGGTGCGGTGTGGGGCATCGCCGGTCTCGTCGGGCCGCTTCTCGGCGGCGTGATCGTCGCGACGCTCTCGTGGCGCTGGGTGTTCTACGTCAACGTGCCGTTCGGGGTCGTGTCGGCGGCGGTGCTCACGTTCTCGCTCGTCGAGGACATCGAGAAGCGGAAACATGGCCTGGACGTCGCCGGGGCGCTCCTCCTCGCCGGCGCGGTGGTGGCGCTGCTCCTCGGCGCCGACGGCGAGCTCCCCTGGGTGCTCCTACCGACGAGCGCCGTGCTCACGGCGGCGTTTCTCTACGTGGAGAAGCGGGCCAAGGAGCCGCTGTTGCCGCTCCAGCTCTTCGCCCAGCGGATCCTCGCCACGTCGAGCGCGCTTTCGGCGCTCGCGGGCGGTGCCATGGTCGGCCTCGTCACGTTCGTGCCCCTCTATGCGCAGGGGGTGCTCGGCGCGACACCGACGCAGGCCGGCACCACCATCGCGACCATGGCCGTCACGTGGCCGATCGCGAGCGCCATCTCCGGGCGCCTCATCGCAAGGGTCGGATTCAGGAACCTCGTGAGGCTTGGATTCGCGTTCACCGCCGGTGGTGCGCTCTGGCTCGCGCTCGCGATGGGGAGCGGCGCGTCGGCGATGACCCTGCGCGTCGCGGCGGCGCTCTTCGGCATCGGAATGGGTCTCGCGAACACACCGCTCGTCATCGCGGTGCAGTCGAGCGTGACCTTCTCGCAGCGCGGCGTCGCCACGGCGAGCACCATGTTCTTCCGCAACATCGGCGGCACCGTCGCGGTCGGTGGGATGGGCGTCGTCCTCGCGCACGCCCTCCTCGCGGGAGCGGCGCGTGAGGCCGGGGGCGCGGCGCTCGTCGCGCGCATCCTCGGTCCCGACCGCCGCAACGTCGAGCCGCACTTGCTCGCGTCGATCTCCGGTGATCTCGCGGTGGGCCTCGGCGCGGTGATGTGGATCGTCGCCGGACTCGCATGCGGCGCCGCGCTCGTCGCGTGGCTCTTCCCGCACGTGCCCACGACCACGCCTGCCGTGGCGACCACGACACGTCTCCCCGCGGAGACGGAGCGGATCCCTGGAGATCCGCTCTGAGTCCTCGCTTTAGGCTCACAACGGAATTGGCCGACCTGATTGAGGGATTTTCGGCGTTTTTGCGTGGCTTGTTCGTGGTGGGATAGCGGCACACAACCTGCTCTATCCCGGGCATGCACGGTCTCCGCAGGCTGCTCGTGGGTGCCGTCGCCGTCTCGGCGATGGCCGCGTGCACGGCCGAGAGCGGCAGCGACGAAGAGCAGGGCGACGTCGCGCTGGCCGAGGCGGCCGTCACGAGCCTCGATCCGAACGGCGCGCAGCCGATCGCGATCACCGAGCCCGCGGCGCTTCGCGACCTCGAGAAGCGCGGCTTCGGCTTCGGTCATCACTTCGGCACTCCGGATGACGTCCGCGCCGACGTGCTCGAAGCGACCGCTGGGTGGTCCTCGATCTCGCACGGCATCTCGGTGAACCTCGACGCGCTGAGGTCGGCCGACCCCGAGCTGAACGTCGGCATGCAGTACAACCATCGCCTCTTCGACAAGGCGTGGCTCCGCTCGTCACGTAGTCGCTTCGCGCTCGTCGCAGTCACCAACCGACTCGACCGAGCGACCGGCTCGGGCATCGCTCCGGTCCGCAACTGCGGCGAGGTCCGCTTCACGCATCGTCTGGAGTACGACGACCCTCGCGAAGGCACCGCGTCGCGCATGCCGATGACCGTCGTCGTCGTCATCCCTCAGCGGCCGCGCGACGCCGAGCAGGACTGCGTCGGTGTGGCCACGCGCTGGCAATCACTCTCCGGCAAGGTCGGCGCTGCGCTCTCTGCGGCAGCGGCTTCGGGTCCGCTCGCATCACTGCCCGTCGCGACCACCTTCGAGACCAACCTGCAGGCGGTGCGCTGGCCATCCTCCGTGCGCAAGGACATGGGCGGTGAGGCCGAGTACATGCTCAACGTGTGGCAGCCCGCGCGAGACGGCGCCTTCGAGACCGCACCGCTCGAGAACACGCCGGACGTCGACGCGCTTCGCCGCGAGCCCGAGAAGAAGAAGGCGCTCGTGACGTGGATGAAGAGCAACGTCTGGGCGATCGATCGCGGGACGGCGAAGCTTCCGACCGAGCTGGCCGCGCGCACCGCGTACTCGTATGGCCCGCGTGGCCTCTCGCGCCTCGCGAACCGCCCTTACTCGACGCTCCTCGATGCGCGCGATCTCGAAGGCGCGCCGTTCGAGAACACGCAGCTCTTGAAGAGCGCTGCCGGCATGCTGCGCCGGCTCGACGAGCAGTCGTGCCAGGGGTGCCATCAGGCGCGCGCCATGGCCGGCTTCCACGTGCTCGGCTTCGAGGACGAGGCGAGCAAGAACGCGAAGCTCAATCGCCTCGCGGTCGGCACGAGTCCGCACTTCAACGAGGAGATCGCGTGGCGCACGCGTCTGCTGCGTGCAGTCGCCGCCGGCGCGGATCCATCGACGCCGCCCGAATCGCGGCCGTTCGCCGAGCGCGCGACCCAGGACGGGCTCGTCGGTCAGAGCTGCGGGCTAGGCCGCGATCCGACGTTCGCCGCCTGGACATGTCGCGACGGGCTCGTGTGCACGGACATGATCGGTGACCACCTCGTCGGTACGTGCCAGCCAGCTGCGGGTCCGGGCGCAGGTGACGCGTGCGAGAAGGACGCCATCGCTTCCTCCGCCGACCCGCACGCCGACCGCGTGAACAACCTCGCCTCAGGTGACGACGCGTGCCGTCGCTGGAGGCCCGAGGCCTCGTGCAGCGGCGCGGCCGGCGGATTCCCGGGCGGCGCCTGCGCCGCGGGGTGCACGAAGCTCGGATTGCTCAAGGGCGACGCGATCTGCGGGCCTGCGCCCCCGGCCGCGTTCAACGAGTGCATGGCCGGCCACCGCTCCTTCGAGGAGTGCATGAGCCCGCCCCGGCTCTCCTACCGGAGGGCCTGCAACGTGGCGCTTCCGTGCCGTGACGACTACGCGTGCGCCTTCGTGCCAGGCGCTCCCGCGGGTACCGGCGCCTGCATGCCCCCGTATTTCATCTTCCAGGCGCGGCTCGACGGCCACGAATAGCGAAGCGAAGGAAACGCTCTAGCGGTGCATCCGGATCGGCGGTTTCGTCGAATTCGTGATCATGCCGACGACGACCGCCATCCAGCACGCCGAAGTCATCGCCTATGCCGCCGCTGCAGCGCGGGGTGACGTGCTCCCGGTCTGCATTCGGCTGACCTCGGCCCGCGCCGATGCCGACTGGAGCCTCCGTTCTCGCCTCGTCGTCGAGGTCGGCGCCGCGTGCGAGCCCGTCGCCCTCGACCGCGCCTGCAGCTTCATGCCGGACGCGCCCGAGCCACGCCTCCTCCGCGCCGCCCGCGCCATGGCCGCCGCCGAGGCGACCCCCTGCGCATCGACCCGTCGTGCGTGGCTCGCCTGCGCCTACGAGGATCTCGCGGTCGCCGCGCGCCTCGACCCGATGGACCCGACGGCGCGCTCGTTCCTCTCCGAGCTCGTCGGAGCGGATGCGTGGGTCGCGCACCCGTCGCACCACCCCTGCGCCGCCTGATCGAGCCGGCTACGCGCGCTTCGTGTCGAGCGACATGCGCGCGAGCCAGAGGAGCGCGACCACGTTGGCCGCGCAGAACGCGCGGAGGCCGAACGAGCCCAGAGCGAAGAACGTCTCGCCGCTGATGCCGACCTGCGTGAGGAGCGCCGCGCTACCGAGCGCGAGACCGCCGATGAACGGACGGAGGCGCTTGTTGTTGAAGAAGAACGTCGTCAGCAGGAACGCGGGAGCGGCGCTCGCGAAGAGCAGCCACTTGTGCATGCCCGGCGCGAGGAGGAGGTCCCACTCGCCGAAGGGCTTCATCGCGAGCTCCGCGACCCAGCGCATGCCGCCGAGGCGTGCCGGGATACCGAGCACGGGGAGGAACGGAAGGAGGCCGATGCCCGCGAAGAGCGCGCCGAAGACCTTGCCGCCGCCCTTCTCGACCGAGCCGCCCTTCTGCTTGATGCGGCGGAGGACGAGGAACGCGAGCCCGATCAGCGCGGCGAGCCGCACCGCGACGTGAGCCCAGTGCGTACGCATCGCGGCGTTGCCGGCCTCGAGGATGCCCGCGCCGAAGAGGTTCTTGTCCTCCTTGGGCGTGGCGGTCGACTGGAGCGTCGCCTTCACGGCGTCCGGGTCGGTGATGCCCTGACCGACGAGGATCGCGGCAGCGCCCGCGACGTGCGGCGAGGCCATGCTGGTGCCGTTGAAGACGCCCCACTGCTCGCACTTGTTCTTGCCGGCCTCGCAGATCGTCTGCTGCGTCACGGCGACGCCAGGCGCGCCGATCGCGACCTCGGGGCCGCGCGACGAGAACCACGCGATGCTGTCCTTGTTGTCCGTCGCGCTGACGGCGATGGCGCCCTCGTACGCGGCAGGGAAGCCGACCGATTTTCCCGAGTTGCCGGCAGCAGCGACGACGACGACGCCCTTCTTGTACGCGTGCGTGACGGCGTTCTCGACGACCTTGCTCTTCGCAGAGGAGCCGAGCGAGAGGTTGATGACCTGCGCGCCGTGATCGGCCGCCCAGCGGATACCCTCGGCGACGTCGGCCATCGTGCCCCAGCCGCCCTTCGAGAGGACCTTCACGGGCATCAGCTTCGCGCAGTGCGCGAGGCCTGCGACGCCCATGGCGTTGTTGGTCGTCTGGGCGATGGTGCCGGCGACGTGCGTGCCGTGCCCCTGGTCGTCCGCGGCCATCTCGTTCTTGCCGACGAAGTTGTAACCCCCGACGCACGTGGTGCCCTTGAGGTCGGATCCCTTCATGAACCCGGCCTCGTCGTAACAGGCGATGCCCGTATCGACGACGGCGACGGTGACGCCGGTGCCGCATGCGTAGTCCCACGCCTGCTCGGCGCCGGCGCGCTTCATGTGCCACTGCTCGGCGTACTTGGGATCGTTCGGCGTGAAGTACGCGCGGGCGATCGACTCCTCCTCGACACCCTCGACGCGCGGATCCTTCGAGAGGCGCGCGATGAGGTCCTTGATGCGAGACGGGTCGACGTTCGCGAGCTCGACGTTGCCGTCGTCCTTCACGCCGGGGGAGTTGTCGCGGAGCGCGAGGTGGTACTCGTTGCCGAGCGCCTGGATCTGCTCCTCGGAGAGATCGTCCTTCACGTCGACGACGAGCTCGCCCGGGATCACGTCGTCGACGTCGTCGACGGCGGCGTAGGCCGGGGTCCCCACGAGATCGGCGCCGAATCCGTCGAACGGTGGCACCGAGCCGAACCGATCACGCTGCGCGTGCGCCGGGAGGGCGACCATCAACGCGAGAGCTGACGAGGAGACCAGCAGAAGGGCGCGCTTGCTCATGAGGTCCTTGTACGACGCAGGGGTGGTCGAAGTTCTTCCGCGATTTTTCGAGCGGTCTTCTGCAAGCTAAGCACGTTCGACACCCCGGGTGGCTGGACCATGCAAACGGCTCGCACCTTGTGCTCCAAAACGGCCGTGCTCGAGGAGGCTCAGCAGTTGCACCGACTTCAGCGGCCGTCGCGCGCGCCGGCGTCCTTGACGGCGGCCTTGTCCGACGCTGCGAGCGCGCCAAAACGGAGCTCGGGGCCGGGCGGTGCGTACATCTGGATCGCCACGAGCTTCGAGCCCGGGTCCGGACGCCAAGCGTGCTTCGTCCCGGGCGGGACCATCACGATCTGGCGCGCTGCGAGGCGGACCTCGAGGCCGTCGACGACGACCGACCCGCTCGCCTCGAGCGTGGCGAGCACCTCCCACGAGGTGGGATGGTCGTGCTCGGCAACGGGCGCCGTTCCCTCCAGCCGACCGAGGTAGAGCTCCGGCGACGGAGAGGGTGCCTTCGGCGACGCGCTCACGTCGAGGTGCGCGCTCATCGTGCCGCGCGCCCACTCGAGCTTCGGAGCGGCGGCGCCTCGGACCACGGCCTTCGTCGCGGGAAGCGCGGAGAGCACGGCGCAATTCGGGAGCTCGATGCTCGCGCGCAGGACCGTGCCTGTACCCGTCACCTCGATGCCAAGAGCGTTCGACACCGCGAGGACGTCACCGCTCGCGAGCGTCTCCCCCATCGCCGTGACGGGGCCCTTCACGACCGCGACGAGGACGCGCTGACACTGCCCGCCCTCGAGCTTCGCGGGAGTGTCGAAAAAGAATGCTCGCACGGGCGACGCGCCCACCTCGGCGAGGATCGAGCGGGCCGGTGCTCCGGCGCCTGCCTCGCCGTCGACGGCCTGCGCGACGACGACGGCCGGGAGCAGCGCAGCGTCAGGCGTTGCCGTCGTCAGCGGCGGGATCTCCGGAGTCGCGGGCTCACGACATGCGCCGATGGCGCCGGCGACGAGGAGCGCGCCCATCGCGAAGACGGACGCCGTCCGACACGCGATCACGACGGTCTCCGCAAGAGACTCGAAACGGGCAGAAGCGACGCCGTCGACATCGACGCGAGCTCGCTCGTCGTGCGAGGCCCGGCGTTCGCGTCGCCGCCCATCGCGCGAGCAGCGCGCTGGGCCTCGGCGAGGCGCTCCTTGATGAGCGCGTCGGCCCCGGCCGGATCGCCGGGGCGCAAGATGCTCCTCACGAAGACCTCGGCGGCCTTGTAGGAGCTTCGAACGAGCGGGCCGCTCGCGACGTACGCGAAGCCCATCGCGCGCGCGGCCACGGCGTACGACTCGAACGTCTCGGGCGTGACGTAGCGATCGACGGCGGCGTGCTTCTGCGAGGGGCGGAGGTACTGGCCGAGGGTGACGATGTCGACGCCGGCCTTGCGGAGGTCGGCGAGCGTCTCGAGGACCTCGTCGTCGGTCTCGCCGATGCCCACCATGATCGACGACTTGGTGACGTGCGAGGAGTCGCGGTCCTTCACGCGCTTCAGCACGCCGAGCGACGTCTCGTAGCTGCATCGCACGTCGCGAATGCTGCGCTGGAGGCGCTTCACGACCTCGATGTTGTGCGCCCAGACGTGCGGCCGCGCGTCGGCGGTGACGTCGACGTAGTCCATGTGGCCGCCGAAATCGCCGAGGAGCGTCTCGATCAAGATGTCGGGGCGGAGCTCGCGTAGGCGCGTGACCGTGCGCGCGACGTGCGAGGCGCCGCCGTCGAGGAGGTCGTCCCGGTCGACCATCGTCATGACGACGTATTGGAGGCCGAGGCGCGCGATGGCGCGCGCGACGTGCTCGGGCTCGCGACCGTCGACTGCACCGCGCGGGTTGCCGGTCGTGACCGCGCAGAAGCGACAGCCGCGCGTGCACACGTCGCCGAGGAGCATCACGGTCGCGGTGCCTTCGGTCCAGCACTCGCCGACGTTGGGGCACCGCGCCTCCTCGCACACGGTGTGGAGGTCGAGCTCGCGGAAGGTCTCCTTGAGGTGCACGTACGTCTCGCCGCCGGGCGCGCGGACCTTGAGCCACGGCGGCTTGGGAGCGAAACGCGAGGGCGGAGACGACGAGGAGCTCACGGCTCGGTCACGTAGCGTCGTGGCGAGGCACGGTCAATCCCGTGAATTTTGGGCGCGCGCGCTCACTTGACGAGAGTGGTCGGGGCGCATGTCGACACACCGGCGCCGACGATCTTGAAGCCGATCTTCGATTTCAGCACGGTCACGCTGCCGTCGGACGGGCGATACCGCGTGACGTCCGAACCGCCGCCGTTGCGCGGGAGATTCCCGCCGTCGGCGCTCGTGTAGATGTAGAAATCGCCGCCGTAGGCCGAGAAGGCCCAGGCGGTGCCGGCGTAGACGCCCGCGAGAGGCTTCGCGTTGATGATGTCGCCGGTGGCCTTCGAGATCTCGCCGACCTGCGCCGGCGACGTGACGAAGAAGCCGTAGAGCTTGCCGTCACCCGTGCCGGTGAGCTCGCTGGTCGTCCCGGCGAGATCGCCGGTGTACGGACCGATGAAATTCAGGGCGAGGGTCGTGGTGTTGAGCTTCGCGAGGCCCGCGCCGTTGCTGTCGGACAGGTAGAGCACCTCGGTCGAGCCGCCCTTGGTCTCCGTCGCGAAGCCCATTCCGAACTTCGTGAAGGCCTCGGCCTGCGGCTGGTACTTGGTGGCCTCGCACGAGAGGTCCTTCGTGCTGACCTTCCACACCGCGCCGTCGGTGTGGCGTACCCACGCGATGCCGTCGCGATCGACGGCCATCGAGGTCGGCGTGGCGCCGCCCGTCGGGCAGTTGAGGAGGCCCTTGTTCTTGAACTCGAGGGTCGGCGGGTGGAATGAGTAGAAGGAGCGATCCTCGGCGATGACGAAGACGTCCTTGTTGTCGTCGGCGCACTCGGGCGCCTTCACGATCGGCCCGCCGTCGCCGGAGACGAAGCCGCCGCTGCTGCCCGCGGGCGCATCCGGAGTGTCCTCGATCCCGCTGCGGGTCGACTTCGCGCACGAGACGCTGGTCAGTGCAAAGGCGACGGCCAGGACGACCGCCGGTGCCACGCGACCGAGAACGAAAGAAAGCCTCCGCAAAGTGACCTCCGAGCCGGTGATCGTAGCATGGAAGGAGCCCTTCGCCCCTCCCCGGCTCACTGCGTGGAGAGCTTCGCGAGCTCGCCTTCCGAGACCGGCTGCACGACGCCGCGCTCGGTCACGATGGCGGTGATCAGCGCGTGGGGCGTCACGTCGAACGCCGGGTTCCTGACCCGCACACCGTCGGGGACGATCTGCACCGAACCGCCGTCCGGCAGCGCGAAGTGCGAGAGCTCTCGCTCGTCGCGCTCCTCGATCGGGATCGCGTCGCCGTTCGGGCAGCCGAGGTCGACGGTGCTCCAGGGCGCGGCGACGTAGAAGGGAACCTCGTGGGCGGCAGCGATGCACGCGAGGCCGTAAGTGCCGATCTTGTTCGCCGCGTCGCCGTTGCGCGCGATGCGGTCGGCACCGACGACCACGAGGTCGACGCCCTTCTTCGACATGAAGTGCGCGGCCATCGAGTCGGTGATCACCTCGACCGGGATCTGATCCTTGGAGAGCTCCCAGGCCGTCAGGCGGGCGCCCTGGAGATACGGACGCGTCTCGCACGCGAGCACGCGCACCTTCTTGCCAGCCTCGTGCGCGGCGCGGACGATGCCGAGCGCCGTGCCGTAACCGCCCGTGGCGAGAGCACCGGCATTGCAGTGCGTGAGGATCGTCGCGCCCTCGGGCACGAACGGGGCGCCGAGGGCGCCGATCGCACGGCACGCGGCGATCTCCGCCTTGTGGAGCGCGCGGGCCTCCGCGGCGATGCGCTCGGTTCGCGCGACGAACTCGAGCGAGCGGGCCTCTTCGGTGACGCGCTTCATGCGGTCGAGCGCCCAGGCGAGGTTCACGGCAGTCGGCCGCGCAGCGCGCAGCAGCGTATCGGCCGCCTTCATCGCGGCGACGAACGCGGCCCCGTCCCCCTTCTCGGCTGCGGCCGCGGTGACCATCCCGTAGGCAGCCGCGACGCCGATCGCCGGCGCGCCGCGCACGAGCATGTCGCGAATGGCCGACGCGACCTCCTCGACGCGAGCGAAGAACTCGTAGCGCTCGACGGTCGGGAGCTTCCGCTGGTCGAGGATCACGATGCGGTAGCCGGGCATGAGCTCGACGGCCGAGTACTGGCCGCCACCGATCGGCTCGGGGTGCGGATGCGACTGGCCCGTGCGCAGCGTCGGCACAGGCACGTAGCGGTTCTTGCTGTCGCTCATGAGGGTCCGTCCTTACCGGTCTTGTTCGCGTTGGTCGCGGCGAGGCGGGTCGCGATCTCCTCGGCGACGGTGTCGAAGTCCTCTGCAGCGCGCTCGCGATCACCCTCGACGTAAGCGAGGAGGGCCTCCGCGGCGACAATCGCGAGGCTCACGTTGATGCCTCGCGTCGTGAGGACGGCACCCACCTCGGGGTTCTTGAGGAGCGAGTCGAGATCCTCGAACACCTCACGAAGCTCCTTCATCGCCACGGTCTCGTCCACCATCGCACCAATTTACTTCAGGTCGGCTCGCTGGCGGGCGATGTTCTCGCGCGGCGCCCCGAGCTCCTCGGCGTGGTCGAGCGCGCGCTTCGCTTCCTCGGTTCGCCGGAGCTTCGCGAGCGCCCAGGCTCGGCCCAGCTCCGCGCCGGCGTAGGTGGGCTTCCGGACGAGAATGCGGTCGTACGCCGCGAGGGCCGCGGCCGGGTCGCCCCGAACGACCGCGACGGTGGCGAGCCCGAGCAGGTTCTCCGTGCTCTTGGGGTCGGCGGCCAGGCCGCTCTCGTAGGCCACTGCAGCGCCGTCGAGATCGTGCATGTGCACGCGCACCAGCCCGAGCGCGTGGAACAGCTCGGCGTCTCGTGCCCCGCGACGGACGGCCTCCTCGAGACGCGGGAGCGCCTCCTCGGCCTCTCCCCATCGGGCACAGCGCATGCCTCCCTCGCGCGAGCCGGCAGGAGAGGTCGGCGCGACGCTCGCCGCGGTGTCATACGCCGCGAGCGCCTCGTCGTAGCGATGCGTCAGCTCGAACGCGTGACCGAGCTCGATCCAGGACACCGGGTCGTTCGGCAGACGCCGTTCGAGCTCGGCGACCTCGACCTTCGCAGCCTCGAGATCACCCGTGAACGCAAGGACGCGGACGAGCAGCCGGCGCGCGCCGACGTCGTCGGGGTGCTTCGCGAGGTGGGCGCGGAGCGACACCACGGCCTCACCTTCGCGGTGCATGCGCACGAGCTGCTGCGCTCGGTCTACCGCTCCGGGCGGAGCGCAGCCGCTGCCGAGAAGGGCAATCGCCGAGGCGACCAGCAGGGCTCCCATGGGACGCGTCACGTGGTAATGCTCGCATCGCAAAGGCGGAGAACATGGAAATTCGTACGATCGGAGTGCTCGGCGCAGGACAGATGGGCGGAGGTATCGCGCAGGTCGCGGCGGCCGCCGGTTACGACGTCGTCCTCGCAGACGCGTCGATCGAGCTCGCGCAGAAGGGCCGCGGGAAGATCGACGCGATCCTCGGCAAGCAGGTCGAGAAGGGAAAGATCACCGCCGAGGCCAAGGACGCCCTCGTCGCTCGGATCAAGCCCGTCGCGAGCTCGGCTGACTTCGGCACCTGCGACCTCGTGGTCGAGGCCGCGACCGAGAACGTCGACCTGAAGCTGAAGCTCTTCCGCGGCTGCGACGACGCGATGAAGCCGGGCGCGATCCTCGCGAGCAACACGTCGAGCATCTCGCTCACGCGGCTCGCCGGCGTGACGAAGCGTCCCGAGCTCGTCATCGGCATGCACTTCATGAACCCACCGGCGCTGATGAAGCTCGTCGAGATCGTGCGCGCCGTGCAGACCTCCGACGAGACCTACGCGACCGTCCGCGCCGCCGCGGAGAAGATGGGCAAGACGGTGACGGTGAGCCGCGACGCTCCCGGCTTCCTCGTGAACCGCATCCTCATCCCGATGCTCTGCGAGGCGTGCTTCGCGCTCCAGGAGGGCGTCGGCACCGCCGAGGACATCGACACCGGCGCGAAGCTCGGCCTCAACCACCCGATGGGCCCGCTCGAGCTGTCGGACCTCATCGGCCTCGACACCGTGCTCGCGATCGCCGACGTCCTCCACGAGGACATCGGCGACGACAAGTACCGCGCGCCCACGCTGCTGCGGAACCTCGTGGCGGCCGGCTGGGTCGGCAAGAAGAGCGGCCGCGGCTTCTACGTGTACGAAGACGGCGCCAGGAAGTCGGCGCCGCTACGCTGAGCGGTCTACGCGGCCGGGGTGAGCGGTAGCGAGATCTCGAAGCAGGCTCCGGGACCTTCCTGCTCCACGAGGGTGATCGCGCCGCCCTGCCCTTCGATCAGGGTGCGCGCGGTCACGAGACCGAGACCGAGACCGAGCGGCTTGGTCGTGACGAGCGGCTCGAAGAGCCGGCTGCGCACGTCGCTCGGAATGCCCTCACCGGTATCGGCGATGCGCACGATCATCGAACCGTCGCGGAGGTCCGCGTCGATGGTGAGTGTGCCGCCGTCGTTCATGGCCTCGATCGCGTTCCGGATGATGTTGTAGAGAGCTCCCCGCAGCTGATCGCCGTCGACCGCGACGCTGGGCAGCTCAGGGAGCCTGCGAACGACGCTGACGGTCGGTGGAAGCATCTGTCCGTCGAGCGCCTGATCGACCAGCGAGCCGATCGACGTCGGCCGGCGGACCGGGACGCGGATGCGCGCGTAGTCGAGCAGATCGGTGATGATCTGGTTCGCTCGCTGCACCTCGTCGTGGATGATCTCGATCGCCTGCGTCACCTCGTCTCTCGCGAGGGGCTCGACGAACGGAGGCGGCTCGGCCTCGCGCACGCGGCGCTGCAGGACGTAGGCGGCGTTCTTGATCGCGCCGAGAGGATTGCGAACCTGGTGCGCGACACCGCCGGCGAGCTGGCCGAGGACGGAGAGGCGCTCCTTGCGGACGAGGTCGTCCTGGGCGAGCGCGAGCGCCTGCGTGCGCTCGACGACGCGCCGCTCGAGCAGCTCGGTGCTGACGCGGAGGTCCTCCTCGACCGCCTTGACGCGGGTGATGTCACTGATGACGCCGATGAGGTGCGTGATCTCGCCGGTACGGCCGCGGAGCGGCACCTTACGCGTCGAGAGGATGCGATGCTCTCCCTCGCTGTCTGTCAGGACCTCATCCGCGATGGTGACCTCCGCCCCGGACGCAAAGACCTCGCTGTCCTTCGCGCGATAGAAGTCGGCGGTCTCCTTCGGCAGAAAGTCGTAGTCGGTCTTGCCGAGGATCGCCTCGGCTGGGTGGCCGCCGATGCGAACGAGCGCGCTGTTGACGAGGACGTAGCGAAATTGCCGGTCCTTCACGAACATCGGGTGCGGCAGCTGCTCGATCACCTCGGCGAGAAACGAGAGCCCTTGGGTCTCGGCGTAGCTCGCGCCTTCGGTCATGGCCGCCCGCGACGATACCATTCGGCGGGCCGTACGTCAGGTGGCCGATGCGACCGCGGCACTTCATGGCGCTGCCCATTTCAGGGCCATCGGTGAGCTCATCTGCAGACGAGCATCCTCGTGAGCGCGCGCTACACTGCCTTCGGTGACCTTGGTCCCTTCGACGCCCGGGCGGGCGACTGGCGCGCCGCTCCATGCGTTCGCGACCGACGGGTCGCTCGCGTGGCTGCGCCACGCCGGCTCGCAGCTCGTAGCCGTCGACGCCGCGAGCGGTGAGATCGTCCGCGAGGTGCGCCTCGTCCCGGCGCCGTTCGGGATCGGGTGGAAGGTGGAGCGTCGCGGGGCCTACTTCATCGTGCGCGACGATCGCGAGCTCGCGGCCTACGACGAGACGACTGGCGTGCGCCTGTGGAAGCGTTCGTCCAGCGGGCACGTGGCGTTCGCCGGCGAGCGAGACGGCAAGCACATCTCCGTGATGCCCGCCCCCGGAGGCGAGGGCGTCGACATCGCGCTGGCGGATCTCGCGACCGGTGCGTTCGAGGCCAAGCTGCGCGTGCCGGGGACGATGAATCACGTGGGCGCCCACGGCACGCTCGCCGGCGATCTGCTCTTCTTCGCGACCGATGAGCGCCACGTTCTCGCGATCGATCTGAATCACTGGAAGGTCGCCTATCGCCATCGCCTCGACGGCTCGCACGTGCTGCCCCCGGTCGCGACCTCGAGCGGCGTGCACGTCGCGTCGATCGAGCGCCGCGACGCTGGCTCCGTCACACACGTGAGCAGCTTCGACCGCGCGGACGGCACGTTCATCACGAGCTTCACCATGGCTGGCGCGGCGCACGCGCTGCTCCCCGGGACGAACGGTCTCGTCCTCGAGGCGCGCCGTCACCCGACCGGACCAATCGAGCGCATCGCGTTCCGGCCCGAGACCCCGTCGGTCCGCCTCGCGGTCGCCAAGCACGTCGACATGCGGCTCGTGCGGACCGACGCGCCGCGGGTCGACCTGTCCATGCCTGCGGCGCGCCTCGGCTCGGGAAGCGTCGACGTTTTCGTGCAGTCTGCACCCATCGTCCCTGCCATCGGGTCGGACGGGCGACACCAGGAGATGATGCCGGCGCCGCGCGACGGGACGGAGGGCACCGCGCGGACACCTCGCGACGGGTTTGTCGGTCTGCTGGCGATGCTCGACGCGCGCTCCGACGTCCTCACCCGGCTTGCCGACGCCTTCGAGGAACGGAGCGGCGCCGTCGCGCGCATCCAGCGGCTCGGGATCACGTTCCGCGATCCGCGCGCCCGCTGGTCGAGCGGTGCAGGCCGCGATCCGTCGCTCCTCGACCTCGCGGAGAACCGCGACGGCGACGCCATCGCCACGTACTTCTACCCGCGCGCGAA
>JANXVA010000197.1 GCA_025351875.1 Myxococcales bacterium | reverse complement strand
GGCTAGGGCAGGCGCAGGTTCGGCCGCTGCGGGCGGCGCAGCGGAGACCGCCTCGGGCGGCAGATCCTTCGGGGGCTCGGATGCCATTCCCTGCAGCGAAGCGACCTTTCGGAATCCTGTCCAGGCCTCATGCACAAATCGCGTGTTCTCGGGCACTTGCACACAATCGCCACCCGCCCGAAATTTTCAGGCGAGCCGAATCGACCAGCCCGTAGGACGATGCTCTCGGCGCTCATGACCACGGCGCTGCTCGCCGCCTCCCCCAGTAACCTCACGCCCTCGCTGCGGCAGCAGGCGGCCGAGCTTCGGCCTCTTGTCCGCGCGGTGGTGGCGTGCGTCCTGCGCGAGCGGCCGGATCACGCCGACGTCGAGGACTGCACGAGCGAGGCGCTTCGACGGGCGCTCGAGGAGAAGTCCGAGCTGCGCGGCCCCGTGCGGCCCTGGGTGCTCGGCATCGCACGTCACGTCGCGCTCGATACGCTCCGCGCGCGACAGAAGCAGCGCGCTCGCAACGTCGAGGTCCGCACCGACGACGCGCCCAGCTCCAACAACCTCGTCATGGATCGTCTCATCGATCCGACGGCGGGAGCCGACGAGCAGATCGAGGTCGCCGAGCGCGCGGCACGCGTGCGTCGCGTGCTCCAGCTTCTCCCCGAGGGGCCGCGCAGCGCCCTTCAGCTCTTCCACATGGAGGGGCTCTCCTACCAGGAGATCGCCACACGTCTCGAGGTGCCGCTCGGCACCGTCGCGACGTGGGTCACACGTGGGCGCAAGGCGATGGCCGAGGCGCTGGAAGACGACGCGGGCGCGGACGCGCGAACGCGAAAGGTCGGAGGAAAGTCATGACGAAGCAAACGAAGGAGGACTTCCTTCCCGAAGAGCTCGTGTGGGCAGCGGGAGGCCACGCGAGCGACGTGGTGCTCACCGCGATGGCCGACGGCCAGACCGGTATCGTTCCTCCCCTCGTGCTCGCGCACGTCGAGAAGTGCACCGCGTGCACGACGCACCTCGGCAACGCCGCGCTGCTCTCGATCCACGCCGGGCGCGAGATGGCCCTCCTCCCCCGCACCGCAGAGACGACGCAGGCGACGACCTCGCGCCAGCCTCTGCCCCGCGTCGCCATCTTCCTCGGCCTCGCCTTCGCAGCGCTCGGCCTCGTTCCGAGCCTCCTCGACGCGCCGTCCGACATGGGCGGCGCCGCCTCGTTCGCGACCAAGCTCCCCATGTTCGTGAACGGGCTCGGCACGCTCGGCCGACGCCTCCTCGAGCCCGGAAGCCCCATCGGCATCGCGCTCACGTACGGCGCGACTGCGCTCCTCGTCATCATGGCTCTTGCTCTCCTGCGACTGCTCCCGAAGAAGGAATCATCTCGATGAACCCGCACGGCCCCCTCTCCCGCCTCGCTCGCGTCGCGCGCATCGCATCCATCATGACGATGGTGCTCGCCCTCCCGCTCGGCGCCGACGCGTCCGTGCGCCGCGAAGGCGCGTGGCCCGCCTCGGACAAGAAGGTGAGCCTCGAGTTCGAGGGAAAGCCCAGCGACGGCCTGAAGAAGCTCGCCGACGAGGCGGGCTGGAGCCTCGTCGTATCGAAGGGCATCGAGGCCTCCGAGCACGACGTGAAGATTGCGGTCGAGGAGCAGCCCGCGGACGCGGTGCTGGAGGCGCTCTTCGCCGAGTCGGACGTCGTTGCGCGCCGCAACGGGTCGCTCATCACGATCACGCCGGGTCAGGGCGGCGCCGCCGCCGCGCCGCCGACGCCGCTCGCCGGCGGCACCCCGTCCGTGCCCGTCGTTCCGCCCGTTCCCACCGTCCGCGGGGAGGACCGCAACGTCGTCGGCAACAGCCTCGTCGTCGAGAAGGGTGAGGTCGTCCACACCGTCAGCGTCACCGGTGGCTCCGCGAAGATCTACGGCACCATCACGGGCGATCTCGTGGTCTTCGGCGGCTCCGCCAAGATCGAGAACGGCGCTCGCGTCGTCGGCAACGCGACGGTCTTCGGTGGGTCGCTCAAGGTCGAGAGCGGCGCGCGCGTCGACGGCGACGTCGGCATCGTCGGCGGCGCGCTCAAGCGCGAGGAAGGCGCCATCATCGGCGGCAAGATCGTCAACAACTCCACGGACCACGACGACGGAAACGTGAAGGTGTCCGTGCACGACGGCGAGGTCTCGACGCAGGTCGAAGGCGGACGCAAGCGGGACTCCGGACGCTCTCGCCTCAGTGAGACGGCGCACTCCTTCGGCGAGTCGATCACCAAGATGTCTCTCCTCTTCGTCTTCGGCTGCGTGCTCCTCGCGCTCGGCACGCGCAAGATGGAGACGCTGCGCGTCGAAGCGGCCGCGCATCCGATGAAGTCCTTCGCCTGGGGCATCGTGGGCTCGTTCTGTGCGCTCATCGCGCTCGCGGCGCTGTGCATCACGATCGTCGGTATCCCGTTCGCCGCGCTCGCCGCGCTCCTCGGCGTCTTCTGCGTCTACGCATCGATTGCGGCGGTCCTCACGACCGCCGGCGCCGCCGTGGCCGGGCACAAGTCGAAGAACCCCTACGTCCACCTTCTCGTCGGGTGCATCGGGTTCCTGCTGCTCGGCGCCATTCCCTTCGTGGGCGGCCTCGTGACGCTCGCGGTCGTCATGATCGCCATCGGCACCCTCGTCTCCACGCGGCTCGCGGGTACGATCACGAAGGCTGGCGCGAAGCCCGACCTCGTCTGAGTTTCATGTACTCTGCGGACATGTTCGAGTCCGCAGAGCTCGGTCACAAGCTGGACCACGCCACGTATGCAAGGCACGTCAAGACGGTCCGCCCCGACCTCCTCGACGCCCAGTACGACCTCCTCGCCAACAAGTCGTTCCCCGTCATCGTGCTGATCAACGGCGTCGACGGCGCGGGCAAGGGCGAGACGGTCAACCTCCTCAACGAGTGGCTCGACCCGCGCCATGTCCGCAGCGTCGCCTTCGGAACGCCCACCGAGCAAGGGCTGGAGCGCGCGCCGATGTGGCGCTTCTGGAGGGCGCTGCCCGCGAAGGGGAAGATCGGCATCCTCTTCGGTAACTGGTACACGGACCCGATCAACGGGCGCGTCGAGCATCGCTTGAGCCGCACCGAGCTCCCGGGGGCGATCGAGCGACTCCGTCGCTTCGAGCGGCTCCTCACCGATGACGGCGCGCTCCTCGTGAAGCTCTGGTTCCACCTCTCCAAGAAGGCGATGAAGAAGCGCCTCGAGGAGCTCGAGTCGAACAAGCTCACGCGATGGCGCGTCACGAAGGCCGACTGGCAGAACTGCAGCAAGTACGACCAGTACGCCAAGGTCAGCGAGCGCGTGCTCCGCGAGACCAGCACGGGCGACGCACCGTGGGTCGTGATCGACGGCTCGGATCCCAACTACCGCGCGATCACCGCGGCGAAGACACTCCTCGGCGCGATCCAGGGACGGCTCGCCGAGGCCAAGGCGAACGGCGTCGAGGCGAAGCGCGCCGCGCGGCGGCAGCGCTCGGGCTCGAGCGAGGCGGCGACGAGCAACATGCCCGTCTTCGAGACGGTCGACACCTCGCGCATCCTCCGTGATCTCCCCTTCGAGGAGCGGCTCTCGAAGGGGAAGTACGAGACGAAGATCGTGAGGGCGCAAGGGACGCTCGCGAAGCTCACGCGCACGGACAAGATGGCGGCTCACTCTGTCGTCGTCGTCTTCGAGGGCAACGACGCCGCCGGCAAGGGCGGCGCGATCCGCCGGGTCACGCAGGCGCTCGACGCGCGCCTGTACGACGTCATCCCGATCGCCGCCCCCACCGAGGAGGAGCGCGCGCAGCCCTACCTCTGGCGCTTCTGGCAGCACGTGCCGCGGCGCGGGCGCTTCACGGTCTTCGATCGCTCGTGGTACGGGCGCGTGCTCGTCGAGCGCGTCGAGGGCTTCGCGACGATGGCTGCCTGGACGCGCGCCTACGCGGAGATCAACGACTTCGAGGAGCAGCTCACGGAGGCGGGCACCATCATCGTCAAGGTGTGGCTCGCCGTCACGAAGGAGGAGCAGCTCAGGCGCTTCAAGGAGCGCGAGCACACGAAATTCAAGCAGTACAAGATCACGCCCGACGACTGGCGCAACCGGAAGAAGTGGGACGAGTACATCCTCGCGGGCAGCGACATGATCGACCGCACCAGCACGTCGTTCGCGCCGTGGCACGTCATCGAGGCGAACGACAAGCACCTCGCGCGCGTCCGCGTCATCGAGGCGATCACCGCGCGGATGGAAGCGGCGTTCAAGAAGTAACGATACGAAAAGGCCGCGCCGCCCGAAGGTAGCGCGGCCTCGTCGCGTTCCGTTCAGACGCTCAGATCAATAACCGCCGCCGCCACCGCCGCGACCACCACGACCTCCACCGCCGCCGCCACGGCCTCCACCGCCGCGGCCACCGCCGCCACCTCCATAGCCGCCGCCGCCGCGACCTCCACCGCCGCCGCCGAAGCCGCCGCCACCACCGCCGCCACCACCGCCGCCGCGAGGCTTCTCCTCGGCCTCGTTGACGCGGACGGCGCGGCCCTCGACCATCGCGCCGTTCATCGTCTCGATCGCCTTCTTCGCCAGGTCCGCCGTCGCCATGGTGATGAAGCCGAAGCCGCGTGAACGGCCGGTCTCACGGTCGGTGACGACATGCGCGTCGGTGACCTCACCTACCGTCGCAAAACTCTGGCGCAGCGTCTCCGTGTCCGTTTCGTACGAGAGGTTGCCGACGTAAAGCCGCGAGCTCATGAGCAGTCTCTTTCCCCGGCTCCTGGATTCACTTCCAAGAAGTGCTCATGCCGCCCTGGAGCCGTCTCGGGTCGGATGAGCACCGGCGGTGCAATCGGGGAAAGAAGACGCAGGCCCCCGCCATCGCCACTCACTGCGCGTCTGCGAGTCGTGCCCGATTCCCTGGCCAATGCTGGAGAGAGACCGATCCGTGCCCGGTGACGTCGTGAGCTTCGAAGATAGCAGCGAGACCTCCGCCGGCAAGAGCCCATGGCCCGGAGGTGGTCCAGCGGCTAGTGTGCGCCGGGTGAAACGCCCCCTGATTCTCGTCGTCGGCTTCCTTCTCAGCGGAAGCGCGCTCGCCGCAGTCGTCTCCGCCTGTTCCTCGAACGACACGGCCTCGGGCCTCGGCGCCGACGAGGCGGGCACCGATGCCGGGACCGATCGCCGCTCGCTTCCGTCGGAGGACGCAGAGGCGGAAGTCGACGCCCGCGCCGAGGCCTCCGTCTGCGAGCTCACGCGTGTCTACACAGTCGAGTGCAACGTCGGCTCGGATGCCGGCGATCCGCTGACCTGCGGCGCGGCGAAGTTCGACGCCTGGTGCGAGCTCAACGACAAGGCGATCAACAGCGAGTCCTACCGGCGCGCCGAGGCGATGTGCCTCTTGAAGAAGAACTGCGACGGCTTCGATCGCCGTGACTGCGAGTACCGCAGCTACCTCACCGCCAAGCCTACCAACGCGCAGAAGCAAGTGGTCGCCGCGTACTGCCAGACGTGCGAGCCCGGCGATACGACCGGATGCGTCGCCCGCAAGACGGACTACGATCCCACCGTCGGCCCGAAGGGGACGGACAGCGTGTTCGTGGCGGCGTGGGAGCTGAACGACACCCTGGACGACCAGATCCGCACGAAGTGCACCGGCGCCGCGCTCGACGCAGGCGCCTTCGACGGCGGCGCGGACGCTGCGCCTTGCTACAAGGCGTTCGACAAATGCGCCGGTGACATCTACATCGGCGCGCTGCCCGACTGCCCCTGAGCGACCGAGCCGAGCGAGTGGCTCAGTAGCTCGCGACGAGCATGCCGCTCGAGAGCTGACACTTGCCCTCGGCGTTCGGACGACCGACGGAGCGCACGACCTGGTTCGACTCCGGCGGCGCGAACCGCCCCGACATCTCGACCTGAATCATGCGAACGATCGCGTGATCGAGGCGCGACACGTTGTAGCAAGGGATGTGCGGCTCGGCGTGGGAGTTGCCGATGCCCGAGTCGTTCGTGAGGAAGACGTAGCGCCCCGCGGTCATCTGCGCGGCCGAGCGCATCTGGTACTCGGCGGCGTCGTCGGCGTCGCTCGAGGCGATCGGATAGATGTGGACGCCCTTCTTCTTCGCGTCGCGGATCACGCTGGCGAGCTTCTGTCCTTCGCCGGGATGGGCGGGTGCATCGGCGACCCAGAAGGCGATCTTCGCGACGTTCGCGCCGCTGCGCCACTGCTGCGAGAGGCCCAAAGAGAGCCCTTCGACGACGGCCTCGGGGGTGTCACCACCGCCGCCTGCGGACTGCGCGCGCAGGTTCGAGCGGAATTTGTTCGTGTCGGTCGTGAATTCGAAGCCCTTCGCGACGTAGACGTCACCGTGATCTTTGTAGACGACGAGGCTCCAGCGCGGCGTCACGTTCGGGAAGCGCGTGCGCACCTGCGTCGCGATCGAGTCGAACTCGCTCTGGAGGTAGGAGAGCTCGTCGCCCATGCTTCCCGTCGTGTCGAGGACGAGCTGCACGTCGAGCTCGGAGCGCGCGCTCTGTTCGGCGTTGGCCTGGACGCGCGCGGCCTCGAGCTCGCTCGCGGTGAACATCGCGAAGTCGCGACCGTTGTTCTCGGTGAAGCGGAGCGCGTACGGCTTCCAGAAATCGAAGTTGCGGTTGTCGTCCCAGACGCCTGCGGTCAGCTGACCGGCCTGCGGGAGGACGCGGAGCTCGGGGCGCGGCGGAGAGGACGACGGAGGAGCGACGGCGACGGCGGCGCCCTTGGAGGCGGCGGCGGCCGAAGCCTCGGCGGGCGGAGCGGTGGCGGGAGAGGCCTCCGCTGCCGCGGGATAGTAGCCAGGCTGGGCCGGCACGTCGCCCGGTGCACCCGCACCACCGGAAGGCGCGGTCGCCCTGGGCGATCCCGCCGCGCCACATCCCACCATGAGCCCGACCACCAGTGCCATCCCGAGCGTTCGCATGCCCGAGAACGGCGCGAGAACGGCGGACCTTACACCCCGATCCCGAGCACCTTCCGCATGACGCCCTGCGCCGTGCCGAGGGAGTGGTGCTGCTCGAGGTAGGCGTAGCCGCCCTCACGCACACGCTGCCGGAGCGGCTCGTCATTCACGAGGCGAGCGACGCGATCGGCGAAGCCGTCCGGGTCTCCGGCGACCAGCGCCTCGTTCCCGTCGGTCAGCGGAAGACCGAACGCGCCGTCAGGCGTCGTCACCACCGGCATGCCGGCGCGGAAGCCCTCGAGCATCTTCACGCGCACGCCGGAGCCGCCGAAGACCGGGGCGAGCATCGCGAGCGACCGCTGGTAGAGCGGCTCGAGGTCCTCCATGAATCCCACGGTGGTGACTCCGTGTACTTTCCACGCATCCGGGACGCGAGGCGCGCCCGATGCGTCGGTGTCGAGGCCGATGCCCGCGATCTCGAAGGTCGCTTCGGGAACGCGCGCACGGATCTTCGGCCAGACGTCGCGGCAGAACCAGTCGAGCCCGGCGACGTTCGGATGCCAGCGCAGGTTGCCGACGTAACACAGGTTCGGCCTCTCCGTGCGCGGTCGGGGCTTGCGCTCGAACGGGAGGACCATCGGCACGACGTGCGCGTGGATGCCGGCGAGGGCATCGAAGTGCTTGGCGTCCTCGGTCGAGATCGCGACCACGGCGTGCGCGGCCTCGAGGGCGGCCTGCTCGAACCGGACGCTCGCGCGGTATTCGTCGCTGGCGACGAGCTTCTTCAGGCCCGTCTTGCGGTCGGCGAACTGCTTGAAGAACTCGCTCTCGACGTTGTGCTGATCGAGGACGATGCGACACGCGGGGCGCTCGCTCTGGATGTCATCGAGGTAACGAGCCATTCCGAGGTGGTCGATGTAAACGACGTCGACCGCTGAACCGGAGAGCTCGCGGCGGAGCACCTTGCGGAGCGCACGCGAGTCCCACTTGCCGGCGAGGTAGGGCACGCCGCGCAGGGCCCGGAGAACGACGACGCGGGGGACGAAGCGCTTGAAGTCGAAGAGGTGAACGGGGTGAAAGACCGGGGGCAGGACGCGCAGCTTCGGGATCGCGGCGGCGAAGGTGCGACGCTCGGCCTCGGTCACCGGCTTCTCTGCGACACTGAGGACGGTCAGCGTCTCGACCTCGGGGAGGGACGCGAGGATCCGTAGCTGCGAGAACGTCCGTACCGAGCCGCCGCTCGTCGCGGGCCACGGAAACTCCGTCGTGAGATGGAGGACGTGCATGATGGGGACGAAGAAGGTAGCCGATCGTTCAGGCGCCGTGCGCGTGTATCCTCGGGCGAGCGATGATCCCGAACCGCATCGACATCGACGGTTTGCTGTTTGACGACGTGACGATCGACGAGGCGACCGCCCGGATCGTCGAGCTCGCGAGGCTGCGTGACCGCCCGCGCTTCGTGTGCACGGGCAACCTCGACCACCTCGCGATCGCGGCCGAGGACCGCGAGTTCAAGTTGGCCTACGAGGCCGCGGACCTGGTCGTGGCCGACGGCGCGCCGGTCGTGTGGCTGTCGAAGCTCGGGGGTACGCCGCTCAAGGAGCGAGTCGCCGGCAGCGATCTCTTCTGGACGCTCGGACGCGCCTCGGCGGACACCGGCGTGACGCTCTTCTTCCTCGGCGGAGTCGAGGGCGCGGCTGACGCCGCGAAGGCAGCGCTCGAGAAGCGCTACCCGGGCGTGAAGATCATCGGCACGTACTGTCCCCCTTTCAAGACGTTCGGGACGCAAGAGGAACAGGACAGGATCCGCGACGAGGTGAAGAAGGCGAGCCCCGACGTCCTGCTGGTCGCCTTCGGCGCGCCGAAGCAGGAGAAGTGGATCGCGGCGAACCTCGAGCGCCTCGGCGTTCCGATCTCCATCGGCGTCGGCGGCTCCTTCGAGATGGCCAGCGGGATGCTCAAGCGTGCGCCGGTGTGGATGCAGCGGACGGGCCTCGAGTGGGCGTATCGCTTCGGGCAGCAGCCGCGCCGTCTCTTCGATCGGTACATCGTCCGCGACGTTCCTCACCTCGCGAAGGCAGCGACGAAGACCGCCCTCAGCCGGCTTGCGAAGCGACGCAGCTAGCTTCGAGCCTTCTGGGTTCGTCGAGCTCTCACTGCGAGAAGTCGTTCGTCAGATAGAGGGTCCCGCCAACGTCGACGAGCCCGACGCCGACGCGACGGAACTTCGGGTTCATCATGTTCATGTAGTGCCCGTGAACCTCGCCCGCGCCGGGCCCCTCGGCGAACATCACCTTCTGGATGTCGTCGATCTGCGCGTTGCGATTCCGAGCCGGATCGTTCTGCACGAGCACGGGCCATCCGTGCGGGTCGCCCTGGTTCTCCCCGGCCGACAGCTTGAAGCCCTTGTTGAAGAGCGACGCGCCCGCCGCGATGAAGTGCGCGTGCGGCTTGTGGTCGTGGGAGAGCTCCACCGAACCCGCGTGCGCGAACGTCGAGAGTGAAGCGCTCAACTTGAGCGGTACGAGGCCCTTCCGGGCGCGATACGCGTTGACCACCGCGAGGTTGTGACGCTGGAACGTCGAGAACGTGGTGATCGCCTCGGACGTCTCTGCAACGCCGTCGTCCCCGTCGTCCTCGCCGTCGGTCGCGTCGGCCGCGCACCCCGAGGAACAGACCGCGAGCGCGACGAGCGCAGCCAGGCACGACCACCGAGAGAGAGCAGCATCCATGCGACGAACCCATGCGCACAACGTGCCGTCACGTGCGCCGATCCGCATGCGCAACGACTTGCGCAATCTGCCACCCGAGGCGCGCGTCGCGAGACCTCACTCGCCCGTCCTGAGACCGACCGATGGATCGCGAGCGCTTCGCGCGCCTGGATCAGCCTCGATCAGTTCAGTGATGAGGCGACTCGGGCATCGGAGCGGCGCCGTGCGGATCGGGAGCTACGTTCTCCTGGCCGTGGCCCGCCGCACCGCCCGGAGCCTCGTGGCCCTCCGGCTTCACCATGCCGCCGGGTGCCGGCTCGCCGTTCTTCTCCCAGACCCTCACGTTCTGGTCGGGGTCGAGCTCGCCGCGCTTCTGCGTGTCGTTCAACGTGTACGCGAAGAAGACGCCAATGAAGAAGAGCGTCGAGATGAAGATGAGCGCGTTGAACCTGTTGTCCCACTTCAAGTGCATGAAGAACGTCACGACCAGCGACGCCTTCATCGTGGCGATGAGGATGACGAGGACGATGTTCATCTTGCCGAGGTCGACGTACGACTGGCCTACCGTCATCCCCGTGAGGAAGAGGAGGCCGAGGAAGACGGCGACGTAGAAGGGCACCGACGAGACGTGCGCGTGAACGGCGCCGTCGTCGTGATCGTGATGGGGGGTAGTCGAGGAGCTCATGATCGTGTTCTCAGATCAGGTAGAGCAGGGGAAAGAGGTAGATCCACACGAGGTCGACGAGGTGCCAGTAGAGGGCAACGATGTCGACGGGCGTGAAGTATTCCTTCGAGAAGTCGCCTCGGTTGTTCCGGATCCAGATCCAGATGAGGACGCCGATACCCACGATGACGTGGATGCCGTGCACGCCGGTCATCATGAAATAAATCGAGAAGAACGAGCCCGTGTTCGCCGGCAGCGGCGGAGCGCCCTGCACGAGGTGCTCGACGTGCGGGTGGTAGAACCGCCCCGGGAGGAGTCCGCCCTCGAACTTGTGCTTGTACTCGAAGAATTTGATGCAGAGGAACCCGAAGGCGCACGCGATCGTGATGAGGATCAGGTTGCCGGTCAGCTTCTTGTTCCCGACCTGCGCGGAACGCACCGCGAGTGCGGCCGTCAGTGACGAGAAGAGGAGGACGACCGTGTTGGTCGCGCCCATCTCCTTGTTCAGCTGGTGTGCCGCCGCCTTGAACATGTCCGGGAACCAGTTCCGGTAGACGCCGTACGCGACGAAGAGACCGCTGAAGAACAGCAGCTCCTGCGCGAGGAAGGCCCACATCCCGAGCTTCGCAGCGTCGAACTGCTGGACCGGCGTGTCGTAGTGGTGCGCGAGCCACTTGGGGCCGTGATGCGCTCCATGCGCCGCGTGCGCGTGGCCGTCCCCCTCAGCGTGCTCGGTCGCCGCGTCGGTGCTCATCAGTGTGCCTTTCCTTCGGACGGCTTGGCCTTGTTGCGCGTGTCGTGTTCGCGCCCCGGGAACATCGGGTCGTCGTAGCCGTCGTAGAGCTCGTCGTCCGTGGCGAGGTGGTAGTCGTACTGCCCGCGCGTGAGGACCGGCTCCTTGCCGGGGAGGAAGTTGTAGAGCGGCGGCGGTGTCGGCGTCATCCACTCGAGGGCCGCAGAGCCCCACGGGTTACGCGGCGACGGCTTGCCGCCGAGGAGCGACCGGATGAACATCGTGCCGAGGACGAGGAAGCCGAAGCCGAGGATCCACGAGCCAATCGTCGAGATCTGGTGGAGCTGCTCGAACTGCGGGAGGTAGTCGTAGTAGCGGCGCGGCATGCCGCGCGAACCGAGCACGAACTGCGTGAGGAACGTGACGTTGAAGCCGACGAACACGAAGAACCAACCGACGCGGGCCCAGCTCTCGTCGTAGAGCTTGCCGGTGAACTTCGGCCACCAGTAGTGGAGGCCGCCGACGAAGCCCATGACGGTTCCGCCGACCATGACGTAGTGGAAGTGCGCGACGACGAAGTAGGTGTCGTGGAGGTGCACGTCGACCGCGAGCATGCCGAGGAAGAGGCCCGTGAGGCCGCCGATGGTGAAGAGGAAGAGGAACGAGAGCGCCCAGAGCATCGGCGACTGGAGCGAGATCGAGCCCTTGTAGAGCGTCGCGACCCAGTTGAAGACCTTCACGCCGCTCGGAATGGCGACGAGGAAGGTCAGCGCGCTGAACACCATCGTCGCGTACTCGCTCATGCCGGCCACGAAGAGGTGGTGACCCCACACGAGGAAGCCGAGGAGCGCGAGCCCGAGCGAGCTCATCGCGATGGCCATGTAGCCGACGACCTCACGACGCGAGAACGTCGAGATGAGCTCGCTGACCACGCCCATCGCGGGGACGATCATGATGTAGACGGCCGGGTGCGAGTAGAACCAGAAGAAGTGCTGGAAGAGCACCGGGTCGCCGCCGAGGCGCGGGTCGAAGATGCCGAGCCCGAGGAAGCGCTCCATCGTGAGGAGCATCAGCGTGATCGCGAGCACGGGCGTCGCGAGGACCTGGATGATCGACGTCGCATAGAGCGACCACGTGAAGAGCGTGATCCGGCGCCAGGACATGCCCGGCGCGCGCATCTTGTGGATTGTCGCGATGAAATTCACGCCGGTGAGGATCGACGAGAAGCCCATGATGAACGCCGCGAGGGTCATCGGGATGACCGCGGAGGGTGAACCGACGCCGCCGTGAGCCGGGTCGCTCGAGCTGTAGGGCGTGTAGAACGTCCAGCCCGTGTCGACGCCGCCGTTGATCATCGAGTAGACGCCGAAGCAGGCGCCGAACGCGTAGATGTAGAGGCTGAGCAGGTTCAGCTTCGGGAAGGCGACGTCCTTCGTACCGAGCTGGATGGGCAGGATGATGTTCCCCATCGCCGCGGGGATCGACGGGATGATGAAGAGGAACACCATGACCACGCCGTGGAGCGAGAACATCCTGTTGTAGGTGTCCGCATCCATCAACGTCCTGCCCTTGGTGAAGAGCTCGGCGCGGACGAGAAGCGCGAAGACGCCACCGAGCGCGAACGCCAAGGTGACGGCGATCAGGTACATGACGCCGATCCGCTTGTGATCGAGCGTGACCAGCCAGTTCATGATGCCCCTGGTGGACTTCAGGTAACTGACGTTGGGATCCGGCTCGTCGTGATGACCCGCGGTTGTCGTGGTGATGGCGGCCATGGTCTTCTTCGCTCCTTACTTCAGCGACTTCAGGTACGCGATGATCGCGTCGAGCTGCTCGTCCTTGATGACGAAGGCGGGCATCTGGACGGTGGTGTAGCCCGCCACGATCTTGGCGTTGGGCCGCAGGATCGACTCGCGAATGTAGTTCTCATCAGCCATGACGCCGGGTCCGGTCGCCATGGGCTGCATCGTGTTGTAGATGCCGGCGAGCTTGGGGCCCGGCGACTTGGAGCCCCCGATCTGGCCGCTTCCGCCGACGCCGTGGCACGTCGTGCAGGCGTTCTTCGTGAAGAGCGACTCGCCGTACTTCTCGGGCTTGCACTCCTCGGGGGTGCCGACGCACTTGCCGAGCGTCTTTGCCCACTCCTCGTACTCCTTGTGGGGGAGCACCTTCACCGAGGCAAGCATGCCGGAGTGGGTCGTGCCGCAGTACTCCGCGCAGAAGACCTGCGCGTTGCCGGCGACGGTCGGCGTGAACGCGATGAACGAGTACTGACCGGGGACCGCGTCGCGCTTCAACCGGAACTCCGGGATGAAGAACGAGTGCAGCACGTCCTCCGACGAGATGATCATCTTGTACGGGCGCCCGACCTCGAGGGTGAGCTCGCCCGGGGCTCGGTCGCCGCTCGGATACTCGAACTCCCAGCTCCACTTCTTGGCGCGGACGCGGATCTCGGTCGCGCCTTCCGACGCGGTCGCGTTCCGGATGTACGAGCTGTACCCCGCGTGGAAGAGGAAGCCGATGAAGATGGTCGGTGTGACCGTCCAGAAGATCTCGAGGCGGTTGAAGTGGCCGGTCGGCTCGCTCTTCACGCCCTTCTTCCGCTTGTACTTCACGACGAAGTACATCATCGCCGCCGTGATCACGACGAGGAAGACGACGGAGAACCAGAAGATGAAGTTGTACGTGCTGTCGACCGGGCCGGCCGTGTCCGACATCGCGGGCGGGAGCTGCCAGCTCGCCGGTGGGGGCGTCGCCTGAAAAATCTGGCCTTGGGGTTCTGTCGCCAAAATCACGTCAGCCTCCTCACACGGTCACGTCTGAAGGAACGTCGCTAGCGCGTTCGATCGGGTTGGTGGCCTGGGTCTTCTTCTTCTTGCGGAGCTCACGACCCCAGAAGAGGCCGAGGAATCCAAACAACACGACTGCGACAGCGCCACCACCGACCTGCATCACGCGGCGCGCGACGAGGACGTATTTCCCGCCCTGCGGGTCGTAGTGGTAGCAAAACAGAATGATCTGCTCGACCGTCGAGATGCTCCGACCTTCGGAGGCCTCGAGCAGACCGAGCTTCAGATCCTGGGGAAGGAACTCGAGACCGTACAGGTAGCGGGCCATGCGGCCGTCGGGCTTCGCGATCATCACGACCGACGGATGGCCCCACTGCTTCTGCTCGAGGCCTCCGAAGGTCGGAGCATCTCGACGGTCGAGCAGATCATTCTGTTTTGCTACCACTACGATCCCAAGGGAGGGAAGTACGTGCTTCTCGCTTCTCGCGTGATGCAAGTGGGCGGCGCGATCACCGCGCTCTTCCTCGGCGGCTTTCTCACCATCTTGTGGCGGCGTGAACGACGACGCGGCGGCCTTCTCGCGCAGCAAGCGCAAGTGGTCTCGCCTTCGGGAGCCACACCATTTTCTGAACTACACCCCGCGCATCTTTCGCGCATTCCGACGAACCAGGTGACGTCATGACGAGCGTTTTCGTAGAATCTTCCGCGGGCGTTGCCAACGGCATCGCGCACGCCTTGGCCGCCGCGTTTGG
>JANXVA010000171.1 GCA_025351875.1 Myxococcales bacterium | reverse complement strand
GACGAACGTCGCGCGGACGTGCTCGGGCATTCCCGCCGGCGGGGTCACGAAGAGCTTCGGCATGTACCCCTCGATCACGCGCGACGACCTGCGAGCTCGGGCACGGCGAGGGGCCGCGGCAACGGTAGTAGCGCGTGCCCGTCTCGGGCTGGTGCGGCGCGTTCCACTGCGGTCGTCTGATCTTCCCCGTGGACGACGTCGTCATCCGGCGTCCGCACCCCACGCAGACGAGGAGGCCGCGCAGGAGGAACGGATCCACCGCACCCTCGACCTCCGGGCGTGGCGTCGGCGGTCGCGTGCGGCGCCCTTCGATCGTCGCGGCCACGCGGTCGAACAGGTCGCGCGAGACGAGGGCGGCGTGGACCCCCGGCGTCAAGTCGGCGAGGAGACCGACGTAGGTCGGATTGCGAAGGATTCGCAGGACGGCCTTCGCCCCCCAGCGACCAGTCTTTCCGTTCTTGTCGACGGTGCCCGCGTCGTTCGCGCGCGCGGCGATCGTAGCCGGGAGCGCGCCGTCCGCCGCATCCGCGAACAACCGGCGCACAGTCACGGCCTCCTCCGGAACGACGACGAGCTGCCTCGTCGCGGGATCGGCGACATAGCCGAGCGGCAGCTGACCCGCGACGCGAAGCCCACGCGCACGGCGCGCGGCGCGCGCGTCTCGAAGGCGCTCGGCGATCATGTCGCGCTCGAACTCCGCGAAGATCGCGAGCGTGTTGAGACGCAGCTGCGTGATCGCGTCGTTGGTGCCGTGGAGATCGCCCTGGACGACGCTGATCGCGACTCCGTGGGCGCGGAACGCGTGCTGGATGCGCGCCCAATCGAGGACCCTGCGCGTGAGGCGATCGAGCCGATGCACCACGACCCGGTCGATTCGCCCGTCGGCGATGGCGTTGACGAGGCGATCGAGCGCGGGTCTGTCGGTGGTAGCCCCGCTCTCGCCTTCGTCGTCGAAGTGCTCGAGCACCGGCGTCCATCGGAGGTGCGTGTTCGAGGCGATGAGGCCGAGGCAGGCGGCGCGCTGCAGGGCGCATGAAGCGAGCGTCGCGTCGCGCCCTGGACGGGCGACGGACTGGCGCGTGTAGATCGCGCAGCGGACGAGGGACGACCCGGGCATGCGGGCGTGGAGGGTAGCGCAAGGATGTACGTGGGCATGGGGTCCCTCCGGCAAAGCCGCGGGCGGCCCCAAAGGGGACACCGCGGCGGTCGGCATGAACGCTCCACGTGCGAGGAAGCGGAAGTCCCTTCTGCCCTGTCCGGCATGTGGCCGACGGCATCGAAGACGATGCGGATTCGGCGCTAGGAACGTGCGCGTTACCAGCGGCAGCACCTCGTCAAGTCCGCTTGCCTACGGCACGCTTGCTTGACGGAAGGCTCAGCGGGAGGCATACTGGTATCGGATTATCCGATACCCGAGACGCCCATGCTGCCCCGCCCGACCATCGAAGCCTTCGACCTCCACCTGCTCGGTCTCGGCCTGCGCTTCGAGGGCGTCGTCATCGGCGGCTCGGCCCTCGGGCTCATGGGCATCATCCAGCGGCCGACGCGCGACTTCGACATTCTCGTGCCCGAGCTACCGCTGGCGATCGCCTCGGCGGCGCGCGACTTCGCGAAGGCACAGCGCGATGCCGGCGTCGACCTGCTCGACGACTGGCTCAACAACGGTCCGATGCAGCTCGGCGAGGTTCTGCCCGTCGGGTGGCGCGAGCGCGTGCAGCGCATCTTCGAAGGACAAGTCCTCGTGCTCAGCACGCTGGGCAGGCCCGACCTGCTCAAGAGCAAGCTGTTCGCGCTCTGTGATCGCGGCACCGATCTGCCAGACTCCATCGCGCTCGCGCCGACCGCGGAGGAGCTTGCCGAGTGCGTGCCGTGGCTCGAGGTGCAGGACGGCAACGAGCTGTGGCCTGCGCACGTGCGTGAGACGGTCGCCGACCTCGCGCGGAGGCTCGGTCATGGGGTTTAGCCGCCCGACCTCCCACGGGCCGACGCTCGCACCCGACGAGCTGACGGCGCGCATGGTGGGCATCGGGATGAACTTCGCCGCGAAGGCAGAGGCCGACGCGGACATCGAGAGCACGCTCTTGCACGCCTCCGTCCTCGGCATGGACGAAGGTGATCTCCGCGTGCTCGCCGTGCTGACCACGTGGCTCGGCGTGCATCACACGCATGTGAATGCCGACCGGCTCGTGCGGCTGGCGGGCACCCATCCGTCCGAACGCGTCCGCGCGTACTGGGCAGCCATCGCGACGTGGCTCAAGAAGGATCGTCGTCTCGCCCGACTCGCAGGCGCGTACGAAGGCGGGCCGATCGACGTGCTGCCGACGGGGAACGAGTTCCAGGTCAAACGACGCGGCGAGGATGAGCGCTTCACCGGGTCAAAGCTGCGCGTGCCGAAGGGCACGCTCCGAGATCGCCGCGAGGACGTGCTCTCGCCCGAGGTTCTGGTTCGACGTCACGCGGGCTACCGAAACCGTGTCCTCATGGGGCCGTCGTTTCGCGCCGACGTGTGGACCGCGCTCGAGCACGCGCCCGACCTGTCGATCGCCGACGTCGCGCGGAAGGCCTCGTGCTCGTTCGCGACCGCGTGGCAGGCGGCACAAGACTACCGCCTCCTGCGCGCGGCGGCTGCTTCGCCTGCACCGCAGGGGTGACCCACTGGTTAACAGGCGAGGCGCACGTACTTTCGCCCACTTGCGCGAAGCTGTGCTAACCGTCGGGTCGGACCGAAGGCAGACTGAAATTGAGCTTCTTTTCTGTCGAGGGGTCCGCCCCTCTGACCCCGAGATTCGCGCACGCGGGGGCTTGTCAAGCCGCCGAGCGGGCATGACGGTCGACTCGTCTC
>JANXVA010000110.1 GCA_025351875.1 Myxococcales bacterium | reverse complement strand
GCCTCGCCGCCGTCGTCGAGCGGGAGCCACGGGAGCGCGAGGTTCAGGCCGCCGGTGAACCCGGTGTGTTTGTCGACGACGAGGATCTTCCGGTGGTCGCGCTGGTCCATGAGCGCGAGCCGGAAGGACGGCCGGAGCGGCGAGACGGGATGGAACTCGCGGACCTCGCCGCCCGCGATGACGAGCGGCTGCCAGAACGCAGGCGAGATCGCGATGCTCCCCACCGCGTCGTAGACGACGCGGACCGTGATGCCCTTCCTCGCCTTCGCCGCGAGCGCGTCGCGGAAGCGGATGCCCACGGGGTCTGCGCCGACCCAGTACATCTCGAGCAGGATCTCGCGCTCGGCGGCCTCGATGGCCTCTAGCATGGCGGGGAAGGCCTCGATGCCGTCACGAAGGAGGCGCACCTCGTCCTTGCCGACGACGAACCATGGGCCGGGAGCGTCGGTGCGCTTCCACCAGTCGCTCATGGCGGCGAGGCCTTCGTGCGTGAGGGGCGCACGGCGACCACGACCATGGCGTCCTCGGTGAGGTACCTGGCGGTGAACGCGCGTACGTCGTCGGCGCTCGCCGCGCCGCGAGCGAGCGGCTGCGCCGCGGTGGGGACAGGCTCGCCACGCCACGTCGCGACGATCCGTGCGCGCGGATCGAGGGCCGCCGCCAGGGCTTCGCGCGAGGCTGCGAGGCTCGCACGCTCCTGGTCGGTCGCGGGGAGACCGCCCTTTCTCACGCGGTCGACGAGCGCGCGCGCTTGCATGACCGCGTTGTCGAGCGAGGCTTGTGTGCTCAGGATGCGGATGACGAGCGCGGGCGAGCGTGGCCACCCGACGACGTGCGCCGCAGCGGAGTGCGCGAGGCTGTTCGGCGCGGACGTGCTGCCGAGCGCCTTTTCCAGGAGCCCACCGTCGCCCTCGAGGGCTGCGGCGACGAGCGTTGCCGCCGCGCGGGTCTTGTCGTCGCCGGCGGCGAACGGGAACGCGAGATAGGCCTCTGGCGCGGCGCCGCCACGTGGCTCGAGCGCGTACGTACCCGGCCGCGGAGGAGCCGCGGCGGTCGCGCCGCGACAGGCGCGGGTGGTCTCGCCGCGCCGATCGATCCATCGATCCGCGGCGCGCAGCGCGGCCTCGCCCTGCGCGGCATCCACGTTGGCGAGGACGGCGACACGCAACGGCCCTGCGCGAAGCGCCTGCGCACGCGCGAGCACTGCGGCGTCGGCGGAGCGCGCGAGCGTGTCGTCGCGACCCGATGCGACGAACCACGACGCATGTCCCGGTGCGATCGCGGAGGCGAGGACGCCGAGCGCGGGCCCGTCCGAGCGCGCACCGTGACGGAGGAGCTCGGCACGTGCGCGAGAGAGCGCGGGAAGGGCGATGGAGTCCGATGCGAAGCTACGTGCGACCACGTCGGCGAGGCGCCTCGCTTGCGCGGACGCGGTCTCGCCGGCAAGCGCGGGGCCGTGAACGAGCAGCCCCGCGCCGTCGGGGACGATCCACGGCTCGACGCGCGCCTCGGGTGAGCTCCTCGCCATCTCCGCGGCGGCGACCGTGAAGAGCGCGGTCAGTCCGGCGTCGGCGTCGGACTCGCTCTCGGTTCCGCAAGGCGAGGCCAGGAGCACCCACGTCTCGCCCTGCCCGGGCTCGACGCGTACCCGCCCCTCGGCGGCGGGCTTCTGCCATGACGACGTCGCGCGGCGTACCGCCGCGGCGAGCACGTCGCGCGATGGCTCGAGCGCGCCTTCGGCAGAGGGCGCTCCGCCCCTTCGCAGCGGGATGCCGAGCGCGATGGAGCCGCGCATCGCGGTCGCCGCGGCGCTCTTCTGCGGCGCGGCGGCGGGCGGCGGGAGCCACGCATCCGCGAGCGCCCACCACGCGGCGCGTTGCGCGGCCTCGCGTGCGTCACCGGCGCGGCGCGCGAGCGTCCGACCGTCGATCGCGGAGGCCCCGCCCGAGCCGTCGGGCGATGCGCCTCCGCCGGCCGAGTTGACGAGCGGCGCTGCACCGCTCTCGCCGAGATGGACCTGCGCCTCGACGTGCACGAGCGCGACCGCGTCGGCGACGCGCGTCGCGAGATCGCTCGAGGCTGCCAGGCCGCTCGCGCCCGGTGTCGGCGCCTCGAGAACGATGCCGACGCAGCCACCTCGAGGCTCCGCGGCGCCGACGACCTCGCGGAGGCGGAACGGAAGGTCGAGCGCGGCGAGCCGCGACGCGAGCGGACCGTGCGGGTCGCCGAGGGCCTCTGCGGTCGTGACGGCGTCGCTGCCCGTGCCGACGTCGAGCGTCGCGTGGACGACGGTCGCGCCTGACATCTCGGACCCGGTCTCGTACACGTCGACGCTCATCGCGCTGGCGGGCGTCGGTGCGGCGGGGGCCGGCGCGCCTGCCTTCCATGCAGGCCCGCGCGCTATCGCGGTCGCGACGGACTCGGCCGTCGTGGACGGCGCGACGACGGCGAACGCCACCCGACCGAGGCCATGGGCGGCGGCGCGCCATCGCTCGAGGCGGGTCGCGGCGAGATCGTCGCCGCTCTTTCCCGCGCGTGCCGGCAGCGCATGCGGTGAGCCAACGCAGCGGGCCCAGCGTGCGAGCGAGGCGTCCTTGAGCGGACGAGACGCGAGCGCCGCGAGCTTCTTCCGCGCGGCGATCACGTCCTTGTCGTCGACCGGCGCGCTCAGCGCCTCGCGAACGATGTCCGTCGCGGCGGGCGCGGCCTCCGAGGAGCTGAGCAGCACGGCCGCGCGAAACCCGGACCAGGAGGGGACGACGACCGGCAGAAGGCCGCGCGCTGCGAGGCGCGCCTCGACCATTCCTGCCAGCGCGACGGCGGCCTCGGGATCGTCCTCGCCGGCCTCGAGGCCGCTCGTGGTCACCGCGATCGCGACGGCGCCGCTCGGGTCCCCGTCGCGGGCGACGAGGACGACGGGCGGGCGATCTTTTGCGAGGCGCACGTCCGGCAGCAGCGCGCCCGCGCGCGCGGGGCCGGCGGGCGGCGCGGGCGCGGGCGGAGGGCCGCATGCGCCTGAGGAGAGCGCCGTCATCGACGCCCCGACGAGGATGGCGAGGCGCGTGCGCGTACCGCGCTTCGTCATCGCCTCGATCTGCCTAGAGGACGATGTCCGCCTTGGAGCGCGGGGCGAGCTTGAGGTTGCAGAAGAAGCCGACCACGCCGGTGACCGACTTGAGCATCGTGCCCTTCGTCAGGCTCATCGAGGCGACGTCGAAGAGGTCGTTCGTGAGCGAGGCCGGCTTCGGGAACGGCGCGTCGCACTTGTTCGGCGCGCCGGGGACGGGCGTCGACAGGTTGACGCCGACGCGGCCGTTCTTGTCCGCCGTCGCGTCGGCCTGGAGGGCGATGTTCTTCACGCGGACCAGCATGCCCATCCAGCGGCGACCCTTCGCGAAGTCAGCGAGGTCGGCGACGTCGATGTCGACCGGCTCGGGCACCTGCGTCTCGTAGCGGAACGTGGCGACGGGCTGCGAGATCTGCGGGAGCACCGAGCCCGACGCGAACGTCACGGTCGTCCCGATGGTCGTCGCCTCGGTGTACTTGCCGCGCATGTCGAGCACGTCGCCGGGGCTGACCGCGAGGTTGCCTGGGTTGAACGTGGGCGCAAAGAGCGTGATGCCCGAGTACGGGTCCTTCGAGCCGAGGTCCTGCACGTAGATCGTGCCGATGCTCTTGCCGTTCTGCGTCTCGTCGAACGAGTCGACGGCGATGACGATGGCGCCGCTCACGGCCTGCGTCGTGGCCACGAGGTCGGCGTGGCCCGGGGCGCCCGGGTCGGCGACGTCCTTGATGCGCTTGTCCTTGCCGCCGACCGGCGGGATGCCGTTGTTCGAGTGCGGATCACCTCCGCCGCCGCTGCTCGAACAAGACGACGAGCAGAACGAGCAGAGAGCGAGGCCGATCAAGAGGAGGGAAGGGACGAGCCGCACGCGCCTTGAGTACCACAAAACGCGACGAGGCGCCGGGGTTGACCCGACGCCTCGCAAAGGCAGCTACAGACCGAGGAGAAGGAGGAAAAGCGTAGAGAAAAGCTTCAGGCCGCCATGCGGCTGGAAAGAACGGACTCGAGGCGGGACTGGATCTTGTGCTTCTTCGAGTAGACCGTCTTGACCGAGATGTTCATCTCCGTCGCGATGTCCTGAGGATCCATGCCCTCGCCGAAGTAGAGCGCCGCGAAGGTGCGGTCTTTCTCGGAGAAGTCGGCGAGCGTCTCCTGCGCGATGGTCGCGCGCTCGCGCTCGCTGGTGAGCTCGAACGGGTCCGGCTGGTCCGAACCGAGCTCCATCGCCTCCGTGATGCACTCCTTCTGCGGCTCGCGCTTGAGGGTCCGGAGGTAGTCGTACGCGGCGTTGATGGCGAGGAGGCCGATCCACGAAGAGAAGCGGTTGCCACGCTCGGGGTCGAACGTGCGGAGCTTGTGCATGTCGTTGCCGAGGAGAGAGACGTAGAGGTTCGCGTAGACCTCGCGAACGTCGTCTTGGCTAACCATCGAAGCAAAGCGGCGGGTCACCTTGGTGACGCAGCGCATGATGAGGCGGTCGTACTTCGCCTGGAAGTCACGCCACGCAGCGGGGTCGTTCGCGAGCATCCCGGCGATGAGGTCGTCGTCGCTCTCGAAGCGGTCGGCGGCGGGCGACGCAACGGGGAAGAAACCAGACTCGCGGGGCGCAACGTGGGACATGACTCAGGGCCTCCAGAAGTGAACCGGTGCTCTTCAGCGGCCGGCGAATCCCCCCTCAGCAGGGGACGTGCCAAGGGGTCCTGGAGGAACGAAATGTCAAATGCGTGGGAAAAACAGGCGTAACGGCGAGGGAAGGTTCGACCCGCAACCGCCGTAACACCGTAACGACTGTCGTAACAGTCTCGCTCAGGAGGCCGAGTGTTACGGCCCGCGTAACGCTCGGGAGCGGACGACGCGCGACGTGACGGAGCGCCGTGGTGAGGCTAGATCCCGGGAATGCGTCTGGCCGGCCTTCTCCTTCTCCCGTTCGCCGCCGCCGTGGGCTGTGCGAACCCGAACGACGGGTTCCGTCCCCCTGTCACCGCAGCGACCCACGCCGACGCGCCCTCGGGCGAGGGCGATCTGACGTTCGCCAAGGTGGCGACCGCGCCCAACGTCACCGCCGACCAGGCGGGCCTCGCCACCTGGTACGGAGGTTCGTTCGCCGGGAAGAAGACCGCCAACGGCGAGCGGTTCGACCCGACGAAGTACACGGCCGCCCATCGGAAGCTGCCCTTCGGCACCTGGGTCGAGGTCCGGCGTGCGGATACCGGCCGGACCGTGCGCGTTCGCATCAACGACCGAGGGCCGTGGGGCGACGACCGGCGCATCATCGATCTCTCACGCAAGGCCGCCGAGGACCTGGACGTGGTCCGCGAGGGCGTCGCGAAGGTCGAGCTCCGGGTCGTCCCCGGCCCGTAGCGATTCGCAGCGTCAGCCCTTGCGGGCCCTCGGGGCGCGCGTGGTCCGTGTCGCGGCGGGCGGAGGCGGGCTTCCGCTGCCCGAGCTCGTCCGGTTGCGCCGCGCCAGCAAGGCGAGGGCCTCGCGCTCGAGACCCGTGAGGATCCGCTGCCACTCGTCCTGGGAGTAGTCGAGGCCGCCGAAGCGGAGGTGCTGCCGCGCCTGCTCGCGGACGACCGCGCGGAGCTCGTTCGGCAGCTCGGTCATCCACGCGTAGCCCCCGAGCGCGAGCGCGAGGTTCGGCGGGGCATCCTCCGTGCGCCACGAGACCGGCTTCGAGGTCGAGCTCGGTGCCTCTTCCCCGAGCGCAATCGATTCGAGCTGCCCGTAGCTGACACCCCAGTGCGCGGCGACCTTGCGCCTGAAGTCTTCGCCCGGCTGACGAGTCGGCTTGTGGGAGAGCATGTTGCTCAAGTGCGCGCCAGAGACCCCGAGCTTCTTCGCGAGCTGCGCCTGCGCGCCCCTCGGGCCACACGCAAGCTCGTCCCTCAGCCTCGCGAGGACATACTCTTTGATCTGCTGGACGCGCTGGTGCTCGTCCTGTGTCACGGGTGTAACCTTAGTGTGCTGCACCTTAGCGGGAGCTAAGTTCGGCGCGGTTGAAAGCTCAATTGTGAACGACGGCCGACCGCCTCTCGTTCAGCCTTCGATGCTCGTTTTGCCGAGGGGGAGTCTTCGCCGCGCAAACGATCAGGCCGAAGTGAGGCTTTCAGCGTACTCGCGGCCGTAACCGACATAGAGGCTGCCAGCTTCCCGGATGTGCTCGCGATCGGCGGCGACGAGCGGGCGGACGACCCGGGCGGGGCGGCCCATGACCAGCGAGCCCGCGGGAATGCGCATCCGAGGGGGCACCAGGCTGCCCGCGGCGATCAGGCAGTCGTCCTCGATCGAGGCGCCATCGAGGAGGATGCTCCCCATCCCGATGAGGCAACGGTTGCCGATGGTGCAGCCATGAATGAGCGCCAGGTGGCCGATCGTGACGTCGTCACCGATCGTCGTGCTCGCCTTGCCGCCGGTCACGTGGACGACGGCGTTGTCCTGCACGTTCGTCCGTCGCCCGATCCGGATGGGGAAGACGTCGCCCCGGAGGACGGTTCCAAACCACACGGTCGACTCTTCACCGAGCACCACGTCCCCGATCACCGTCGCGTTCGGCGCGACGAAGACGCCACGGGCGAGGGTGGGGGTCGTGCCTTTGAGCGTGTAGATCGGGCCCTTCACGGCACCATCGTGAGCGAGCGACGGCGGCGTTCCGGGCGAGTGACGGTGGCGTCCGAGAGGGCGGGGAGCGCGGCGATCGTGGCGGGGTCGAGCGTCCCGTGGAGCGAGTGCTTGAAGGCCTGCGTGATCTCGGCGACGACGAGCGCGCCGATGAGGAGGCGGCCGGGGGGCACGTCGAGGTGGACGATCTCGTTGCGCTCGGTACGGCCGGTGACCTTCCCTTGCGCCTTGCTCGCGCCCTCCACGAGCACGGTCTGCCGGGTGCCGATGAGCGTCGCCAGGTGCGCGCGCGTCTGCGACTCGGCGACCTCGAAGAGGCGCGCGTGGCGCTCGGCCTTCACCGCCTCGGGCACGTCGTCCGGCAGCTTGAGCGACGGCGTGAACGGGCGTGGTGAGTACTTGAAGCCAAAGAGGCCGACGAAGCCGACGTCGCGGATGACATCGAGCGTCGCCTCGAAGTCGGCCTCCGTCTCCCCGGGGAAGCCGACGATCACGTCGGTGGAGAGCGTCATTCCGGGGCGCGCAGCCAGGAGGCGGCGGACGCGCTCCGTGTATTCTGCACGCGTGTAGCGCCGGATCATGCGCTTCAGGATGCGATCGCTACCCGACTGGACCGGCATGTGGACGTGCCGCGCGAGCACATCGAGCTCGGCGTGCGCCTGGGCGAGCGCTGCCGTTGCGTGGCGCGGGTGCGGGCTCGTGTAGCGGAGGCGCACGAGGCCCGGGACCCGCGCGGCGATCATGCGCAGGAGCGAGGGAAACTGGCTCTCGTCCGGGTCGTCGGAGACCGGGGGAGGGAGCGCCGGATCGCGGTAGCTGTCGACCGTCTGGCCGAGGAGCGTGACCTCGCGCGAGCCCGCGGCGACCCAGCGGGCGATCTCGGCGACGATGTCCTCGGCCGGGCGATAGCGCTCGGGGCCGCGCGTGTACGGGACGATGCAGAACGAGCAGCGCTCGTCGCAGCCCTTCATCGTGGTGACCCAGGCGCTGACGGGGGCCTCGCCGGGGCGCGGAGCGGCGGCGAGGAAGCGGGGCGCGTCGAGGTCGAAGACGGTGTGGGCGCGCGGCGGCGCGCCATCCATCTGCTCGCGCGCGAGGGCGGGGAGGTCGGCGATGTTGTCGGGGCCGATCAGGAGATCGAGGTGGCCGACGCGCGCGAGGAGCTTCTCGCCCTCCTGCTGGGCGACGCAGCCGGCGACCGCGAGCACGAGGCCCGGGTTCTTCGCCTTGAGCGGGGCGAGCTTGCCGACCTCGCTACGGAGCTTTTGCTCGGCTTTTTCGCGGACGCTGCAGGTGTTGAGGACGATGAGGTCGGCCTCCTCGGCGGACTCGGCGCGCGACCAGCCGCTCGCGCGGAGCACTTCCTCCATGCGGTCGGAGTCGTGCGCGTTCATCTGGCACCCGAAGGTGTGGACGAGGTAGAGGCCAGCCAAAGCCAGGGGTGCTTAGCATCGAGGGCGTGGCGTGGCGAGATCGGGCACGGGCACGGGCACGTCGGGAGCGAGAGAGGCTCGCTTTTGGGGCGTTCAGAAGGTCTCGATGGTCTCGCGGTAGTTGACGTTGCGCTCCTTGAGCTGCGCGAGGAGAAAATCGACGCAGGGGCGGCGCGGGCCGAGGAGCTCGGGCGGGTAGACGCCGGCGTCCTTGAACATGCCGCGGAAGAGCATCCGGACCGCCGCGGTCGCTGTGTAGCCGGTGGTCCTGGCCATCGAGTGGACGCCCGAGTCCGCATCGAAGGTGTCGAAGAGATCGTACGTGTACCGCGTGCGTTTGCCGTTCTTCGTGCCGACGACGATGACGCGCATCACGGTGATGTCGGCCTCGCCGGGCTGGAGCTTCCACATCGGGAAGAGGAGCTTGGCGGTGACGTCCAGCGGTCGGACCTTCACGCCGCCCACGTCGATCGGCTCGGTGCCGAAGAAGCCCGTCTCGCGCAGGACCGCCATCTTCTCGATGTGGCCCGGATAGCGCATGGTCTTCTCCTTCATGTTCGCGACCTTCATGGTCTTCGCCATGGTGCGGAGGCCGTCGGTGTTGAAGGCCTCGAGCGTGCCGACGACCGGGAAATCGATGAGCTCGGGGTCGGAGAGCGCCGGGCGCGTGACGAGGTGGCCGTTCTCGACGTAGCGCGCCGGGCGGACGTACTCCTCGATGACGTCGACCGGGGAGAAGACGGCCGCGTACTCGTACGGCCAGCGGCGCACGGCGGGGAGGCCGCCCACGTACGTGAGGATCGAGTCGGTCGTGTCGAGCTGCGCGTGGGCATGCCCCGCGAGGACGCTGCTCATTCCCGGTCCGACGCCCATGTCCACGAACGCCGTCGCGGAGTGCTTCTTCGCGACGGGGTCGAGCGCCAGCGGATCCTCCGGGAAGAACGCGATGTCGACGCAGCTGGTGCCCGTCTCGAGGACCGCGCGGAGCGTCGCAAAGCCCATGAAACCAGGGACGGCGGAGAGCACGAGGTCGTGCTCGTTCGCGAGGCGCGCCACCTCCGCCGGGTCCGAGAGGTCGGATTTCACGATCCGGATCTTCGTCCCACGCGCGGCGCTCTCGAGCGCCTCGTCGCGGATGTCGGCGACGGTGACCTCGAAGTCGTCGTCTTTCGCGAGGTCCTTGGCCATCGGCCCGCCCACGAGCCCGCCACCGAGAACGACGATCTTCATTGGAGGGGAGTAATCGAGACGGCCCCTCGCGGGAAGAGGGGAGGAATTCTCGGGCCCCACGTAGGAACTCCTCGCCGGCCGAGGAGCTGCCATGAAGACCACGATGACCACGCTCAAGCTCGCCGCCGTCACTACGCTGATGCTCGCGGCCGTCGTGGCATGCGGGAAGAAGGGCGACGCGGGGGACAGGCCCGGCGTGACCTCGACCACGTCGGCGGCGCTCTCGGCGAAGGCCAGCTGCAACATGCTGGCGGAGCTCGGGACGTGCAACGAGTACCGCGGGGGGGCGTCGGCAGCCCGCACCAGCTTCGGCCTCGAAAAATCGCTCTGCGAAGGCTTCCGCGGGCGGTTCGCGAACACCTCGTGCGCGACCGATGGCCAGATCGGCTCCTGCCTCATGAGCGACGGCGAGCTGAAGCGGTACTACGGCTCGAAGGTCGCCGGCGACCACGCCCTCAGCCTCGAAGAGGCCAGGAGCGACTGCGAGAGCGAGCTGGTGAAGGGGACGTTCACGGCCGAGCCGAACGCCGCCACGGCGGCCGGCAGCCTTCCCGAGGAGCGGAAGGCCGCCGCCGAGCCGGCTCCGAAGGCTGGAAAGCCCGCGACGCGGGCCACGAAGTAGTCGCCTTCCCCCGGGAGCGTCCGGCGTGCGACGATTCGAGGGTGAACGCGCTCGAGCCGGGTAGCACGCTCGGTGGTTACCGCATCCTGGCGCGCCTTCGTGCGGGCGCGATGGGCGTTCTCTATCTTGCGCGCCGGTCGGGCACCTCCGGCTTCTCGCGCCCCGTCGCCATCAAGGTCATCCACGATCACCTCGCGGCCAACAAGCGGTTCTGCCGCATGTTCATCGACGAGGCGAAGCTCTCCGCGCGCATCGACGACCCCAACGTCGTTCGCGTCGAGGAGTTCGGACAGGCCGACGGCCGCTACTTCCTGGTGATGGAGTACGTGCATGGCGCGTCGCTCGCGCAGACGATCGCCGTGCTCCGCAAGCGCGGAGGCATCCCGATCGAGCACGCGGTCGCCATCGCGATGCAGATCGCCGGCGGCTTGCACGGCGCTCACGAGGCGACCGACGAGGACGGCGCGCCCCTCGGCATCGTGCACCGCGACGTGTCCCCTCACAACGTGATCGTGTCCTTCAAGGGCTATGTCCGTGTCATCGACTTCGGGATCGCGAAGGCCAAGCAGGTCGGCGGCCAGACGAAGACCGGCTCGCTGCGTGGCAAGCTCGCGTACATGCCGCCGGAGCAGGCGCGCTCGGCGCGCACCGTCGATCGCCGCGCAGATCTCTACGGCGTCGGGCTCATTCTCTGGGAGATGCTCACGTTCCGTCGCGTCTTCGACGCCGATACGGACATCGCGATCTTGAACCAGATACGCAGCCCCGAGATCGTCCCGCCGAGCAAGCTCGCGCCGGCGGTGCCGAAGGCGCTCGACGACGTCGTGATGCGCGCGCTCGCGAACGAGCCGGACGACCGGCCCGCGACCGGGGCCGACCTCAAGCGCGCGCTCGCCGAGGCCGTTCCCAGCGCCGCGCGCGTGACGCCCGGTGAGCTCGCCGAGCTCATGAGCAAGGTGCGCATGGCGGCCGAGGCCGTCGCGTCGTGCATGGGCGAGGACCCGGCGGCGCTCTACGGAGAGGAGGTCCGCGGGACGCTCCGCACGTTCGGCGCGAACATGAGCGACAGCATGAGCGCGGCCGACGCCGTCGACACGCATCCCAACTCGACGTCGCGCCCCGATCTCGACGGGGACACCGCGGGGTTGCAAGGCGCGCCCGTGAAGGCGCCTCCGGCGCAGTCGCTCGGCGTCGCGTCGCGTCCTCCGCAGCGGATGCCGACGATGAGGATGTCGACCGACGACGAGGCGCTCACGGCGAAGCGTATGGCTCCCGCGCGCCCGAGCGGCGGTCATGGCACGCTGGTCCCTGGTGACGGCGTTCGCGCGCTCGTGCCGCTGCCGCCCGGATCGTCGCCCGACATGCTCATCCCCCCGCCGCCGCTGTCGTCGTCGCGCGGGTTGACCGCGGCGGCATCGCCGTCGGGGCCACCGGGCTCCGACGGGCGGCCCTCGTATCTCGACGTACGCGGGCCGATGCCTTCCGGCGTCGACGCTGGGTCGGCGCCCACGAGTCACCCCGGGTATTCGGCGACCGCGCCGGGGGGGAACGCGGCGTTCACGCAACGGGAGAAGCTCTTCATCTTCGTCGGCGCGCCGCTCATCGGTGCGCTGCTCATCGGCTTCGTGCTGATGGCGACTGCGAAGAGCGAGGTGAAGACGATCGCGCCGACCGGGGCAGTGCGAGACGCGGGAGCGGCGCCTGCGAAATCGGTGGCGAAGGCTCCCGAGGGGCCCGCGCTCGTCGCGGCGGTGGTGATCGCGCCGCCGGAGCCGGTGGAGGAGTCGGCCGACGCTGCGGCCGCGGCGCCGGTTCGCGGAAAGAAGGCCGCGCTCCACAGCGAGGAGGACCCGATCGCGTTGATCCTCCAGGAAGGCGGGCCCGTGAAGGCGCGCAAGACCCTCGAGGAGCGAGGCGTCGACAAGCTGAGCGTCGACGAGCTCAGGGTGCTGCGCGCCATCTGCAAGTCACAAAGAGACGCCGCGTGCGTCTCGCGCGTGACGGTTGTGATGGATCGCCGCTGAGCCTACTCGGGGGATTCGACCTCGCTGCGCAGAAGGGTGATCAGGCGGTCCCGTTGGTCTGGCGGGAGGGCGCCCTCGTACGAGAAGAGGACTCTCGCGTCGCGGCCGATCAGCATGACGCTGCTCGTGCCTCGCTTGAAGCCCGCGGAGCGCTGGAGGTTGCCGTCCCAGTCGCAATAGATTGTGGCGCCTTGCTTCTTCGACTCGCCACGGATCGCATCCTTGACGAAGCCTCGCACCGGCCAGAAATCGAAGCTCTGTACGTCCGCGATGGGAACCAGCGCCACCGCTGTGCGATAGCGGTCGCCCTTCGCTAGACGCCCGAGCTCCAGCTTGAGCGGCTCATTCACCTTTGCCGAGTCCTTGTCCTCGTACAGGACGAGGATCGGCTTGCCGTTGATCGAGCGGAGATCGAGCGTGTGATCGTCCGCGTCGTAGACGTGGCCGGCCGGCCGGAGCGCCCCCGCCCCCACGAGCGCCTGCGCATGCGAGGCCAGCAGCGCTAGCGCGGCCACCGAGAGGACCCCAGGCAGCCGCTTCATCGCGGGCTCCGCAGCCAGTCGCGGATCTGCGAGCTCCACGCGCTCGACGGGCCGACCGCGACGGTGCCGCCCGCGTCTTCGATCGCCGCGCTGAGCGACTCTGCCGCCGTTCCGCCCACCACCCACGGCGTCATGCCGCACGCCTTGCCGTAGGCGCGCAGCAGAGCCTTCGGGTTCGCCGGCGGAAGCGACATCGACAGGCCCACGAGCCGCGGCGCCATGCTTCGTACTGCGTCTCCCAGCGCTGCTGCTGGCGTCGCCGCGCCGAGGAGAATCGTATGGGCGCCGCTCGACGCGAAGCGGAGCGCCGCCCCGAGCAGACTGAGCACATGCTGTTCGAGGTCGACGCATGCCAGGAGCACCAGCGGCCCGTCCGCGCGGTTCACCGCGCGCAGGCTCGCGCGGACCGCGAGCTCCAGGCGATCCGTCAGGAGGTGCTCTTGACCGACCGAGAGCTCGCCCCGCTCCCAGCGCGCGCCCACCTCCGTCAGCACGGGAGCGACCACGCGCTCGTAGAAAGTTTGCGCGTCGAGCAGCATCGAGAGGCGCACCAGCTCGAGGTCGATGGCCGGGGCGTCCCAACGCTGCGTCGCCGCGAGGATGCGCGCCTGCGCCAGCTCGAGGCCGTCGACGGGTACATGCTCGTCAGCCACCGCCGCCGGCGAGCCAAGCACCACGCGTGCCGCCTCCGCCGGGGAGACGCCGTCCGCGACCAGATCGCGCATCCGGACGATCTGCTCGACGTCCTCGGTCGTGTAGAGGCGATACGCCGACGCCGTCCGCCGCGGGACCGGAATGCCGTACCGGCGCTCCCACGCGCGGAGCGTCGCCGCAGCGACCCCGCACAGCTCTGCGGCGACGTTGATCCGGAACGGGCCTGCCCCCACCCCCGAAAGATCAGCCGTCGCAACAGAACGAGGGGGGGATTGCGTCATCCAAAGGATTGTCTAATGTTCGGGAGCACCTTGTGCAAGAAAAAGAAGGCCTCATGACCGACTCCAGCGACCCCGCCGCTTCGGGCCGTGAAACGCTCCCTGAAAAACCGCACGCCATCGTGATCGGCTCGGGCTTCGGTGGCCTCGCGGCGGCCGTCCGGCTCGGCGCCCGCGGGTACCGCGTCACCGTCCTCGAGAAGCTCGACGCTCCCGGCGGTCGCGCTTACGTCCGCAAGAGGGACGGGTTCGTGTTCGACTCGGGGCCCACCGTCATCACCGCACCCCAGCTCTTCGAAGAGCTCTGGCAGCTCTGCGGCAAGAAGCTCTCCGACGACGTGGACCTTCGCCCGGTCACGCCCTTCTACCGGATCCGTTTCCACGACGGAGAGGTGTTCGACTACACGGGCGACGCCGAGCACATGAAGCGCGAGGTCGCGCGGTTCTCGCCGGGGGACGTCGCCGGCTACGAGCGCTTCATCGCCGCGAGCGAGGAGATCTTCAGCATCGGCTTCGAGAAGCTCGCGCACGTCTCGTTCGGCTCGTGGCTCTCGATGGCGAAGATCGTCCCGCAGATGGTCCGCCTCCAGAGCTTTCGTTCCGTCTACGGGCTCGTGAGCTCGTTCATCAAGGACGAGCGGCTCCGCCAGGTCATGTCGTTCCACCCGCTGCTCGTCGGCGGCAATCCGTTCACCACCACGTCGATCTACACGCTGATCGCGTACCTCGAGCGTAAGTGGGGCGTGCATTTCCCGATCGGCGGCACCGGCTCGCTCGTGAACGGGCTCGTCGGGCTCATCGAGGGTCAGGGCGGCGCGCTCCGCTGCAACGCCGCGGTCGAGCGCATCCTCGTCACCAAGGGCCGCGCCGTCGGCGTCCGCCTCGCGAACGGAGAGACACTCCACTCCGACGTCGTCGTCTCCAACTGCGACTCGGCCTGGACCTACCGCTACCTCCTCGCGCCCGAGGACCGCCGCAAGTGGACCGACGAGCGCGTCGAGGGCATGCGCTACTCGATGGGGCTCTTCGTCTGGTACTTCGGCACCAAGCGCCGCTACGAGGACGTCGCGCACCACACGATCCTCCTCGGGCCGCGCTATCGCGAGCTCCTCAGCGACATCTTCGGGAAGAAGGTGCTCGCCGAAGACTTCAGCCTGTATCTGCACCGTCCCACCGCGACGGATCCGGCGCTCGCGCCCGAGGGGTGCGACGGCTTCTACGTGCTCTCCCCCGTTCCTCATCTCGAGAGCGGCACCGACTGGAGCATCGAGGGCGAACGCTACCGCAAGCGCATCGAGGAGCTGCTCGAGGCCACGGTGCTGCCCGGGCTCTCGGGCGAGATCATCACCTCCGAGACGCTGACGCCGCAGGGCTTCCAGGACGACCTCTCCTCGTTCCGCGGCGCGGCGTTCGGGATGGAACCCGTGCTCACGCAGAGCGCGTACTTCCGCCCGCACAACAAGAGCGAGGACGTCGAGAATCTCTTCCTCGTCGGCGCCGGCACCCATCCCGGCGCGGGCGTGCCCGGCGTCCTCTCCTCCGCGCGCGTCCTCGACGGGATCGTGCCCGCCGCGTCCACGTTCACGCGCCGCAGCGACGCGGCGGCGGAGTGATGGCCTGATGGAGGCCGAGCTCGAAGAGACTCTGCGCGCGGGGTCCAAGTCGTTTCACCTCGCTTCCCGGCTCTTGCCGGCACGCGTCCGGGGGCCGACGCTCGCGCTCTACGCCTTTTGCCGCCACGCGGACGACGCAGTCGACGATGCCTCCTCCGATCGCGATGCACGCGTCGCGGTGGACGCCCTGCGCGCCAGGATCGACCGCGTCTACGCGAGCCGCGGCACGGACGCGCTCGTGGAGCGCGCGTTCGCTCGCGTCGTCGAGCGCTTCGCCATCCCTCGCGAGATTCCCGACGCCCTCGTCGAGGGAATGGAATGGGACGCGCGCGGTCGCA
>JANXVA010000104.1 GCA_025351875.1 Myxococcales bacterium | reverse complement strand
AAAAGGCCGCGGAGGTCGAAAAGGCCGCGGAGGTTGAAAAGGCCGACGACAGCGCGCAGGCCGACGAGGCCAAAGGCGACGAGGCCAAAGGCGACGACGACCAGAAGGCCGAAGCAAAGGAGCCTGTTCGCGTCGCGAAGGCGCGGCCCGCCGGTGGCGACGACGGCGAGCACCATGTCTCGCTGCCTCCGCCGCCGAAGAAGCTCCTCCGCACCGCCTACTGGGCGCTCTGGTTCGTGCTCACGCCGTTCGCGCTCTCGTGCATCCTGGTCTGGGCGCTGACGCCCCCGAGCGGCATCGACCACGGCGGCGCGCTCGGCTGGATCGAGACCTGGGTGCGCGAGCAGCCCGTGCCTGTCGGCATCGTCACGTTCACGCTGTTCGAGATGGCCCTCTGGGCAGCCAGGCATCACCTGCCGCTCGCGTACCACGCGCATCCGCCGCTCCGCTCCGACCTGCCGAAGGGAATGCGCGGCCCGTTCGAGCGCGCGCGCGCCCTGCTCGAGGAAGCCGAGTCGATCCTCGAGAAGAACGAGAGCGCCGTGAAGCGCGACCTCTCGGCAAAGGAGCGCACGAAGCTGCGCGTCGACCTCGACACGCTCGAAGACGCGATGGAGCGCGAGCCCTTCGACGAGGAGGGCTTCGTCGATGCGCTCGTGAAGGCCGATGGCGAGGTCGACATCCGCCTCGGTCGCTGGCGCAAGAGCGAGGTCCGCGAGTACGCCGAGTCGATCCTCGTGGCGATCGCCGTCGCCATGGCGCTCCGCGCGTTCGTCGTCGAGGCGTTCAAGATCCCGAGCGGTTCGATGATCCCGACGCTCCAGGTCGGTGACCACATCTTCGTGAACAAGTTCACCTACGGCCCGGCGATCCCCTACACGCACAAGCGTGTGTGGTCGCACATGCCTCCGGAGCGCGGCGACGTCATCGTCTTCGCGTATCCCGAGCATCCGGACCAGGACTTCATCAAGCGCGTGATCGCGGCCCCGGGCGACAAGCTCGAGGCGCGCGGCGGCCACCCCATCATCAACGGGTGGGAGGTGCCGAGCTGCTACGCGGGGCCGTACTCGTACACCGAGTCGCAGGACACGAGTCACCACGAGGGTGAGATCTTCGTCGAGTTCCTCGAGGACGAGGCGTTCCTCACGCTCTACGACCGCCAGAGCCCCCAGACGGACTACCAGGGCCCGTATTACGTGAAGCCGGGCGAGGTCTACGTCATGGGCGACAACCGCAACAACAGCCACGACTCGCGCGTCTGGTGGGGCGGGCAGGGCGGCGGCGTTCCCTTCGAGAACATCAAGGGGCGCGCGCTCTTCGTGTGGCTCAGCGTGGCGGACTCGATGGACTGGTCTCGCATCTTCGCGCCCGTGATGGGTAGGCCGCCGGGAAAGGGGCCGTTCGGCGTCCTGCCGGCGACGATGAAGACCGTAGAGCCCGCGATCGACAAGTGCCTGCGCGCGCGTCCGCCGATCGACCGCACGCGCCCGCCGCCTGGCGGCCAGGTGGTGCGATGAAGGCGGCGCTCGGTCGACTCGTCGTTGCGCTCGCGGTGCTCGGGGCCAGCGCGGCCGGCTGCAAATCGATGCAGAAGGCGGCGCAGGAAGATCCGATGAAGTGCGAGCGCGATCCGAAGTGCGACAAGAAGCGTGGTCGCACCGCGGACTGCTCACGCCAGTGCAACGACGACCCTGCATGCGTCGAGCGCTGCGAGCAGGTGCAGTACTCGAACGGCGGACTGGGGCACTGACGACGAAGTGTCAGGCCACGGCGGTGCGGACCGTCGCGTCGACCACCGTGCTGGCGTCGATCGAGATGGTGCCGTCGGCAGCGACGTCGACCTTGAAGTGCTTCAGCGACGCGATCGCCGGGCCCTTCACCCGATCGCCGTTGCGCGAGTAGCCCGAGCCATGGCACCTGCAGCTGATGCCGGAGTCGCTCAACGTGCCGTAGACGCTGAGGTCGCACTGGTTGTGCGTGCACACCGAGGTCATTGCGTAGAGGCCGCCGGCGTCGCGGCCGAGAAGGATGCGCGAGCCGGTGCTGCCCAGAGAGCCCACGGGCACGTCACGCACGTTGGTTCCTGCGGCGGGGATCCCGCCGCTGCCTCCACCGTCGTCCGCGCTCGACGCGCAGCCCGTCACGCCCGCGGCGACGGTCGCGCCCACCATGCTCAAGAAGTGTCGTCTCTTCATCGGCGCTGATCCTACAGCAACTCGTCCGCCCGTAGGAGCCCCTGCCTCGACGGGGCACCGGAGCGCTGACGAGCTCCTAGAACTTCAGCCGGAAGTGGATTGCCTTCGGCCGCGTGAGATCGGCGAAGCCGAGCGCGCTGAGGGTGACGCCGCGGCCCGAGTCCTTCACGCCGGTCCACGGGAGCGCCGGATCGAGCGCGTCGCAGCGGTTCATGTAGACCGTTCCGAACTCGAGCTGGCGCGCGAGACGGTCCGCGCGGTCGCGGTCTGCCGTCCACACGCTGGCCGTCAAGCCGAGCCTCGAGTCGTTCATGCGCGCGAGCGCCTCCTCGTCGGAGTCGACCGCCGAGATCGCCAGGATCGGCCCGAACGACTCCTTCTGCATCACCTCGGCCGATTGCGGGACGTCGCGGAGAAGCGTCGCCTGGAAGAAGCGGCCCTTGCCGTTCACGCTGCAGGCCTCGCCGCCGACGATCACGTTTGCGCCCTTCGCTTTCGCGTCGGTGACGAAGCCCTCGAGCTCCTTCACGTGCCACGGCTGCGCCACTGGGCCGAGTGACGTCCTGTCGTCGTTCGGGTCGCCCATCACGTAGGCCCTCACGAGCGGCTCTGCGGCGGCGACGAACCTGTCCACCATGCTGCGATGGACGTACACGCGCTCGACGGCGCAGCAGCTCTGGCCGGCGTTGTACATCGCGCCGTCGACGACGTTCTCGACGGTGTTCGCGAGATCCGCGTCCTCGGCGACGTACGCCGGGTCGTTGCCGCCGAGCTCGAGGCCCATGTGAATGAAGCGATCCTTCGCGGCCGCCTGGATGCGATGCCCGCCCAGGACCGAGCCCGTGAAGAGCACGCTGTCGATGCGGCTGTCGCCCACCATCTTCTCGGTCGTCTCGTAGTCCACGAAGAGCGACTGCACGGCGCCCTCGGGCCCCTTCGCCGCCGCGAACGCGCGCGCGAAGTGGTCGCCGCAGAGCGGCGTTCTCGGCGAGTGCTTCACCACGACGGCGTTACCCGCAAGCACCGCCGGAACCACGGCGTTGACCGCGGTGAGCAAGGGATAGTTCCACGCGGGCAGATCGAGCACGACGCCGAGCGGCTCCTTCGCGATGCGCCGCTCGAAGCCCTCCTTGGGCGGCAGCACGATGTCCGCGAGCGACTCCTTCGCGATCTCCATCATGTGGCGCCAGCGCCCGGCCATCCCCTTGACCTCGCCGCGCGCCTGCGAGAGCGGCTTGCCCATCTGCCGCGACACGTCCTTCGCGACATCCTCGCTGCTCGCCTCGAACGCGGTCAGCGCCCGCTCACAAAGGGCGACGCGCTCCTCGACCGACAGCCTGCGCAGGGCGCGCGCCGCCTCGCGAGCGAGGTCGAGCACCTTGCCGATCGTGGCCTCGTCCGCCATCGGGACGGTGCATGCGGTTTCGCCGGTGAACGGATTGTCGACGGTGTGGCTAGCCATGGGCCGGCAGCATAGCGCGGGTCGGAGCCGCTAATACACGCCCGGGAGGATCACCCAGGGGACCTTCTTCTTGTACGCGAGGTAGTCCGGGTCACGGCTGAGGTGGCGCTCCTCCGTCCATGCGCGGAGGGCGTAGACGCCGCAGAGCAGCGAGAGGAAGAACGCCTTGGTCAGCGTCATCGTCGGCATGTGCTCGAGCCACCACGCCGTGCATTTGCACACGTAGGCGGGGTGACGAATGATCCGGTACGGCCCGCGCGATACGATCCCGCGGTTCGTGAGGTTCGAGAACTTGAACCCGAAGGCGACCGTCGCGGTGGCGTAGACGAAGAAGAGGAGGACGATGATGCCGCGCAGCCAGAGCTGCGTGTCCTCGCCAGTGATCCACTGCTTGCCGTTCTCGAGCGGCAGGTACGTGCCGAGCGAGTTGTTGAAGGGCGGATAGCAGGAGAGCGCGGCGGCCCAACCGAGCGCGGTCGGCTCCACGCTTCGCGTCTTGTTGCCGAGCCAGCGGCTCTCGAGGCCGTAGCCCATGAGCGCCCAGCCGCAGTCGATGAAGAACGTGATGTCGTACGCGACGCCGAGCCCCCAGCTCACGTCGGCGTGCGTCCACGTGCTGAACGCGAAGAGCCCGGAGAAGTCGCCGCTCGAGGGGACGAGGTCGGGGATGCGCGTGCGCATCTGGGCGACCCACGAGGCGGCTTGCTCCCACGGGTAGCCCTTCGCCAGGACGAACTTGAGGCCGGGCAAGTGCTTGTGGCGAAGCCATGCCTCGGCGATCGAGTTCGCGTGGCCGGAGAAGAACCCGACCATGAGCGGAAGGTAGAAGCCCTTCACGAAGATGGAGAGGAGCGTGGTGCGGATGCGGGGGCTCTTCGCCAGCTGCCAGAAGCGCCGCGGATGGAACGCCTTGAAGAACGTGACCGCCGCCGCCACGACGAGGAACATGCTCGCGGGGGGGACGAACGTGGACGCTTGAAGCGGCGCGTCCTTCACCATGAACCACGCCACGACGGCGAGCCCGCCCGCGAGAAGGCCGAGCCCCTGCTTCTGCCGCTTCGAGAACGGCTCGAGCCGGAACGACTTCGCGACGAGGATGAGGTGGAGACCGCCGTCGCGCACCGTGAAGCGGTTGCCCTTGAACTTCTCGAGCGTCGCCTTGCAGTAGAAGAGGCCGAAGACGAGCCAGATCACGAACGCCGGCGTGTAGACCGAGCGGAACGGCGCGAACTGGTTGCCGAGGTAGTACGGGTGCTGCGTGTAGAGGACGAGCATCGCGGCCATCACCGCGGTGATGGCCGTCCAGCGGTAGGTCGCGCGCTGCCAGATCGTGGCGGGCGGCTTCTGCACGCTCGTCCTTGGCACGCCGTCGTCTCGATAGGCCGTCTTGCCGATGGGAGGCTCGGAGCCGCTGGGCGGGCCAGGTCGATCGGAAGCCGATGCTTCCGACTCGCCGCTGGCCGAAGCCTCGCTCTCTTCGGTCGCGCTCACGCCCTAAGGTGATAACGCGTCCGAGACCGAAAGAGAAACGGTCTTACTTGAGCGAGGCCGTGACCTGAGGCTTCACCTTCTCGACGGTGCCGAGATCGACGAACGCGCGGTCCTTCATGACGACGAACGGGCGCTCCTCGTAGGTGATGTGCCCCTGGCCGTCATGATCGAGGACCTCGAGCTTGCCCATGCCGTAGCCCATCGGGCCGCGCGAGAAGTAGTGAGCCTGGAGAGTGTAGGGATAGGCACGCGTCTCGCGGGCGCCGCGGATCGTGAAGCACTCCGGGCCGTATCCCGTCGTGACGTCGGCGTAGAGCGAGCCGCCCGAAGGAAGGTTCGGCGTTCCGTAGTACGCGTGACCGCCCTTGCCGTCGTGGATGTGGAAGTCGACGTCGTTCGCATCGGTCTCCCAGACGAGGACGAACCGCAAGCTCGGCCCCGTCTCCTCCGTGCCGCCTGCCTGGTGGAGACGCGTCATGATCTCGCCGCGCCTCGCGGGAGCCGCAGCGGCCCACACCGACGCGATGAGCCCGAGGTCCTCCTTGAGGATGCGGTCGACGCCGCGGAAGCGCCCGACCGGGTAAGACCGCATCGCGCCCTTCTTCATCGCCTCGAAGGCCTTCTCGTGCTCGCCGGCCTTGAGGAGCGTGAAGGCGTAGAGCCGATGGCTCGCCGGATGATCCGGGCGCTGCTCGGCGGCCTTGCCGTACGTATCGGCGGCGAGGCGAATCGCACCCGGATCGGCGAGCCGCTCGAGCCGCTCGCCGGCGAACCTGCGCGAGTCGGCGCGGAAGGAGAAGAGCTCGAGGATCGAGCCGTACGCGCGAGCCGCCGTCTTCACGTCGCCGCGTGCCTCGTAGGCCTCGCCGAGGGCGACGAGCGCCATGATGTCGCCGGGCTGATCGGTCTGCCAGCGCTTCGCCTCGTCGAGGCCGCCGTCCTTGTCGCCGTTCTGAAGGCGATCCATCACGACCTTGAAGCGGCCGTCGTACGGGTTCGACTTCGCGAGGGTCGGGGTCGAGTCGCCGGTGTCGGCGACCTCGCCTCCGCCGGACGGAATGAAGTCGAACGACGCCGTGAAGCGAGCGTCGCCGGTGCCCGGGGCAGGGAAGCGAAGGCCCTGGAAGACACCCTGAACGCAGCCCCTGAGCTCGGCGGACGGGCTCTGCGTGGCGACGGCGCTCTTCACCTCGCCGAGCGAGTCGACGACGACGCGGAGGTCCATGTGTCCGCGCACCGAGCGATTGCTGGCGAGCTGATTCGTGTAACATGCACGTATTCGCGGCGTGGCGCCGCGCACCACGCGCTGGACCTCGCTCTGGCTGATGCCGCCCTCGACGACGAGCGCGCCGGGGCGAACCTGACCCTGGCCGCTCACGACGTTGCGGGCCTCGCCGTCGAGCCCGCGCTCCAGCGTGCTCGGCGGGGGCGTTGCCGGCCTGGGGGCGCGACGCGCCTGCGCAGGCGCGTCGAGCCGCCCGTCGGCGCTGGAGGGTGCAACCGCGAGCTCACGCGGCGGAGGAGGAGGCTGGGCCGCGACCGCACCTGCGGCGCCGCCACTCGGCCCCGCGAGACGCCCAGCCGCGCTGCCGAAGCCTTCTCCGGTGCCGCCGCCGCCCTGTCCGTGGCCGAGCATGCCGAGCGTCCCGAGCTCGGGCTGGTCGGCCGCGACCGGCGCGCCGTTGGCGCTCGGGTCCGACGCGCCGGCACGAACGCCGTCGTCGGCCCCGCGCGTCGACGAGCCCGTCGTCGCGCGCGGCAGGTCCATCGGCGCGGCCGAGGCCATCGGCGCGGCCGCAGCGGTCGCGGTCGCGACGGCCTGCGGCGTCGGCGCTGCTGCCGTCGCGCCCTCGTTGCGGCGCCGTCCCCAGCCGTCCGAACGAGACTTGTCGTCGGCCTCGTCGCGCTTCGCCTGCCGCTCCTCCCACGAGCGTGGCTCGTGATCGATCGCGATCCGCCCGTCCTTCACGGTCAGGATGTCGACGGTCGCGGTCCGGTCGATACCGAAGCGCGCGTAGTCCGCGTCCGTCTCGAGGACGAGCATCGACGTGTGCGGGCTGAGGACGCGGTGCTGCGTCGAGAGCGAGATGATCTCGCGCTTCGTCGATGCGGCGTCTTCGGTCGGAGACTCGATGAGGCTCTGGATCTTCGCCTGCGCCCAGGCACGCTCGACGAGCGGGCGCTCGCTCGAGCGGAGATCGGGCGCGAACTGCTGCGTGCCGACGCTCACCTTCACGGGCTTGCCGGCGTCGACCCTCGCGTAGACCATCACCTCGTCGCCGGCCTGGAGGCCGTCGAGGGTGCGCGGCCATGACCACGTCGCGCCTTCGACCTTCACGGGGACGCCCGAGGTCGTTGCCTCGCCGAGCCGCCGCGCGAGCGCGTCCGGGCCGAGCTTCGCGTCGAGCACGACGCCGTCGCGGTCGAGTACGCCGCGCACGACCGTACGGAGGAATGCGTCGTCGCGGATGCCGCCGACCGCGATCGCATCCATGCGCTCGATGCCCGCGTCGCGGAGGCGCTCCACCTTCTCCTTCAGCTTCTGCGCGTCGGTCTCGCCCGCGGTGGCGACGCCGTCACCGACGAGCACCACGCGCTTGGCCTTCGTGCGCCTCGCCTGCTCACCGGCCCAGCCGAGAGCGCGCTCGAAATCGGACGCACCGAGCGCGGAGCGCGCGATGATCGAGTCGACGTCCTTGTCGCCGAACCCGCCGGCCTTGCCCTCGTAGATCTGTACGACCTCCTGGTCGAAGCACCCGACGGTGACGAGCGCGTCGGGGCTCATCTTCGCGAGGACGCTCCGGACCATGCGCGCCTGGTCGGGGAGGCCGAGGCCGCGCGAGGCGCTCGTGTCGACGAGGACGACCGCGGAAGCGATCGGCTCTGGCCGCGACGACGTGAAGGGAACCACACGCGTGATCGCCATGTCGCCGCTGCGGAGCCCCGCGCTGCGCGGGAGCTTCGAGCCTTCGACGACGAAGTCGCCAGCGGGGGTTATGCGCGTCTGGTGCAGGCTGAAGCCGAGGTCGCTGAGCCCGCCCGTCATCGCCTTCTGGCTGCCGGCCGCATGCACGTCGATGTCGAGCGTGCCGAGCTGGGAGAGACCACGGAGCGGAAGCACGTAGGGAGCGCCGGCCTCGACGGTCTCCGTGTACGCGATCATGATCTCCTTGATCCCGTTGGCAGGGATCGGGAAGACGCGCGCGGAGAACTCGTTGCCCGCACCCTGCTCCATGAGCGCGGGATCCTGTTTGCGATGGAGGAAGTCCTCGTACGCGCGACGCGCGGCCTGCTTCTCGACGACCTCGCCCTCCTGCCATACGCCGTTCACCTTCATGGCGAAGCGGCTGAGCGAGGCGCCCTGCGGCAGCGTGATGCGGAACGTGCCCTCGAGGATGCGCGACTCGGGGTTCTCGAAGGTGAGGTGGAGCTCCGTCAGCGCGAGCGGATCCTCGACGACCGCGTTCGCCTGCAGCGACTGGAGGCGCAAGCCCGTTCCGTCCGACGACGTCAGGCGAATCGGGACCTCGGCCGAGGAGATCGTCTTTCCGTCGACGAGCGTGACCGGCGAGATCTGGATGTTGTTGCTCGTGATCCCGCCGCCGTTCCTCAGCGTGAGGGCGAGCACCGCGGCGATGGCGGTGCAACCAAGGGCGCCGTACAGAAGGGTCTTCTCGTGCATTCGCGGTGGTCCTCGAGGTGAGCGGAGCGTCCGTCGAGCAGGTCGACAGGCCGAGCCTGGAGAGGTTCCCCTCTCCAGCGCTCAGGGTATGCGACCAGTGACTACGAAGCGCAGCGAGGTTCGATCTACCGGCGATTCCTCGCGGGTCTCGGCTCGACCGAAAAGCGCCGTTCAGTCGGCGTTTCCTGCGTTTCGTGACGCTCCACCACCTCAGGCACACACGCTGCTACCGGCTCGCGCCCGGGGTCAGTTCCCGATGCCGCCGCACGTCGCGTACGACGGCGGGAGGTTCCAGTCGCCGATCTTGTCGTTCGAGCAGGTGCTCCCCGTGCACCCCGAGACCGCCGCGTTGACGTCGCAGAGCTGGGCTTCGTTGCCGTTGCAGGTCGCCTTGCACTCGGAGGCCGCGGCGTTGTTCACCTGGCGGACGCAGCACACTGTGCCGGCCGCGCAGTTCGACTGACCGCTGCACTTGAGCGCGGCCGTGTCGATGCCGCCGCCGCCGCCGGCGTCGAGGCCCGGGCACGTCGTGGCGCAGCCGTAGGCCGTCGTGTTGTTGGGGAGGGTATCGACGCAGCATGTCTGCGCGGGGATCGGGCAGGTCGTCGAGCCGCAATGGATGGTGGTGGTCGTTCCGCCGGGCCCCGCGTCGGGCGGGTCGATGCCGCCATCGCCGCCCGAATCTTGCTGCCCGGTGCCGGTGTCCGTTCCGCTTGAGGCGTCGTTGGCCGAGGTGCCCGTGTCACTCGTGCCGGCCTCCGGGAGGACGGTCCCCGCCTCGGTATCGGTCGCCGTGAGCGCGTCGTTGGCTCCATCCGAGCCTCCACACGCGAGCCACAGGGCCGAGCCGACCACGATCGACGCTCCGAGCAAGCCAAGGGTACGATGGTGCATGTTTTGTCGAGCTCCCCAGCGAAAGGTCTGAAGAGGAGGTAGCGCAGCGACCTCCGCGGGAGGCAGAAATGATCATCCAGCACCGTTTTGTGCTCACTTCCACGCCACGGCGCGTACACGCGGCGCGCCGCTCAGCGCCTCTTTTTCACGGCGAGCGGGTCGAAGACCGCAGCCCCGAGCTGCCGTTGCCGCCTTCGTGGACGAGCGTTTCGTACGTCGAGCGCGATCCGATCGTACGATGCCCTTCTCCACGTGCTCAAGCCGGGCGACACCGCACCTGACATCGACGCGCTCGGGAGCGACGGCAAACGCTTTCGTCTCTCCGCGCAGGCGACCAAGCTCTGCACGGTCGTCTACTTTTTCCCAAAGGCGTTCACGCCCGGGTGCACGAAGGAGACGCGCCGGTTCCGCGACAACTACCCGGAGCTCGAGCTCGCCGGTGCAAGCATCGTCGGCATCAGCACCGATGACCACGAGCTGCAGTGCAGCTTCGCGGAGTCGCTCCGCGCGCCGTTCCCGATGATCGGCGACGCCGATCGCGCGATCTCGACTGCCTACGACGTGCTCTGGCCGGTCATCGGGCGGCCGCGTCGCGTGACGTTCATCATCAATCCGCTGCGCACCATCGAGGCTGTCTTCGAGCACGAGGTGCAGATCGCGAAGCACCGCGATGACGTCCTGCGCTGGGTCGACAAGATGTATCGCGACCGCCGTTTGCTGCTCTGACCCGCGCCGCACGCGCTCCGAAGATGAAGCAAACGTAAAGTGCGCGCCTCTCGCGCGGGCGTAGAGTTTCGCGTACCGGAGGCCGCATGCGCGCTCGACCACTCCTCGCGTTGTGCTCCGCCGCGGCTCTTGCCCTGGCGGCCTGGGCTGGCTGCGGGTCCTCCGAGTCGACGCCCCGCGTCACGCCCGCCGTCGACAGCGGCGTGGCGGACTGCCCGGCGTGCGTGACGGACGAGGACTGCAGCGGCGGGCTCTGCGCTCAGGTCGGCGGAGACTCGTACTGCGCGCCTCCATGTCCGAACGGCGACGAGTGTGCGCCCGAGCGCGCGTGCGTGCCCGTGAGCACCGTCACCGGCGTCCAGGCGAGCGTCTGCCTGCCGCGCGGCGATGTGTGTGGCGTCGTCGCGCCGACGAACGACGCGGGCATCGCGTCGGGCTCGTGTGGTGCGCTGGTCGGACCGAGCACGAAGGCGGCATGTCAGTCGTGCGGCAGTCATCCCTGTCAGACGAACGGCTGCTACGGCGGGTGGTGGTGCAACACCGACACGAATCGCTGTCAGGCGCCGCCGGCGAGCTGCGACGGCGCGGAGGGAGGTGCGCCCTTCGACGGCGGAGGTCCCGTGACGGGGAGCGTCGGCGCGAACGGAGGCACGGTCTCGCGCCTCCTCTTCGGCGTGGTCGGCGATACTCGCCCCGCGGGCTTCAACGACACTGCGGCCTATCCGACCGCGATCGTCGATCAGATCTACACCCACATCGAGGCGCTCCCGGCGCGGCCGTCGTTCGTCGTCTCCACGGGTGACTACAACTTTGCGTCGACCTCGAGCTCCGCCGCCACCGCTCAGATCACGCTCTACATGGGCGCGCGCGCGAAGTACTCCGGGGCGTTCTTTCCCGCGATGGGGAACCACGAGTGCACCGGCGCGACCGCGTCGAACTGCGGCGCGGGCAACGCCGACGGCATCACGAACAACTACAGCGCGTTCCTCTCGCAGATGCTCGGCCCCATCGGCAAGACGCTCCCGTACTACGCGATCGACCTCAAGGCCGCCGACGCGAAGTGGACCGCGAAGCTCGTGTTCATCGCGGGCAACGCCTGGTCGAGCGCACAGGCCGCCTGGCTCGAGACGACGCTCGCCGCGCCGACGACCTACACGTTCATCGTGCGGCACGAGCCGAAGGACACGACCCAGGCGCCGGGTGTGTCACCCTCCGAGGCGATCATGGCGCAGCATCCGTACACCCTCGCGCTCGTCGGTCACACGCACACGTACTATCACTTCCCTGGTCGCGAAGTGCTCGTCGGCAACGGCGGCGCGCCGCTCAGCGGCAGCAAGAACTTTGGATTCGCCATCGTGAGCCAGCGCCCCGACCTCGCCTTGCAGGTCGACATGGTCGACTACGCGAGCGGTCTCGGTGACTCCAAGTTCCACTTCGTCGTGAAGCCCGACGGGACCCCTGCGCCGTGACGGAGCGCCGGTCGTTCACCGCTGCGCCGGATGACTGGGCGCGCCCTCTCGCGATCGGCGTCATCGGCGCCGCGCTCATGTTCGTCGTCGGCATCCGCCCGCAGCGCCCGGCCCGGCCTGTCGTGGCCGCCGCCGACCTCGCGACCGCGAACGGGCACCAGACGATCGAGCTGCATGTGCCGCGCGTGAGCACGCCGCCGCGCATCGACGGTGAGCTCGACGAGCCGGAGTGGACGCGCGCTCCGGGCCGTACCGGCGGCTTCATCGGCGCCGACGGCAGCGCCGCGCGGCCGTTCTCCGAAGCGCGGCTCCTGTGGGACGAGAAGAACCTATACATCGCACTCTTCGCCGCCGACGAGGACGTCGAGGTCGCGAAGGTCGAGCACGACGGGCCAGTGTGGACGGCCGATTCGTTCGGGCTCGTGCTCACGCGGAGCGACGGCTGGAGCCGCACGATCGACGTCGGCCCGTCAGGGACGCTCACGGACGGCGCCGCATCACCAGGCAAGCCCATCGACTACAGCTGGCAGAGCGGCGCGCAGGTCGCGACGGACATCGACGGCACCCGCGACGACACGAGCGACCGCGACGAGGAGTGGGTCGTGGAGATGGCCATTCCGCTGGCCGGGCTCGGCTTGACTGGGAGATCGGGCGAGCGTCTCGAGATCACGGTGAAGCGTTGCGACCAGGTCGAGGGCAAGCGCATGTGCGGGTTCTTCGGCGGCCCTTCGGCGCCCGCCGTGCTCGTCCTCGACTGAGCCGAAGCCTGGCGTGTGGTGTGGGCCTTGAGCGATCGAGAGGCGCGCTGATAGGGTCTGGCCGTGTACTGGACCCGCAGCCTGCAGCGCAGTGACCTCGAGAACGGTAACGTCTTCGCTCACGGTTCGACGCGGTTGAACCTGGCGCCGGCAGATCTGACGGCGTTCGTGGACCCCGTCGACGCCGCGCTGATGTTCGGCTTCCGCGCCCTCACGGCGGGCGACGATTTCGACAAGAGCTTCGCGGTGTGGATGGCGACCTTGCGTCGTCGCGCGGACAACGATGCGATCGTCGAGAGCATGCAGCGCATTTTTCCGGCGCTCGTCGATGACAAGTCGCTCGAACACCTGCTCGCGGGCATCGCGACGCACGCGCGCGAGCTCGGCTACGAAAAGGTGTGGATGGCGGCGGCTCTGTTCAAGGAGCCGCTCCTGGCGCCCGCGTTGAAGGTCACGACCGAAGCGCTCGGTCAGCCGCTCATCGTCGTCCCCACCTCGGGGATGGCCGCCCTCACGCTCGCTCCGCGACGCACCGTGAGCCCGGAAGAAGCACGCCAGCGTGCGCTCGCGCAGCTGGCGGCCGAGCTGCAGAAGGCCGATGCGTTGAAGCACGATCGCTACTGGGATCACGGGCGCGGCAACGTGCAAGCTTGGGTGAGCATCGCCCATGGCGTCGCGCAGCAGTGGCTTCACGCAGTCGCGCCGGCTCCCGGCGAGCCCGCGGAAGCGTACCTCGCTCGCGTCGCCGGCCACGTGCGCCAGGCTCGCGGGAAAGGCCCACCGGAGGACAACGAGTCCTGGTTCGACGGCGCCATCGACGAGGCGGTGCGGATCATTTCGGGCGCCGCAGCGTAGCTCGAGGCACTCGAGGAGCAGGCGCGGACGCCGATCACGCCTCGGTCAGGGGCAGGGCTCAGCGGCGACCAGGCAGAAGGCCTGCGGCTTCGATGGCCGCATCGACAACGCCCGAATCCGGTCCCGCGTCGGCGTTGCCCGTATGGCCGTCGCTCGACGAGGCATCGGCTCGGTCGCCGCCATCGGCCGCACCCGCGACCGTCCCCGCGTCGTCACCGATGCAGCTCGCGAGCGCCAGCAAGCCGCCCACCACGAAGGCACCACCGAGCCAAAGCCATCGAGAGGAGCTGCGTCGGAACGCCGTCGCCCTCGACCTATCAGGTGCGCCGAACGCCGCGCGCATTCTAAATCAGCGATCGTGATTGTCGAACAACGTTCACGCCGCTCTTCTTGCTACGGATATCGTTGCGGAGCGGCGCCATTGGTAGCTCTCAAGGTATCGCCGTGCGTTGGAGAGCAGGTGGTCGATCGTCTTGCAACGGTG
>JANXVA010000094.1 GCA_025351875.1 Myxococcales bacterium | reverse complement strand
GAGAGGACTACAGTGCCGTTCTATCAAGCGACGAGATGAAGGGACTGGAAGCAGCGCGCATCCACGTCGAGGAGGGCATCTACGACTTGCTCCTCAAGTGCGGGGAAAAGCTTGCCGACAAGCTGAAGGCCCAGGGGGTCGTGACAAGAGGCTTTCAGCGCGGAGCGACCGTGAAGAATCGGAAGGTGCGCATCGATCCGCCGGCGGCGTGGAAAGACCGCCTGTACGGACTCGAGTTCGAGTTTTCGCCCGACGATAAGAATGAGAGCATTCTCGTGTATGGCAGCCTGATCGTGAAAAAAGGTTCAACGGACAAAATCGCAGCGAACCTCGCGAAGAAAGGTGTAACGGTTAAGATTGACGGCTACTACGTATACGGGCCGGGGACTCCGCTCGAACTGGACAAGAGCTTCGACGTTCTCGCGGAGCAAGTCGCGAGCGCACTCGCAGCCATGTTCCTTGCGGCGGCATGATTAAGCAACACTGAATGACTGCGCCGTTCACACGGTAGACGTCGCCGCCGACGCCGCGCCGAGGACTGGCGGAGCTGGGACGCAACTGATGCTTCAGCGCGAGCCTCCTACTGGGTGATTAGTGGAGCACGCGCGGCGGCTCGCTCTCGCGCGGCTGACGCGGCAAGCGCTGAGGGCAGCTGAACGAAAACCTCGACTTGATCGCGGTGAACGGCAACCTTGCGGACAGCGCGTTCGAGCTCATCGAGTGGGTGCTGACCCTTGGAGCGTTCTCGCCGAGCTTATCACGCTCCGGCGCGGCTGTTCAGCCGGAGGCGCAAGGTGTAGGGTGCGCGAAAGACGGGGCGAAGCGCTTCGCTCGAAAGGAACCGCTCGGTGCAGCCCAACCAAACCTCGGCGCAGGGGGATCCCCAAGCTGACGGGGGAGAAGCCTCCTCGGTGCGGAGCGCGAACGGGCCGTCTGCCGATGCGGGCGCGGCAGTGCCCAGTGGCGCGAAGTCCAAACGGTGGCGCCTCGTCGCCTTCGGGGCGCTGGGCTTGGCGCTGGCGGGCGCCTGCGGCACGCTGGTCTATACCCGATACTTCTCAGCCCGAGCGCGGCGTGCCTTGCCCGTGGTGGCTCAACGGCTCCCAGCGCACACCCAGCGCGTCGCAGACACCCGGCTGCGCAGCGATCTCGACGAGCTGGCCACGCTGCCTCCGGCCTACGTCACGTCCGCCCTCGCCGCCGTCGCGTGTGGGGGCACCGACGTCGGGTCGCTCATGGCGAAGGCACGCGGCAAGGACCTCGCGTGGCTCAAGAAGAACGGCGTCCTCGATGTTGCCCAACGCGTGGACGTGCGCGCGGCGCTCCGCTGCGGGGCCGCCCTCGCCAACGGTCTTGCGAGCCCGTCGGTCGTCGAGGTCGCCTTCGCCGAGAACAACAAGACTTTTCACGTCTCTGCCCTGCGATCGACGGCGCAGGATCTTCCCAGCGAGCTCGGATTCGTTCGTCACAACTTCAGCGGGATGCCGGGGCAGTGCTTGCGCCCGAAGGACGCGAAGACCGATTGCCCGGAGGGCACGTCGGCCACGTTCCGCGACGACCAGACGTGGGTGTTCGGGCAGGTCGCCGAGGTCGAGGCGTTTGCGCGGGCGTACACGACCGCCCACGAAGAGCTGACAACCACCGTCGACATCCTCCAGAGCACGGTCCAGCACACCCGAGGTGCGGACGACACATTCATCGTCGCCAAGCCCGAGACGGTGCCGTGGAAGCTGGTCTGCGAGCGTGCGGCACCGGTCGGTCACGAGACCGAATTCGTCGAGGCGTGCTTCCCGTCGGGGCAAGAGAAGCTTCTCGAGTCGATCGCGACGAAAGTCCGCGGGCTCGCCGTCGAACGCGACATCCTCGCCAAGGGCGCCGCCTTCAGCGTCAGCTATGTCTTGCTCACGCGGGATGAAGACGCGGCGCGGGACGTGGAGAAAGATCTCCTCGACCTTGCGCGCGATTGGCGAGCCCACTTGGCGAACCGCGAACCGGACATCGTCCGCCTCATCCGCGCCCCATCCGAGTACGTTCACGACAAGTTCTGGGAGGCTGCTCTGGACCCGTTCCTGCGCGCGCTGCGGTCCTTGCAAGTCTCCAGGAGCGCCTCG
>JANXVA010000078.1 GCA_025351875.1 Myxococcales bacterium | reverse complement strand
CGCGTCGTCGATGCGCGCGAGGAACCCCTTGAAGACACCCGTGACGTAGTCGCCTCGGCCGAACACGTAGGTCTTGCCGCTGACGATTCCTTTGGACTCTCCCTCGTACGCGGAGGGCGCCAGACTTCTCCCTTACGATGTAAAATAACCTTGCGGACCGCGCGCTTTCGTCTAGGACGAAGGCCGTGAACCAGCCTGCGGCCACCACTCCGTCTCCGGCGCCCGCAGCGCGCGGCCTCCTGGCGCGACGGGTGGGCGCGGTGCTCGTCGTTCTGACCCTGATTGCCGCGGCGATCGTCGCGCGGCGAAGCGGTGTCGACGGGCCCATGCTCCAGCGCGAGCTGCTCGCGCTCGGATGGCTCGCCGCCCCCCTCTTCCTCCTCGTCATGGCCGCGGGTGAGCTGCTTCACCTCCCGGGGATGGTCTTCATCGTCGTCGCGCGGCTGGTCTTCGGACCGACCGTCGGCTTCGTGCTCGGATACACCGGCGCGGTGTTCGCCGTCACCGTCTCGTTCCTCGTCGCGCGGCAGCTCGTCGCCGCCGCGCGTTCGTCGACCGACCCGTGGCGACCGCGCTGGAAGTTCGCCCAGCGCGCGCTCGATCGCCTCGAGGCTCACCCGGTGCAGACCGTCGCGCTCCTCCGTCTCGTCCTCTGGCTCGCCCCGCCGCTCAGCTATGCGCTGGCCTCGAGCAAGCTGCGCGTGCGCGACCATGTCGTCGGCTCGGCGGTCGGACTCGTCGCGCCGGTCCTCGTCGCCGTCGTGGTGAGCGGCTACCTCTGACAAGTAGGAGCCCCACAGGGCGTTCACACCGTGTCGGCCAGCTTCGAGCGGCGCACGCGAGCCGCGGTGAACGCGAAGATCGCGACGCCGATGACGCCGAGCGCCGCCTCGGTGAGGAGCATCTTCCGCACGCCCCAGTGATCCGCCGCGAAGCCGAGGAGCAGCCCGAGCCACCAGATCGGGAAGTTCGCGAGCGACGCGTACACATTGTACTTCGTCGCGCCAGACCCCGCGCCCATCGCGCTCAGCACCACCGCGGTGAACGCGGCGTAGGAGAGGCCGACACCGAACGCGTAGGTCAGGTTCCAGACGACGTACATCAAGACGGTCGCAGGGCTGAGCGCCATCCCCGCGGCGACGAGGGCGAGCCCGACTCCGATCACCGCGTACGCGGTACGCGGCGCGAGGCGCTGACACACCCAGCCTCCCGCGAAGCAGCCGACCGCCGTCACGAAGCCGGCGGCGAGGCCTTGGAGGAGCTCGACCTCGCGCTCGCCCGCGCCCCAGAAGCCCGCCACCTTGGCCTGCGTGAGGACGGCCTGCGCGGCGCCGGTCCCGACGGGCAGGATGCAGAGCACGGCGGAGAGGAGACCGCCCTTCGTCTTCAACATCAGCTTCAGATCACGGACGACGCCCTTCACCGCCTCGAACGACGTCGTGTGCGCGTGCAGCGACTGGTGTTGCGGCGTGAAGAGGAGCGCGAAGCAGCACAGCATGAAGAGGACGCCCATGATCGCCCCGCCCATCCACGGCTTCGGGAGGTGGACGACGAGGAAGAGACCGAGCCCGCCGCCGAGCCCCGCGCCGCCCAGGTTGCCGGCCTGGAACCAGGCGCTGACGCGGCCGACCTGATCGGGTGGCGTCGCCTGCGCGATGAGCGCTTCGACCGCCATGCCGACGGCCGAGTTGATGAGGCTCGCGGCGGCGATGATCGCGAGGAGCACGCCGAGCGTGTCCGGCCCGAGCGGCACCGCGGCCATGCCGAGGACGCCGACGGCCGACGCGGCCGTCGAGAGCACGTACCACTTGCGCGGCGTGAGCGTGACGTCGACGACCGGGGCCCAGAGCCACTTGAGCCACTGCGTTCCCATCTGCGCGCCGTTCAGCAGCGCGCCCTCGGAGATCGAGAGCCCGTGCTTGGTCGCGAGGAACGTGAGCGCCACCGTGACGAAGCCGCTGAGCGCGCCGAACGGAAGATAGAGCACCGTCCAGACGACGGGATGCGGCCCGCGCGGCTGGGACGGTCCGCGGCTCACTGCGCCCTCGCTCCCCTGGCTCACACGGAGGACGCTATCACCCGCCGCATTGCGATGCGGGGCGAGCTACGCGCGCCTTCCTCCCTTGCCTTTTGCAGTCTCACGTCGGTGAGGTGGCCTCCCTCCTACCGCGCACGGAGGTAGCCGAGAGTGGTCCCTTCGCGCTAGCTTCGAAGGCTCGTGATTTCGCGGAAAGTGATCACTTCGAAGAGGTCTCGGCTGGTGCAGGTGCTCGGGCTCGGGCTCGCGCTCGTCTCGCTCACCTCGGTCACAGGCTGCAAGAAGAAGCGGAAGCCCTTCCCGCCGGCGCCGCAGCTGCTCTCCTCGACGGCGACGACGCAGGGCGCGTCGCTCGACGCGGGCGTGATTCCCGTCGCCGTCGTCACGGCCGCGCCGGTGGTGCCTCCTCCGCCCGCCGACACGATGAGCCCCGCGGACCGTGCCGCGTTCGAGCAGACCAAGACGCAGCTCCGCGAGATCGATGCGATGGTGAAGGCGGGCGTCGTGACGAACCCTGCGAAGCCCGACGAGGGCGACGCGACGATGCGTTGTGACGAGGTCGAGTCGGCGCGCCCACGCCTCGAGGCCCTGCCCGATGCGGAGGCGAAGGTGCTCGTCCTCGAGTCGAAGCGGCTGTGCTCCCTCGAGGTGCCGATCCTGAGCGCCGACAAGACGCTCAAGCAGGTGACGATCTCGCCGTCGCAGGCGTCGCGGCAGCTCATGTGCAAGTACGCCTCGAAGGACCTCGACAAGGCCAAGAAGGAGAAGCCCGCCGACCGACGCGTCCGCGACCTCGACGCGCGCTTCACGAGGGCGTGCCGCTAGAGGCGGTGCTGGTTATGCTGGGTGTGTGAGCTCATCGATCATCGCCAAGGCGCCGCTCGGGTTCCCGTGGGGGACCACCGACCCGTTTCTGTTCTGCGTTCACCACGACGACGCCTACCCTGCCGGTGACGAGGGCATGGCGCCGCCGAGCGCCACGCTGGAGGGCCGCAACATCGGCCAGGACTTCGAGGGCAAGGACGGCTGGCGCATGTACCACGGCGAGATCGTGCCTGGTTTTCCCGGCCATCCGCATCGCGGCTTCGAGACCGTGACCGTCGTGCGCAAGGGCTTCATCGATCACTCGGACTCGCTCGGCGCCGCCGCGCGCTTCGGCTCGGGCGACACGCAGTGGCTCACGGCCGGCGGCGGCATCGTGCATTCCGAGATGTTCCCGCTCCTCGAGCGCGACAAGCCGAACCCGCTCGAGCTCTTCCAGATCTGGCTGAACTTGCCGGCCGAGGACAAGATGGTCGAGCCGCACTTCACGATGCTCTGGCAGAAGGACATCCCGCGCATCATCGCCAAGGACGACCGCGGGCGTGTCACGGCGATCGATGTGGTCGCAGGCGAGCTCGACGGAAAGAAGCCGCCTCCGCCGCCGCCGCGCTCGTGGGCCGCGCGTCCCGACACCGACGTCGCGATCTGGACCGTCCTCATGGAGGCGAATGCGACGTGGAAGCTCCCGCCTGCCTCGAACGAGGACGCGATCCGCACGCTCTACTTCTACGAAGGACCTTCGGTCGAGGTCGGCGGCGAGCGCGTCTCCGAGCATTGCGCGATGGTCGTCGAGAGCGGCGAGGAGCTCACGCTCGTGGCAGGCGACGGCCCTTGCGCGCTCCTCATGCTGCAAGGCCGCCCGATCGGCGAGCCCGTCGTCGCGCACGGGCCGTTCGTCATGAACACGCGCGAGGGCATCCAGCGCGCCATCAGCGACTACCAGCGCACCCGCTTCGGCGGCTGGCCGTGGCCGAGCGAGGCCCCCGTCCACGAGCGCGACGCCGGGCGCTTCGCCAAGCACGCCGACGGGCGCGTCGAGAAGATCGCGTGATACGGCTTTACGGATGAGACTTGAGGCGTGTCCGCGGTGCGCGCGCCCTTCGGCCACGTGGACCTTCGAACGCGATCAGGGCCTGGCGGGCTGCCCGTGCGGGGAGGTCATCGCGATCGACTTCGACGACGGACCGTCCGCCGACGAGCCCCTCTCGAAGACGCCCGAGAAGCCGAGGATGTAGGCCGAGGATGCGCGGCCCAACGGGTTCACGGCGACGTTGAAGCCGAGCATGCCGCGTACGCCGTCTGCTCCGCCGTGAGGGGCGCGCCCTTGCTCACCGCGAACCAGAGCGAGTTCTCCATCCAGAAGCGATGCATGAAGGTCTCGAAGTCGGGCGCGCACATCTCGACGTCGCGCGGCGTCGTCACGTCCTCGAGGCTCTCGCCCACAGCGCCCTCGATCCACTCGGGCGCCGCGCACACCACCGAGTGACCGCCGCTCGGCTCGAGGTGCACGTACCAGAGGATGCAGCACTGCTGGTCGTTCATGAAGCGCAGGAGGCGCCCAGGCTGGCCGCCCGGGAGCTCCACGAGCTTCGCCGGTACGTCGAGGTAGCAGGCAGTGCAGCTCGGCACGCGGCGATGGAGCTCCGGATGAACGAAGAACGCGATCAGCGCCGGCGGCACGGTGAGGCCCAGCTTCGTCGCGTCGAAGACGACCCGGGCGAGCCGCGCGTCGATCGCGGCCTGCTTCGCCGTGTCGTCTTCTTCAGCGCTCGCGTCGTCGCCGAAGTCGAGCCCGTGCGGCGACAACGGCGCGCCGCGCAGCCACGCAAACGAGTCGGTCGTGGTCGCGGGCAGCGGGGGGAGTGCCTCGTACGGCACCGCCTTGTACGTCCCGGCCTTGCCCCACACCTCTAGGTTGGTGCCCGCCGTGTACCAGCGACGCGGGAGCGGGTCTTCGGTCGTGATCATGGAGCGCAGGTTATCGCGATCATCGCTGGCAGTGCACACACAGCACGGTGCCCCGCCCGCCGAGGAACATCTTCGCGAGTGGCCGACTGCACGACGGGCACGGCTCGCCCTCGTGGCCGTAGATCGTGAACGGGTTCGGGGCGCCCGGCTCCTCGACGTACTGGATCGTCTCGCCCGTCTCCTTCGCGAGCGTCCTGTCGATCGCGCGACGGATGCCGCGCGAGAGCTTGCCCACCTCGACGCGCGAGAGGTCGCGCGACGGCCGACGCGGATCGATGCGCGCGTAGAACAGCGCCTCCGTCGCGAGGATGTTGCCTACGCCCGCGAGCACGCCCTGATCGAGGAGCGTCGGCTTGATCGCGAGCCTTCGCTTCGCGAGCTTCGCGTGCAGTGCGCTGACGTCGATCCCGTCCACCAGCGGATCGGGTCCGAGCTCATTCCATGCCTTGAGATCGGCCTCGCCCTCCTTCACGACCACGAAGCGGCCGAAGAGCCGGGGGTCGAGATACCGCACGCTTCTGCGCGTCTTGTCGCGTGCCGTCGCGTCGACGCGAATTTTTTCGAACCTGGTCTCCTCCGCCCCGACCTCCGTACGAACCCACTTCCCCGTCATCCCGAGGTGCGAGAACACGCGCCCCGAATCGAGCGCGAGACGCAGCCATTTGCCTCGCCGCTCGACCGCCGTCACGCGGCGCCCCTCGAGGGCGCGCACGACTCGTGCAGGAGTCACACCGTGGTCGAGAATCCGTGCATCCTGCACGGTTACGGCGTCGATCCGCGCACCCTCGAGCCACCTCGAAAGGGTGCGGCGCGCATGTTCCACTTCAGGGAGCTCGGGCACGATGAACGCGATCTGCACCGCCTACGCGGCGAGGACAAGGAGGCGCGAACCGAGGACCACAGTCCTCGGGGTCCCGCCCGCAGGGTGCTCCTCCGGTCGTTCTGTGGTACGCCCTGCGGCCATGCGACCCGCCCTCGCTACCCTCGCCCTGCTGACGCTCGCGACGTCCTTCACGTTCGCGTCTCCTTCCGCTGCTGATGAGGCAACCACCAAGGCGAAGACCGGAAAGACGGCGAAGACGCCGCCCGAGGGAAAGACCTACTGCGCCCCCGAGGTCAGCGAGCTCTCCGAGCACACCTGCTTCTTCGACGGCGGCGCGGCGACGGACGGCAGCGGCAAGAACACGCTCGTCATCTATCTCCACGGCTCGCTCGCGATGTACAACGGGTTCTTCTACATGCAGCAGCGCGCGATGGCGCTGCACGCGAAGAAGCACGGCTTCACCGTCCTGATGCCGACGAGCCCGAGCGACGGCGTCGGCTACGTGTGGCCGACGGCGCAGGCGGCGCAGAAGGACCAGGAGGCGGGCATCCTCGCGGGCATCGCCAGGGCGCGCACCACCCTCGAGAAGAAGGTCGGCCACAAGTTCGACGAGACGTTCGTGGTCGGCTTCTCGAGCGGCGCCTATTACGGCAGCTCGCTGGCCGTGCGCAACATGCTCGACGTCGACGGCTACATCGTCCTCGCCGGCGGCTCCTCCTGGGTGAAGCCCGAGAGCGCAACGTCGCCGAAGAACAAGCGCGTCCCGGTGTTCGTCGGCGTGTCTGCCGCCGACCCGCAGACCGCCGGCCACTCGCGCTCGTTCGCCGGCTCGCTCGCCGCGATGGGCTGGCCGTACAAGGTCGAGGAGCGCAACGCCGGGCACATGGTCGACTGGACCTTCATGGCGCACGGGATCGCGTGGCTCCGCGAGCGGACGCGTCAGGGCGCTGGCGCAGGTCCTGCGCTCGCAAACGCCAGCGCGGTCGTCGCTCAGTGACGTAACCTCGGGCCTCGTAAGGAGGGTTCCGATGGAAGTCGCGCTCACGCCACTCGAGTTCATGCGCCGTGCGCGCCGGCTTTACGCCAATCGCGAGGCCGTGGTCGACGGCGAGCTCCGCTACACCTACGCGCAGCTCTTCGATCGTTGCGACCGCTGGTCGGCGGCCCTCACGCGTCTCGGCGTGAATCAGGGCGATCGCGTCGCGTACATCGCGCCGAATACGCACGCGCAGCTGGAGTCGTTCTACGCCGTTCCGCAGCTCGGCGCGGTGCTCGTACCGATGAACTACCGGCTCATCGCCGACGACTTCGCGTACATCATCGGCCACTCCGGAGCGAAGATCGTCTGCGTCGCGCCCGAGTACTTCGATCTCGTCGACTCGATCCGTGACCGCATCCCGAACGTCACTCAGTTCGTCGCGCTCGAGGGCGAGAAGAGCGGCTGGCTCGACTACGAGAAGGAGCTCGAAGCCTCCGGCGCGCCGGGCGCGACCATCGACGTCGTGCGCCCCGCGATCGCCGAGACGGATCTGCTGACCATCAACTACACGAGCGGCACGACCGCGCGCCCGAAGGGCGTGATGATCACGCACCGCAACGCCTACTTCAATTCGGTGGGCGTTCTCGCTCACGTCCCCATGACCGCCGCGGACCGCTACTTGTGGACGCTGCCGATGTTCCACGCGAACGGATGGACGTTCACGTGGACGGTCACGGCGATCGGCGGCACGCACGTATGCTTGCGGCGCGTCGAGCCGGCGAAGATCTTCGAGGCGCTCGCGGACGAGTCGATCACGATGCTCTGCGCGGCCCCCACGGTGCTCATCGGCATCGCGAACGCCCCCGACGAGATACGCAAGAAGGCGCCCGGCGGAGTGCGCGTGCTCACCGGCGGTGCACCTCCCGCGGCTGCGACCATCGCCCGCGTCGAGGGCGAGCTCGGTTGGACCATCACCCAGGTCTATGGCCTCACCGAGACGGCGCCGCTCATCACGCTGTGCGAGGCGCGCCCCGAGCATGCGAGCCTGTCGCTCGAGGAGCGCGCGATCGTGAAGGCGCGCCAGGGCGTCGAGCTCGTCTGCTCGGGCGAGCTGCTCGTCGACGATGAGCAGGGCCGCGAGGTCCCCCACGACGGGGCGACAGCGGGCGAGATCACCGTCCGCGGGAACGTCGTCATGAAGGGCTACTACGACGACCCCGAGGCGACCGCGCTCGCGATCAGGAACGGCTACTTCCACTCCGGCGACGCTGCGGTCGTCCACCCGGACGGCTACATCGAGATCCGCGACCGCATCAAGGACGTCATCATCAGCGGCGGCGAGAACATCTCGTCGGTCGAGATCGAGGGCGTGTTGCTCCAGCACCCCGCGGTGCAGGAGGTCTCGGTCGTCGGCATGGCGCACGAGAAGTGGGGAGAGGCGCCGAACGCGTTCCTCGTGCTCCGCGCCGGCGCGACGACGACCCCCGAGGAGCTACGCACGTTCGTGCGCGATCGGCTCGCGCACTTCAAGTGCCCTCAGGCGTTCCACTTCATCGCCGAGCTCCCGAAGACGGCGACCGGCAAGGTGCAGAAGTTCGTCCTGCGCGGGAAGCGCGCGGGGATCTCTACGCAGTGAGACAGCCGGCGGCGCTGCGAGATCGTTGCGCTCTGTGGCCGAGTGGCGACCTGAGGCGTCTCCGGTGAGGCTGCCAGGGGGGGCGGCTCCTTCCCTCGAGGCCGCCGTCATACACGCGCCAGTCACCGTTCCTGACGGCCGCGCCGCCGCCTCCGCTGCAAGCATGACGAGCCGGGCCGTCCGCCGTGCATCGCCGAGCTCCGCCGAACCAAACTCCCACCCTGCCCATTCAAGATGCTCGTCTCGCATCGCGGGCTGACGCAGAACTGCCGAATAATTCAGTCAGATGTGATCGATGACCAGAGGCCCGCTCCCCGAAGAGGGCTACGCGCTCCTACGGAAGAATCACCACCGAGTCGCCGACGCCGATGCTGGCCCACAACACGTCGATGTCCTTGTCGTCGAGGGCGACATGGCCGGCGGTCCAGTCCTCGCTGCTACCGTTTCCGATGAGCTCGATGTCGCCGCCGAGCGCGGTGTCCTGCGGGGGCTCGACGCACGCCGAATGCGCGCTCTGGATCTGCGCGCGGACCGCCGACGAGATGAGGCCACCCGCGAAGCCGCGGCTCGCCGCGTCGATGGACGGGTAGCTGATGAGGAATGCCTTGTAGAACGACGAATTCGGCACGAGGCGCGGGACGTAGAACACGCCCTCCGGCGTGCGGCCGTCGCCCTGCTTCACCTTGTCGCCGACCGGCTTCGAGCCGAGGCCGGCGCGGAGGTTCTTCACGAGGTTGCCGCTCTTGCAGAGCGCGACGTTGCGCGTGCTCTTGTGGACGACGACGTAGTCGTCCTTCACGGTGTCGCACGGCGAGAGCTTGTCGCCGCCGTTGCCCCACGCAGCCGTGCAGTCCGCGGCACCGACGGCGGGGTCCCAACGCGCATCGACCAGCGAGAGCGCGCTCGTCACGGACGTGTCGGCGGTGACGACGACCGAGCAGCCTCCGCTACCGGAGCAGGCGCCGCGCCAGGCGTCGAGGCGCCAGCCTTCGGCTGCGGTGGCGGCGAGCGCGACGCTCGTGCCCGTCGAGACCTTCATGGTGCACTTGCCCGGGCAGTCGATGCCGGCGGGCTGCGAGACGACGCGGCCGGTGCCCTCGACGCGGATCGCGAGAGCGAAGGTGCCGGACGCACCTGGCGTTCCGTCGGACGAGGCCGGCGCGGGTGACGCCGGTGAGGCGGGTGCGGCCTCCGTCACGGCGGCGGCGGGGATCGGCGCGCCAGGATCGCCTCCGCACGCGAACAAGAGCGCCGCGGCGAGGCTCGTGAGGGTCGACGATCGCGAAAGCGTCATGCGTGAAGCTCCTGGGTGGCGGGACGGGTCTACGATCCGGCCCGCGGAGGCGCTTCTTACTTCGTGTTTCCTGCGGCAATGAGACGAGGCCGTGACATTCACCTGCGGTCAGATCACCGCAGTCACGTCCCTTGCGTTGCTCAGCGACGGAGCTTCTTCACGACGTAGTAGCCCATGAACGCGATGAGCATGAAGAGCATGAGCGCGCCCGACGCGACGGACCCTCCACGCGAGCGACGGCCCGCACGCTCGCGCACGGCCGGACCCCGGACGGCGCGAGGCGGAGGCTCGGGTGCCGCGGACTCGCTCGGGTGCGGGGTCGGGTTCGCGGTCGCAGTCGAGCTCGGGGCGGAGGCCGGGCCGACGGGGCTCGAATCCGCGCTCGCGTCTGCGATCGGCCCGCCCTGCGCGCTTGCGTAGACGGGCACGGTCAGCGCGACGATAAAGATGCAACTTACACATATCCAGCGACGCACGCCCGCAGCCTACCACCGCCCCCACCAAAGATGCCCCGAGCGCGCCACGTGCCCGTGCCCGGATCTCCCCTCCCGGAACCCCAATCAAGCTCCCGTTGAGACGCGCGCGCCCCCCTCCCAGGTGATACAAACTCCCCTCAGTTGCCCGGGGTCTTCCCCCGCGCAGAGGACGGGCCATGTTTTTCCCCAGCAAAGCTCACAAGCACCTCGTCCAGCGCGTCCTTCTCGTAGCCCTCTTCCTCCTCATTGCCTCGTGCAGCGGCGGCGGCTGCTCCGGCGGCTGCGCCTCCTGCGGCACCACCCCGCTCCCCGGCGGCTTCCCGAAGGCGAGCACCATCCCCAACGCCGCTTCGGTTCGAGTCACGCGCCCCGGCCTCACCTTCCTCCAGGAGAACATCGGCACACTCGCCGAGAAGGCGCTCGGCGCGGGCGCCGGCGCGGGCGGCAAGCCCGGCGTCGCGTCGTTCAACATTCCGCCGGGCAGCGGCAACCCGAAGGTCTGCTCCGTCGCGATGCCCACCCCCGCGCAGTGCAACGCGGAGATCGCGCTCGGCCAATCCAAGCTCCGCGTGAACTCGATCACCCCCAACCGCGTGAAGATCGACGGCTTGCTTCCCGTTCGCATCCGCGATCTGCCCGTCTCGTTCTCGGTCGGCTTCACCGTCAAGGCATACGTCGTCGCCGCGGACAAGACGCAGGTCCCCAGCCAGAACCTCTGCGCTGCCGGTCTTCGCGGCTCGGACACGCTCCCGTTCAAGGACTTCCCGCTCAACATCGAGCTCCCGCTCATCACCGAGACACGCGCGCCGCGCGACGGCTACACGAAGGTCGACGTCGACAACGCGGTCATCGACATCGGCATCACCAAGAACGACGTCGAGGTCTGCGACGACACCTGCGGCGGCCTCGGCATCTGCCAGGGCTTCTTCGACACCGTGAAGGACCTCGCCTTCAACACGCTCATCGACGGCGTGAAGAGCCAGGTGAAGACCGCGCTCGCGAGCGCGTTCTGCACGAAGCCGACGCCCACGGTGACACCGGCATGCCCGACAGGCTCGGAGCCCGACGACGCCGACCTCACGAAGGCCACCAAGTGCGTCTTCACCGGGACGAAGGAGTGCGTGCCCTCGCTCCTCGGCATCGACGGGCGAATGGATCTGTCGAAGGCGCTCAGCAGCTTCTCGCCGGGGACGCAGGGCGGTCTCGACTTCGTCCTCGCGTCGGCCGGCGACATGAACCCCGCGCCGGGCGTCACGACCCTCCCCGCGTGGACGCCGCGCAAGCCGCCCGTTCCCGCGGAGGACAACAACACCAACGGCATCTCGCTCAAGATGCTCGGCGGCGCGCAGCCCCAGCCGACGGCCAAGTGCGTCACCGTCGTTCCGAACCCGCCGCCGCAAGGCATCCCGATCCCGAAGGAGCTCGAGGGCGACACGATCACGCCATGGCCGGCGGCGACGCCGGGTCCCCACCTCGGCTTCGCGCTGGCGGGCCGCTACCTCGATCACGCAGCGACGAGCGCCTTCAACAGCGGCGTGCTCTGCCTCGGCATCTCGACCGCGCAGGTCGACCAGCTGCAGACCGGATATCTCAGCATCCTCGCCCCGTCGATCAAGCTGCTCGCGTTCGAGCAGAACGCCGCCGCCGCGGCCGTCACCACCCGCCCCGGCGCACCGCCGAAGATCAAGCTCGGCGGCGGCACCGACGTGAAGACGGACCCGCTCCTCAAGATCACGCTCGAGAAGTTCGCCGTCGACTTCTACGTCTTCTCGCTCGATCGCTTCGTCCGCTTCTTCACGTACACGGCCGACGTCACGATCCCGGTCAACCTCCAGACCGGCAAGGATCCGAAGACGAACCCGAACGGCGGCCTCCTTCCCGTCATCGGAGATCTCACGCTCGCGAACGCGAGCGTTACCAACGCCGATCTCCTCATGGACGATCCCGGCATGGTCTCCGGCGGAGTCACGGGCCTCCTCGGCGGGATCCTCGGGCAGTTCCTCGGCGGCGGCCTCAAGCCAATCGACCTCTCGACCGCGCTCGCGAGCTTCGGTCTCGGGCTCGACATCCCGCCGGGCGGCATCCGCAAGCTGACGAGCGGCACCGACGATTTCCTCGCCATCTTCGCGAACATCACCAAGGCCGCCGGCACCGCGCACGAGGAGGCCGACACGCGCGCATCCATCGTCGAGAAGATCGTGCACCCGGACGCGATGGGCCTCACCGCGTCGCGCGCGAGCTTCCCCACCCTGCGCGTGCACGTCGAGGGCATCGCCTCGCACCGCACCGAGCACACGTGGTGGATCGACGAGGGCACGCACTCCGCCTGGACGCAGGAGAGCGACCTCGTCGTCGATCAGGACACGATGATCCTCCAGGGCAAGCACGTGCTCCACGTCTCGTCGCGCGTCGTCGGTGACATGGCCTCGGAGGACGGGACGCCCGCCGAGCTGCCGTTCGTGATCGACACGCTCCCTCCGCGCATCGAGGGCAAGCGTGACGGTGACCGCGTGTCCGTACGCGCGATCGACTACGTCTCGCCCGAGACCGCTCTCGTCGCTCGACGCCGCATCGGCGAAGGTGGCTGGTCGGAGTGGGCGGCCCTCGGCAGCGTCGCCTCGTTCGACGCCGACGCCTCCAGCGCCGTGGACCTCGAGGTGAAGGACGAGGAGGGCAACGTCGGCCGCGTCAGCCTCCCGCTCATCCGCGGCAAGGCCGACAGCTCGCTCGCCGCCGCCGGCAGCGGGTGCGGCTGCCGCGTGACCGGCGCTCCGGCTCCCGTGGGAAACACGCGATCCGGCCTGTTTGCAGGCCTCTTCGCGCTCGCCGCCGTACTCGCCGTCCGCGCCCGGGCGCGCGCCCGATGATGCGCGAACGGCACCTCGTTGCCATCCAGAGACGCTAAAGGACACCCATGTCGACTCGCGCGCGCTTCACTGCGGTTGGTCTCCTGCTGAGCGGCCTCGCCGCGTTCGCGGCATGCGCGAGCGACGACACGGCGACACGCTCGTTCGAGTCCGTCGAGACCCCCGAGGCCGCCGCGCCGTTGCCGCCGACCGACTTCAAGGGTGACGCGAACGTGCCGGACGCCGCCGAGGCCGGCTTCGAGACGTGCGCGAGCGCCGCCGTCGAGGCGAAGCGCGAGAAGCTCCCGGTCGACATCATCTGGGTCGTCGACAACTCGTCGAGCATGGCGCCCGCAGTCGCCGAGGTGCAAGCCGGGCTCAACGCATTCGCGAACGTCGTCGGCACGAAGGGCCTCGACTTCCGCGTTGTGCTCCTCTCGCTGCGCGGAACGGCTCCGATCCCCATCGGCGTCAAGTGGCGCTACCCGGTGTGCGTCCCTCCCCCGCTCGGCGGCGTCGACGGGGCCGGCGACCCCAACTGCGCGAACACGGCGCTCTTCACGCACGCCGCGGTCGACATCCAGAGCACGCAGCCCCTCGAGCAGATCCTCGGCACCCTCGATCAGACGCAGGGTTACACCTCCGGCAACGCGCGCGGCGGCGAGCCGTGGGCGCAGGCGCTGCGCGCCAACGCGACGAAGAGCATCGTGATCGTCACCGACGACAACTCGCGCTTCCCGGGCGTGAGCTTCGAGGGCTTCCCGGGCGGCGACAATCCGTACACCGGCGGCCTCGTGCTTCCGGCGGGCATCCTTCATCCGAGCCGCGGCGGCGCGTGGCTCGGGTACGTGTTGAGCGGCATCTACGGGTGGGGAACGACGGTCGACCCGAGCATCCGCTGCACGTTTCCGGACAACAGCAAGCCGACGGCGTCGGGCTCCGAGTACACCGCCCTCGTCCTGAAGACGGGCGGCGTCCGCGCGAAGATCTGCGACGGCAGCGCCGCCTGGGGGCCGTTCTTCGACGACGTCGCCACCGCAGTCGTGAAGACGGCGCGCGTTGCCTGCGAGCTCGACATCCCCGTGGCAGAGGCCGGTACCGTCGACCCCGCGCGCGTGAACGTGCGCGTGACCGACGGCGTGAAGCCGCCCTTGAGCGTCCCGCGGGTCACCGGCGAGCCCGCATGCGCAGGGCTCGACGGCTGGTACTACGATGCGCCCACGTCACCGACGAAGGTCATCCTGTGCCCTCGATCGTGTGAGGGCGCACAGTCGCATGGCGGAACGAAGCTGCCGAAGGTCGAGATCCTCTTCGGGTGCGCAACGCTCGTGCGCTGAGCGACCTTCGAGAGCCCTCAGCCACAGAGGCTGCTCGTGCCGCGTGAGTCACACGGCACGAGCGATGCTCAGTTCGCCGGGAACGTGACGTCGAAGTTCGACTGGTACGCCTGCGAGCCGCCGCCGGCGCTCACGTTGGTCGTCGCCGACACGTGCTCGCTGCCGCCCGTCGCGGCGCCGCCGCCCGACGGGAACGTGACCTTGTTGAACGCGAGCGTGGAGTCCCAGGTCGACGAGTACGACTGTCCGCCGGCGCTCGTGTTCGTGCTGCCCGCCGAATGGAACGAGCCGTCGATGGACGTGGCCGTCGCGGTGATGTCGGCGTCGATGGTGATGACGACGGCGGCGGTGACGCCCGTGGACGCGCCCTCGCCGCCGACGTTGATCGTGTACTTGAGGCCGGTTGCCTTGATCTTGCCGCCACCGAACGAGTACGTGCCGTCGATGGTGACGCTACCGTTCGCGCACGCCGCGAACGTGCAGGAGTCGGCGGTGCAGGTGCACGTGCCCGTCTGCCCCGTCGGGGCGAGCGGGTGGAGGAAGTCCGCCAGGAGCTCGAGGCCGGGGAGGCTCTTCGCGCCGGCACCGCCGGCTGCCGGCGTGACGAGGTTCTGCGTCGCCTGGGCCGCGCTCGCGAGCTGGTTTGCCGAAGCCTGACCGGAGTCCCCGGGGGTGCCGCCCGCCGACGGCTTGATCGCCGTCTGGACAGCCGTGATCGTGCTCGTCGTCGCCGAGCTCGCGCCCGACTTGTTGGGCGTCCCCTCCGCGGCCGCAGGCTTGCTGTCGTCACTGCTTCCACAACCGGCAACGAGGAGGAGGCTGGAGAGACCGACCAAAGCAAACGATTTAATAGTCATGCGGCAAGCGTAGTGAGGTGGCGCGAGCCAGGGGATCGCACGTTCATGCGGCGGGCTGTACCTCGTACGATCGTACGGCTCGCTCAGCGCGAGAGCCTGGGCAAGCGCACCTCGACGTACGCCCCGCCGCCCGCGTCTCTCGCGCGATTTCCGTGCTCCACGGTGCCGCCGACGCGTCCGACACGACGGCTCATGATGCCAAGTCCCTGCCCGTCCGATCGCTCCTCCGGGAGCCCGCGACCGTCGTCCTGGATGCGCATGACGAACGACTCCGTCGTCGCGGACACGTGGCAGGCGACCCGCTTCGCATTCGCGTGCTTGATGGTGTTGGTCGTGGCCTCGCGCGCGACGCGCCTCATCGTGTGAGCCGTGCCGGCGGGCACGGTGGCGCCATCGAGGTCGGCGCTGCTCTGCACGTCGAAGTCGAGCTCGAGCTTGGCGGCGGCGCATGCGTCGCCCATCGCGCGACGGATCTCCGCGGTCAGCGCGAGGAACGAAGCTGGCTTCGGCGCGAGCAGACGCGTGATGGCGCGCACCTCGTCGAGCCCGTCACGGATCGCGTCGCGCGCGTGAGCCACCGTCTCGGGGGAGAGGTGCGGCTCGAGATCGGAGAGCAGGATCGATGCACGCGACAGGCTCGCGCTCACGCCGTCGTGGACCTCCATCAGGAGGACGTCTCGCTGCGCTGCGAGCGCCTGTCCCCACGTGTCGGCGCGGTCGATCGCCGCGTTGACGCGGCTGCGCAGCTCCTCAGGGGCGAACGGCTTCGCGACGTAGTCGTCGGCGCCTGCCGAGAGACCTCGCACGCGCTCGTCCACCTCGCCGAGCGCGGAGACCAGCACGACGGGCATCCGATCGAGATCGCGACGGCCGCGAATCGCAGCGAGGACCTCGTAGCCGGTCCCGTCGGGGAGCATGACGTCCGAGAGGACGGCGGTGGGCGGGTCCTCGGCGAGCACCGCGAGCGCGTCGGCCACGCGCGTGACGTGCTCGACCCGATACGCGCTGCCGAGCGAACGCACCAGCAGAAGGCCCATGTCCGGATTGTCCTCGACGACCAGGATCCGGCGCCGAGGGCGCGATCCGGGAGCAAGCGTCGAAGGCGGCGCGTGGCGAGCCTCGCGAGTCGGCGCAGGCGCGAGAGCGGCGGCGAGCTCGGGCTCGATCGCATCCGGCTCGTCCGACGTGGCGGGCAGCGTCAGGCGAAACGTCGTCGGCCGGACGTCATGGAGCAGCTCGAGCGTCCCCGCGTTCAGCATCGCCAGCTCGCGCGCGAGCGGGAGACCGATCCCGGACGCCGTGTTGCCGTCGGAGTCGAACGAGACGAAGCGCGTGAAGATCGCCACGCGGCGCTCGGGCGGTACGCCTGGGCCCTCGTCGACGACGTCGAGGACGACGTGGTTGGTTGCCTTCTCACTTCGGACGAAGAGCGTGACGAGCCCGGGCTCTCCACCAGGCTTTGCCTGACGGAGCGCGTTCGCGACGAGGTTCGTCAGGATGCGCTGGAGGTGTGTCGGGTCGACCCGGCTGACGACGCGCTCGCCTTCGGTCTTCGTGTGGATGCGCGGCTCGCCGGGCGGCGTGAGCTGCGATGCGACGTCGCGAACCATCTGGCCGACATCGCACGCGCGTGCGCGAACGGGCATCTGGCCTGCCTCGAGGCGCGCGAGGTCGAGCAGCTGGTCTGCGAGCTGGGAGAGCGCCGCGGCGTTGCGCTCGACGCGCGCGAGCGCGGCGTCGTCGTCATCCATGCGCCCGGAGCCACGCAGCATCGCCGCCTCGCCGCGGACGATCGCGAGCGGCGTCCGCAGATCATGGCTCAGGTTCACGAAGAGGCGCCTCTTCAGCTCGTCCTCGCGCTGGAGCTTCTCGTTCGCCTCGATGAGACCGAGGCGGGCGACGAGCTCCTTGCGCTTCAGCCGATCGCGGGCCGCCGCAGAGACGATGATGACGCCCCACGCGAAGCCGACCACCGTCATCGTGAGCATGTAGAGCGAGTTCGCGCCCACGTAGAGCAGGGACGAGAGCGAGAGCATCGTGATCAGCGCGATGAGGAACGACGTCTGCCAGGTGAACGCACCGAGGAGGCAGACGACGATCACCGAGAGCGTGAGCGCGGCCACCTTGGCCGGCAGCTTCTCGTGAGGAACCACCGTGAAGCCCCAGCTGCTGAGGACCGCCATGAGGGTCCAGCCGAGCGTCGTCCAGCGCTCGATCTGGACCCGCGGGCGGGGCTTCCGCAGGTAGACGAGCATGGTGATGGCGAGCGCCAGCTCGGGCACGCGGATGGTCAGCGCCTGCCCCCACGTGAAGACCGCCCGGTCGATGAAAACGAGGCTGACGAAGAACATCGTGAGCGAGCCGCCCCAGATCCAGCGCGAACGCGTCTGGATGGTCTCTCCGCGCTCGATCTCGAACGCTCGCTCGAAGCGCTCCTGGGGATCGAGCGAGGTGTGCGCGGGCGCCTCACCGCCTGTTTTCGTCACGATTTACCCACGATTTCCGGACTCTGACGATTGCGATGGCCTGAGGCCACAGTATACTTCGGACCTGTGACGGACGCGGTTCTCGTGCTCGAAGACGACCCCATGATCCGGCGGGGGGTCGTGCGGCAGATCGAAAGCGACGGCGCTTTCACGGTCGTCGCGCAGGCTGGAGACGTGGTCTCCGGCAAGAAGGCGATCGAGAGCTCGGGCGCAACGATCGGTGTCTTCGATCTGCAGCTCTCGGACGGCAGCTCGATCCCGCTCATCCAGCTCGCCGTCGAGAAGCAGATGGCCGTCCTCATCCTCACCGTCTGGGACGACGACGACAACGTCTACAAGGCTCTCGCGGCGGGCGCCTCGGGGTACCTGCTGAAGGGTGACGCGGCGACGCGCGTGGCGGAGTCGCTCGCGATCCTGCGAGATGGCGGCGCGCCGATCTCGCCGACCATCGCGCGGAGACTGCTCGACGATTTCAGGGGTCGCGGACTCGCTCCGACCCCGAGCGCCGGTGTGGTGGCCGCGCACGACGGCTCGCCCGATGCCTCCGATCTCACCGATCGCGAGCGCGAGATCATCGAGCTCTTCGCGAAGGGCGCGACCTACGAAGATGTGGCGCGCATGCTCTCGATGAGCGTCAACACCGTCCGCCATCACGTGCGGGCGATGTACCGGAAGCTCCACGTCTGCTCGAAGGCCGAAGCGGTCACGACCGCGTACCGTCTCGCGTGACATGACGAGGGCAAGCCGCGGCGCGAGGGGTGCAGTGCTGGCGATCATGGCGTCCGCCGTGCTCGGAGCGGCCTGCGGATCTTCGGACGGCGGCGCAACGAGCAAGCGAGTCACCTTCACGCCTTGCGAGGGCGACTACGAGTGCGCGACGGTCGACGTGCCTGTCGACTACGCCGACCCCGGGGGCGCGAAGATCTCGATCGCCCTTTTGCGAGCGCCGGCGAAGGACCCCGCCGCGCGGCTCGGTGCGGTGGTCGTCAATCCGGGCGGCCCCGGGCAGGCGTTCGTCGAGCGGCTCGCCACGACGTATCCCGTCCTGAGCGCAGCTTTCTCCGAGGCGACCACGAGGTTCGACGTCGTCACGTTCGACTGGCGCGGCATCGGGCGCAGCGCACCCATCGCTTGCAGCGACGACGCGCTCTTCGAGCGACTCCGCAGCACCGATCTCACGCTCGAGACGCCCGGCTCCCTCCAGGCGGTGACCGAGCTTCGCACCGCGTTGCTCGGAGGCTGCCTCGCAAAGGCCGACGCACGCGTGCTCCGCACGATGAACACCGAGAACGCGGCGCGCGATCTCGACCGGATCCGCGAGGCGCTCGGCGAGGAGAAGCTGAACTACCTCGGCTTCTCGTACGGCACCTGGCTCGGCGCGACCTACGCGACGCTCTTTCCCGACCGCGTTCGTGCCTTCGCGCTCGATTCGGCGACGGTGCTGGCTCGGGATCTCGAGGGCGACATCGCCGAGCAGGGCGCGAGCTACGAGCTCGGCTTCGCGAGATTCTTCGAGGCCTGCGCGCGCGACGCCGCCTGCGCGCTGCGGGGGACGGGAGCAACCAGCGCAGATCCCGCGGCCGTCGGCCAGCGGCTCGATACGCTCGTGGCGAAGGCGAAGACCGAGGGCGGGCTCGCCGCGGGCGCGCGCAGGCTGTCGCTCGTCGATCTGCACTTCGCGCTCGCCGACGGTCTTCGCACGGCGGACTGGCGTGGGCTCGCCTCCGAGCTCGCGGCGGCAGAGGCCGGTGACGCCACGAAGCTCCTCGTCGGAGCCGACGCCTTGATGGGTCGCACCGCCGACGCCCACTACGACACGACGGTGCTGGGGCTTCTCGCGATCGCGTGTCTCGATCAGCCGTTCAGCGCCGTGCCTACGGTCGATGCGTTCCAGACCTTCGCCGCAGCGCAGCGAGTCGCGCACCCACGAGGAGTGGCGGCGCTCCTCCCTTGGGCGCTCTGCGCGGGGTGGCCGCACGCGCGTTCGGGCGCGCGTGTGGCAGTGAACGCGGCTGCGGCACCAAAGGCTCTCGTGATCTCCGGCCGGTTCGATCCGATCACCGGATATGCGCAGGGCGCGGAGCTGGTGAGTCAGCTCGGAAACGGCTCGAGTGTCCTCACGTACGAGGGCGACGGCCACGCGGCGGCGCTCCACAGCTCGTGTGTTCGTGACGTCGTCACGCAGTTCCTCCTCGACCCGTCGAAGCCACCGACCAAGACGTCCTGCCCGGCCGAGTGATCGCGAGCCGAGCGCCGAAGTGAACGGCTCGCTCTGACGTCTAATCCTGCGCGAGATCGACGACGGCGACCGAGCCGCCGCGCACGACGACGAGCTCGGTCGCGCTGCGAAAGAAGCCCCGATGACCGAGCTCGACGGGGCGCCGGAGCGTCCGCTTCGTCTTCGCCACGAGGTCGTCGACCACCACCCTCGGCTCCCCGATGATCCCGGCGACCATCCCCCCACCCCCGCTCTGCACGAGGAGCCCGGCATCGCTGACCGCACGCACGAGGAGCCCCGGCTCTGCGGGCTCGTCGAGCGCCACCTTCCCGGTCGCGAGCGACACCGCACGTAGCCTCCACTCGAAGCCTGACGGAGAGTCCTTCGCGGCCTTCTGCGTCGTCACTGCCGCCCAGCGCCCGTTGGGCGAGAGCGTCGAGTCGACGAGCTGCTCACCGCCGTCGATGCACGCGAGCTTCTTCACCGCGAAGGGAGCCTTGAGCCCGATCGAGAGCACGCATGTCTTGATGTGCGGCTCCTGCGACGCGACGACGACCGCCACGCCACCCTCGGCGTCGATCGCGAACCGGTCACGCGCGCCCGCGGTCCCGCCGAGGAGCCTCGGCGCCGACGACAGATCCGTCGGCATGATGAAGAGCTCGTACTTCGCGCGGACCTTGTCGATGGTGCCCGTCGCGCGCCGGAAGAGGAGGTTCCGTCCGTCCGGCGTGAAGCGCGGGTCGTACGCCGCCTGCGTCGTCAGCCGCTTCTGCACGTGGCCGCGGCTGTCGGCAACGTAGAGCCAGTCGCCCGCGTTGAACGCGATCGCGCCGCCTTGGGGCGATGTGGAGAGGCGGCCGCACGAGCCGAACGGGAAGGCTTCCGCCATGCTCGCGCCGCGCACGAGATCGTCGGCGAAGGTCGGCGCAGCGAGCCGGCCCATCAGCTCGGCGACCTCGTTGGGCTTCCGGCCGATCGTCGCCGTCGGCAGCTTGCCGAGCTCGGGGAATGCGTCCTCCACGAGCACGTGCTTCGTCTCGACATCGACCACGCGTGTCTGCAGCGTGGAGCGGGCCTCGCCGTCGAGCCGGCGCAGGAGCGCGCGCGTGCCGTCGGCGGAGAGCCACTCGAAGTACCAGTGCCCCGGTGGCGACGCGGGCGCGGGCGTGGCCGCAACGGCTGCGACCGGGGCAGCGGTCGTGTGGACGGGCTTGGGCGTCACCGCGACGCGCGGGCCTGCGCACGCGACGAGAGCGAGAGACGCGAGCGCGAACGCGGTGAGCCGCAACACCGGCGGAGGATGCACGAGCCTCGCCATCGGGCAAAGTTCGCGACAGGAGCAGCCTCCTGCGGGACCTGTCTAAATCGGCTCAAGGTCCGCGGCGCTGTGCCGTTCCGATCCACGAGGGAGATTCTCCACCGTGACAGGAGCAGCCAGAAAGAGCGCGCGCCCGAGGCGGAAAGCGACGACGAGATCACGATCGAGCTGCGCGTGCGGGTACCCCCGGAGGCGGAGTACCTCGCCGGTCCGCCCACCAGACGAATGACGAAGGTGGACGAGCGCCTGCTCGCCATCGCACGTGGGGAGATCGAGCCCGACGACCCGTTCGGAGGTCTGATCCCCATCTACGACGATCCGCCCGAGCAGCTCATCGCGCGCGAGCCCGAGTGGCTCGTGCTGACGCCAGAGGCCCACGCCGAGTCGAGCCTCTTCGGAAACATCGTACCCAGGGTGCGCATGCGCCCCGACGAGGTCCTCTCGCTGCCGCTCGACGACCGATGCCGCCTCTTCGTGTCCCACGTCGACGGCCGCCGTACCCTCGAGCAGATCCTCGACGCGTGCCGGCTCGACGAGGTCTCCGGGCTCGAGGCGATCGACGACCTGGTGCGCTACGGCGCCATCGCCCTCGTGTGAACGCTCAGGGCGTGAAGCGGACCGAATAGCTCACGACGGTCTTGCCGTTCTTGGGCTTCTGGAAGTCGACGGTCTCGAAGAACGCGACGACACACGGCACGAAGCCCTCGCTCGTCACGGACGTGCGCGGATTCGACACGCGCGCGCGCCCTCCAGTCGCTTCGATCACCAGATCGACGCCGACGTCCGTGGGGGCCAGCTTGATGACGTGCTTCCAGCAGCGCGCGAGGTCGGGGAAGCGCGGCTCGACGGAGCGCTTCATCGGCTCCTTCGTCGGCTCGTCGTAGGGGCCGCCGCCGACGTGCATGCCGATGGTGGCGAGCTTGACGGAGGGAGGCGTTTCCTCGGGAGGAGGCGTGGCGGTGGGTGCTGGTGTCGAGGGGGGATGGGGCACGGGCACGGGCACGGGCACGGGCACGTGGGAGAGAGAGGGGGGGCCGGCGTCCGTGCCCGCGGACGTGGTTGGCTCGCGGGAGGGTGTGCACGCGAGGAGGAGAGCGAGGGGGAGCGCGCGGCGCATGGGGCCGGAGGCTACAGGATGGCGGCGGCGAGAGGCTTGCGGTAAGCGATGGGGCGGTGGGGAGATTCGCGGCAGGGATCATGGCGGTCGCGCTCCTCCTCTTCGGGTGCGGGATGCGCGAGCCATTGCCCGCGTTCACCGCGAACGACGCGAGGTTCGGGCGGCTCGGTGGCAGAGGCGATGCGCCCTCGCTCGCGACGATGTGCGGCAGCTGGCACACGTCGATCGTCGGTCGCGACGAGTGGGCGATCACCCACGTCTCGTTCCCGGAGAGTAACGTGCAAGATGCATGTTTCACCCCGGTGACCCACGAGGGTCGCAAGGTGTCGGTCGGGCAACCGCCGCGCGGGTGCGGCTTCCCCGCCCCGAGCGCGCGCGCGAGGCTCGAGGCGCTCGCCGACGAGCTCGACGCGCTCCCGGTGGCGGCGCCCTCGAAGCTCTTCCCTTGCTCGCTTACCCCCGACCAGCGCAGGACCGCGCAGCGCCAGAACGCGCGCGCCCTCCGCGCGATCGCGAGGGAGTCGACGATCTATCCCTACTCCGCGCTCGTGATTCCGGGGCACGGGGTGCTCGAGCAGAACGACACGGCGCTCGCGAGCTTCCTCCCTGGCCACACGTGCAAGGACCTCGCGGACGGCGATCTCGGGCGGCTCGGCGTTCTCCCCGTCCGCACGGCCCGCGCGGCCGATGCGCTGCGAGGCGGGGTCGCGCCCGTCGCGATCGTCACGGGCGGCGCCGTCCACTCGCGCGTCATCGAGGCCTTCGCGATGATGCAGCTGCTCGAGTGCCGCGAGCACATCGCGCCGGAGCGGATCCTCGTCGAGCCATGCGCCGAGCACACGCACACGAATCTCAGGAACAGCGGCCGCTGGATGCACGCGATCGGCGCGCGCGCTGCCTATCTTCTCACCGACGACTGGCTGCAATCGACCTACCTGCAGGATGCGACCGGCTTCGAGCTGCTGATGGGCACCCCGGACCAGCGCTCGCTCCGTGACTGGGGCTACGTCATGGGCTCCTGGCGCCAGGCCTCGGTCGGCATCGACGCAGGCTTCTGGTTCACGCCCTATCGCTTCTGGGCCGAGCCGCGCGACGGCCTCGGCAGCGCTACGTGCGTCGACCTGCCGTGAGTGCCTCGCCGCACGAGCCCGCGTGAGTCAGGTCGCTGTGACCACCTGCGCGTGAGTCACGCGGCTCGAGCTCAGCACTTCACCTTCTCGTTCGTCGGGTCGTAGAGGGGCTTCATCGAGGCGATGGCCGGATGGTTCTTGCCTGCGATCTCGACCTCCCACGTCCCCTCCTCGAAGTACTTCGCGTTCACGGGCTCACCCGCCTCGATCATCGCGAGGCCGACGGCGCCGCCCACCGTGAACCCGTACGACGCCGCGCGGATGTAGCCGACGGCCTTGCCGTTCCGTCGCACGATCTCTGCGTGATAGAGCATCGGCTCCGGATCCTTCAGGAGGATCTGCACGATCCGACGCGTCATCGGGCCCGCCGCCTTCTTCGCCTCGACGGCCTCCTTGCCGAGGAAGCCGCCCGGCTTCTTCAGGTCGACTGCGAAGCCGAGGCCAGCCTCGAGCACGGAGTCGGTGTTGTCGATGTCGTGCCCGTAGTCGCGATAGCCCTTCTCCATGCGCAGGCTCGCGAGCGCCTTGAGCCCGGCGTGACGGAGGCCGAAGTGCGTACCGGCGTCGGTGAGCCGGTCGTAGACGTGCGTGGCTTGCTCGGTGGGGACGTAGAGCTCGTAGCCGAGCTCACCGAGATACGTGATCCGCACGCAGAGCGCGCGCGCGAAGCCGATGTCGATCTCGTGCGCGCTGCGGAACGGAAACGCCTCGTTCGAGAGATCGTGCGACGTGATCGACTGGAGCAGCTCGCGCGAGCGCGGGCCCTGCACGTTGATCTGCGCGTAGCCAGACGTCACGTCCGTCACGAACGCGTGCGCGCCGAGCGAGCCCGGAGCGTCCGCCTCGATGTGGCGCTTCATCCACGTCTCGACGTGGCGATGCGCCGTGTCGGAGGCCACGACCCAGAACTTGTCGTCGGCGAGCTTCGTGACGGTGAGGTCGGCCTGGAGCTTCCCTGCGCCGTCGAGCCACTGGGTGTACGTGATCATGCCCGTGGGCCCGTCGACGTTGTTCGCAGAGATGTAGTTGAGAATCCTGCCGGCATCGCGCCCCTGCACGATGAACTTCGCCATGAACGACATGTCCATGAGGATGACGCCGTTGCGCGCGGCCTCGTGCTCGGCCTGCCAGTACGGGAACCACTCCTGGCGGCCCCACGACAGCCTCTCGACCTTGGGCTCCACGCCGTGCGGCGCGTACCAGTCTGCGCCCTCCCAGCCGCTGACGTCGCGAAAATAGGCGCCCTTCGCGGCCAGGCGATCATGCAGCGCCGACTTCTTCGCGCCGCGCGCCGTCATCATCGAGCGCGTCGGGTAGTGGCACTGGTAGACCATGCCGAGCGACTCGACCGTGCGCGTCCTCCGGTATTCGGGGTTCGCCTGGTACGTGTGCAGGCGGTCGATGTTCATGCCGGTGACATCGACGTCGGGGCGACCGTTGATGATCCAGTGCGCCATCACGCGGCCGAGCCCGCCGCCGGTGAGGATGCCGATCGAGTTGAGGCCCGCCGCGACGAAGTAGTTCTTGAGCTCCGGCGCCTCGCCGACGATCGGCTGGAGATCCGGCGTGAAGCTCTCCGGTCCGCAGAAGAACTTGCGCACGCCCGTCTCGAGCGAGATCGGCACGCGCTTCATCGCCTTCTCGACGTAGGGTCCCATGCGGTCCCAGTCGGGCGTGATCTCACCGAAAGAGAAGTCCTCGGGCACTCCCGACACCTTCCACGGCGCGCAGACCGGCTCGAAGAGGCCGATCATCAGCCCCCCCACCTCCTCGCGAAAGTAGCCGTGCGATTCCGGATCCTCGAGCACCGGGAACGACGCGGACATCCCCGCGATCTTCTCGGTGATGAGGTAGTAGTGCTCCGCGCTCTGGTTCGGGATGTTCACGCCCGACATCGCGCCGAGCTGACGCGCCCACATGCCGGCGCAGTTGACGACGTACTCTGCTTCGATGTCTCCGTAGGGTGTTCGCACGCCGGTGACGGCGCCGCGCTTCTTCAGGATGCCCGTCACCGCGCAGTTCTCGATGATCTTCGCGCCCTGCATGCGCGCGCCCTTCGCGAGCGCCATCGTGCAGCCGACGGGGTCGGCGCGACCGTCCTCCTTGACGTAGAAGCCGGCGAGGATGTCCTCGGTGCGCGCGAGCGGAAAGAGATCCTTCACCTCCGCGCTGCTGATCTCGTGCACGTCGACGCCGCAGTAGCGGTTGAACGCGGAGACGCGCCGGTACTCCTCGAGACGGTCGGGCTCGGCCGCAACCTCGATGAAGCCGACGGGCTTCCAGCCGGTGGACTGCTCGGTCTCGGCCTCGAGCTTGCTGTAGAGGTCGCGCGTGTACTTCCGCATCTCCGTCGACGTCTCGGAGGTCGACCCGAAGGTCACCATGAGCCCGGCCGCATGCCACGTGGTCCCCGAGGTCAAGCGGTCGCGCTCGAGCAGCACGACGTCCTTCCAGCCCATGTGAGCGAGGTGGTAGGCGACGGAGCAGCCAATGATGCCACCTCCGACGACGACGACGCGTGCGCGCGCGGGCAGCTGCGGTTCAGTCATGCTCCCCGCACTATAGGAGAGGCAGGCAAAAGAAACACGGCCGGGAACACCCGGGCGGCCCTCGTGTTCACGCTCACGTGAAAAGACGATTTCTAGCGTCTGCAACCCGCTTCGCCGTCCCCGCGCTCCTCGGAGGCCTCGCGGTCGGCGCGGTCACGTAGGCGCAGACCACGCCCGCGCAGGCGTCTGCTCCGGTGATCGCTTCGCCTGGCCCCGCGCTCGATACCCCTTCGCTCGTGGCCAAGGTCAAGGCGTCGGTCGTGAACATCACGGTCGAGTCGAGCCCGAAGGCCCAGGATGCAGCGATGTCCCCGTTCGAGTTCTTCCGGCGCAACGGGCCTGGAGGACGAGCGCCCGATGTGCAGAAGCGTCATGCGCTCGGCTCCGGGTTCCTCGTCGACGACGAGGCGCGCGTCCTCACGAACGCGCACGTGGTCGCCGGCGCGGACAAGGTTCGCGTGAAGCTCGCCGACGAGCGCGAGTTCGACGCCAGGGTGCTCGGCAAAACAAGCCGCTCCTCCTCCGCGTGAAGCGCGAAGGCGTCACGCGCTACGTGGCGGTCGAACGCGCAAAGTGACCTGACGCGCCGTCGCCGATCCGAGATCACGCGGACGCTCGGAGTTTTTGTGGGGGGGCGTGGCGCGCTGAAACGCGTCGGCGAGCGCGGCGGCCGCGTGGCTCGCGGGTGAGCCAGCCCTCAAAGCTCCGAGTTTGCGAGGCTCCGAGACTTCGTGTGAAAGGCCGGAGTGACGGAGGCTGTCACCCGTTCGGGTGACGCGTCCTCGGGCGGCCACGGCGCTTGCGTCCGCGCCGCCACGCGCGGCGTCGCACGGCTTCAAAATGGGCGTGAATCACCGCTCCTGACGCGCTCCGCCGTGCGGCACACCGGCTGCATCGGGTGGGTGCACGCGCGTCGCCTCCGCGCCCTGCCGCCCCCCGGAGCCCTCCATGTCGATGTCGTTCTCACGCGCCGTGCGGCGCGTCGGAGTCGTTTGTTCGCTCGCCGCCGTGCTCTTCGCGACCTCGCTCGCGAGCCGCGCCGCCAGCGGGAACGACGGCGTCGGGCGCGCACGCGTAGCCCACGTCGCCGCGTCGCACGTCACGACGCTCGGCGCCTCCGAGGCGCGCGGCATGTACGGCTCGACCCCGACCTCGCTGCGCGCGGAAGGCGCGAACGTGATGGCCTTCCCGCCGGCGAAGAGCGCGGCGCGCGCGCCGATGACCGTCATCTACTTGCACGGTCGACATGCGCGCGTCGCGAACGGCTGCCCGTGGTTCCGCGGTGGCGCGAGCGAGCTCGGGTGGCTCGTGTGCCCGGAGGGCGTCGAAGAGCAGCCCGACGGCTCGTGGTCGTGGGGCGCGGACGTCTTCGCCCAGGGCGCGATCGTGAACCGTACGCTCCGCGCCGCCGTCGCGAACGGCGCGACCCGTGAGCCGGGCGTCGCCGTCGGCTTCTCGCAGGGCAGCTACGTGGCCGTCGACCTCGTGAAGGCGCGGCTTGCACGCTTCCGCGGGCTCGTGCTGCTCGGCGCCGAGATGCACCCGAACGCGCAGACGCTTCGCGACGCCGGCGTGAAGCGCATCGCCCTCGGCGCTGGCCGCCTCGACGGCGCGCACGACTCGCTGGTGGAGGAAGCGCGTCGTCTCGACAGCGAGGGCCTCGAGGCGCGCTTCTTCGAGCTCGGTCGCGTCGGCCACACCTACGCGGTCGAGGACACGACGGTGCTCCGCGACGCCATCGCGTGGGCCGGCGGCCTCGACGGCTGATGCGCTACGGCTTCGAGCCGCGGAGCGATTGGCTCGCCGCGTAGACGAAGCGACGCGCGCGATTGATGTGCCCCATGGGCTTGTGCGCGGGGATCGAGTGCCACGGCGTGAAGGCGAGCTGGTCGCACGCCGCCGTGGCGGCGAGCGGCACGTCCTGCGGCGGCATCACGATCCTCGCGACCGGCAGGATCGGCGAGTCGGTCTCCTCCCAGACGACCGACGAGTTCTCGATGGGCGTCTTCACCGGGTCGGTCTGGAGCTGGACGTACAGCGTCATGCAGACGCCCTCCTTCGCCGCGAGGGCGAGGTCCCTCCGGAGGTAGTCGTCGCCGTCGCGCGCGGGCTCGCGAACGAGCCGCAGATCGCACGGGCGGGTGCTGAACTTGACCGCCTGGTGCGCGCCGAGGTGATGAACACCGCCGCTCCAGTACCGCTCGGTCACCATGCTGTCGACGGCGTTGGTGCGGACGAGCGCCTTCGCCGCGGTCGACGCGTGGCCCGCGAGGAAGAACAGACCCGCGACGCGACCCTTCGCGTTCGCGCGAGCGAATTCCATGAACTCGACGGCGTCGCGCCCGACGGGGGTGGGCGAGTTCGTCATGAGGAAGTCCTGCGTGTCCTGCTCGTCGGCCATGTACTTCGTGCCCGGAACGCCGAACACCTTGAAGGCGAGGCCGCGTGCGTCGAGCTCGCCGTCGGCCTGCTTCCACCCGACACCGTTCGAGAAGCGCGCGACGATGCGCCTCGTCTCCTGGCCTTCCGCGAGGACCCCGAAGCGGGTCCGCGGATCGCGACGCGGGTCGAGGCGGAGCTCGCCGTCGAGGCACGCATGCGATTTCGCGTGGAAGCCGCGCTGCAGCGGCTGGCTGTGCTCGCTCGCAGCCTTCCGCTGCAGCTCCTGGATCTGGCGCGAGAACTCGGCAAACTGAGCGGCCTCGCTCTCGGCCGTCCCGAGGAAGTACTCGGTGTTCATGGCCGGCGTGTCGTCGTGCGGTACCTCGGGCTCAGCCGGCTCCGCGTTCGGGTCGACGACCTTGCCAGGACGCGCCGCCAGACGAGCGTGGTCCGCCGAAGAATGCGCACAGCTGGCGAGGCCGATGACGACCGCGAGGAGGGAGGGGCCGACGAGACGCAGACGACGTTTGGGTTCCAAGGACCTCCGAGTGAACCTCAGAACCAACGGTGCTCGCTACCTAGAAAGCTGGGAGCGCGGCGATCCCGTCCCCTCAACGACGCGGCGGCGGCGGCTCCGATGCTTCCCAGTCCGCCAGCTTCCGGTAGAGCGTGCGACGGTCGATGCCGAGCGCTTGCGCGGCGCGCGTCTTGTTGCCGCCGAGGAGCGAGAGAGCACGCGCTACATAGGCGCGCTCCAGCGCGTCGACCGTCACGATGTCTCCGTCGGTGTTCGCCGTGATGCCGAACGCCGTCGCGCGGTGCTCGCGCACCTTGTCCGGAAGATCCTTGTCGCTCACCTCGCCCGGTCGGCAGAGCGCCGTCGCGCGCTCCATGCAGTTCTCCAGCTCGCGCACGTTGCCCGGCCACGGATAGGCGACGAGCCTCGCCACCGCCGCCGGCGTCAGGACGAACGGCTCTTGCCCCTGCTTTCGCGCAAAACCGTCGAGAAAAAACTGCGCGAGAAGTGGAATGTCGCTCATGCGCTCGCGCAGCGCCGGGATGTCGATCCGCACGACGTTCAGCCGGTAGTAGAGATCCTCGCGGAAGTTCTTCTCGAAGATCTCGTCCTCTAGCACGCGGTTCGTCGCCGAGACGATTCGCGCCTCGTAAGGGAATTCCTTGTCCGAGCCCACCGGACGAATCGTGCGCTCCTGGAGCGCGCGCAGCAGCTTGGGCTGGAGATCCAGCGGCAGCTCGCCCACCTCGTCGAGGAAGATCGTCCCGCCGTTCGCCTCGAGAAAGAGCCCCTTGTGATTGTCACGCGCGTCGGTGAACGCGCCGCGCACGTGGCCGAACAGCTCGCTCTCGAAGAGGTTCGGCTGGATCGCCGAGCAATTCACCGCGACGAACGGCCCCTTCGCCCTTGCGCTCTGCGCGTGGATCGCGCGCGCGATGAGCTCCTTGCCCGTTCCGGTCTCGCCGTGGATGAGCACGCTCGCGTCGCTCGAGGCGACGCGATCCACGAGCGCGAACGCCCGCCTCATCGCGGGGCTCGCTCCCAGGATGCCGTTGGCCTCGACGGGCGCGGCTTCGCTCCCCTGGAGCCGCTCGAGCTCCGAGACCAGCTGCCTCCGTTCGATGGCCCGGCGCACGGCGACGAGCAACATCTTCGCGTCGGTCGGCTTCGTCAGAAAATCGAAGGCGCCTGCCCGGATCGCGCCGACCGCGACGTCGAGGTTCCCGGCGCCAGTCAGGACGATCACCGGCAGATCCGGCCGCGCGCCGAGGACGCGCTGACAGACCTCGAGGCCATCCATCCCCGGCATCGTCAGGTCGGTCAGGACGGCGTCGAATCGCTGCTGGACCACGCACTCGAGGGCGGGCCAGGGATCCTGAAACGACGTCACGCGGATCCCTTCGCGCGAGAGGATGAGCTCGACGAGCTCACAGGCGTCGACCTCGTCGTCGATCACGAGCACATGGGGCGTCACGGGACTCTCCATGGGCTCAGGCCACCGGGTCCGACGGCGTTCGTGAGACGGCCCTCGGGAGCACGAAGCTGAACCGACTGCCGTGCCCGACCTCGCTCGTCACGTGCACGCTGCCGCCGTGAGCCTCGACGACCTCGCGGACGATCATCAACCCGAGACCCGTCCCCGCAACGTTGGTCCCCGCGACCCGCGCGTACCTCTTGAAGAGCTGCGGGAGATCCGCCGCCGCGATCCCCGGGCCTGAATCCTGGAACGTCACCTCGGTGCCCTGCGGGACCGAGTCGAGCAGGATGACGACCTCGCCGTTCTTCGGACTGAACTTGATCGCATTGGAGAGGAGATTTGTAACCGCTTGCCCGATTCGACGTCGATCAATCGCGACCTGCTGATTTTCCGACGACTGGGAAACCCGGACCTGGATGTTCTTCTCCTCGGCCAGGGGGGCGAGGATCTCGACGGAAGCGTCGATGATTTTTCGGAGGTCCGAATTCTCGGATTCGATGAGGACCGATTTCGCCTCGAGGTGCGCGAGATCGAGAAAATCGTCGATGATGACGACGAGTCCCTTGATCCGGTCGAGCACCTTCTGGAGATCGAGGCGCACCTCCTCCGAGAGGGGCCCGCGGGCACCGTCGAGGAGCAGGTGCGTCCGCATGTTCATCGCGTTGAGCGGCGAGCGCAGGTCGTGGGCGATGATCGAGTAAAAATCGAGCCGGCGCGCCGCCTCGGCGTGCTTGGAGGTCACGTTGCGGAGCGTGATCGTCGCGAGCTTGGTCCCGTCGAGATGAACCTGACCCACGATGGGTGCGTAGACCTGGTCGCCGACCGAGACGTCGCGGGGGTCGGGTCGCTCATCCCCCTCGGTGACGGCAACGAGGGACAGCTCGAGGGTCGGGAGGACGGTCCGAAGATCCCGTCCCACGAGCGACTCCTCGGATTGGCCAGCGAACACGCGCACAGCCTCCTCGTTCGCGAACGCCACGTGGCCCGTCGCATCGATCGCCAGCACCGCGTCGGGCAGCTGGGTGAGCAGAGACCGGACGGCGCGCTCGGCCTTCTCGGCGCGCAGGAGGACCTGATGCGACCGCAGCAGCGCACCGACGCGGGCCCTCAGCTCGGCCGGCTTGTGCGGCTTTCGGACGTAGTCGTCGGCACCGGATCGCAGCGCCTCGACCACGTCCTCCGTCTGCTCGTTGCTGGTGAGCATGAGGACCGGCACGGTCTGCGTCGACGGATTGCTGCGTAGATACTGGCAAATATCGATTCCCGATAGGCCTGGCATTTGCCAATCGAGAATCCACAGCTCAGGCGTCGGCGCGCCGTTGGCGAGCTCTTCGAGAGCCAGGCTTCCATCGTTGAAAACGCGCACCATGAAGGCACTCTCGAGGGTGCGCACGGCGACATCCGCTTCCAGCGGGCTGTCGTCAATCAACCAGATGAGCGGCAACTGCGACAAAGAAGCTCCTCAAATACCGAATCGCGAGCGACGGACTGTAGCCCTGCTAGAGTCGGCCACCAGGACTATTTGACGGAAATATTGGTCGTCGATGACAGCAAGGTGATGCGCGACATGGTGTCCGCTTGCCTGAAGTCGAATCGGCATTTCGCGATGACCCACGCGGCGAGCGGGCTCGAGGCGATAGAGAAGCTCTCGCTGACTCCGTTCGACGTCCTCGTCCTCGACCTCAACATGCCGGACATCGGCGGGCTAGAGGTCATCGAGTTCGTGCGTACGCACGAGGGCCTGAGGTCGCTCCCGATCCTCGTGGTGACGACGCGCGACGACGACAGCTCCAGGGACAAAGCGCTCCGCGCCGGGGCCTCCCGCTACATGACGAAGCCGTTCACTCCCGAGGCGATTCTCTCCGAGGTCACTGCGCTGCTCGAGCCGGTCCGGTGAAGACCCCCTCCAACGGTGTGGAGCTCAAGGAATTCCTCGCCGCCTACCTCGCCGAGGTCGGCGAGCAGCTCGACGCCGCGAACGGCACGCTCCTGAAGATCGAGGTCTCCGCCAAGGGCGCCCTGCCGAATCCGCGCGCCGTGCGTGATCTCTTTCGCGCGCTGCACACCATCAAGGGGCTCTCGGCGATGGTCGGCGTGGAGCCCGTCGTCGCCATCGCCCATCGGATGGAGTCGGTTCTTCGCGCGTCGGATGGCACCGGCGGCCAGCTCCCCGCCGCCGGGGTCGACACGCTTCTCTTCGGTCTACGGGAGATCGAGACGCGCGTTCGCGAGCTCGCCAGCGGGGGGTCGGTCTCCGAGCCCCCGGCGGATCTTCTCGACGCGCTCGATCGCCTCGACCCCGTCGCGCCCGCGGCAACCGTCCGCGCGCCCGCGACGCTCGATCTCGACCCCGTCCTCGCCGGGAGGCTGGCCGCGTTCGAGCTCGACCTCCTCGTCGCAGGTGCCGAGGCCGGCCAGCGCGCCCTGCGTGTGGATTTCGTTCCGTCCGCCGAAAAGGCGGCGAGCGGGCTGTCCATCACAGCGGTGCGCGAGCGGTTAAGCGGCATTGCCGACGTCATCAAGGTCCTGCCTTTGTCGCGTGCGAGCACGGCGAGCGCGCTCGGTGGCCTCAGCTTCGCCCTGCTCATGGTCACCTCCTCGACCGACGCGGAGATCGCCGCGGCCGTCGAGGTGGAGCCATCTGCGATCGAACGACTCACCTCGGTTCGAGTCGATGAGGCCGTACCCAGCCGACTCGCGCCGCTCTCCACCGAGGAGGTCGCCACTGGCGCCAACTCCGAGCCCATGCGGCAAGGGTTCGTTCGCGTCGACGTCGTTCGCCTCGATGACGCGATGGACCAGCTGTCGGCGCTCATCGTCACCCGTTCGCGACTCGCACGCGCCGTCGCG
>JANXVA010000493.1 GCA_025351875.1 Myxococcales bacterium | reverse complement strand
CCGTTCGGCAAAGTCGCGGCACTCTTCGATGACGCGACGATTCGCTTCGCATGCCTCCGTGCGGCCGCTCGCCTGCGCGACGACATGATGCAGCCATGCGGAGCTCAGCGCTGCATCGCAGACGGCCCCGACGCCGACGTCGGCTCGGCGGCGCTCGCGCTCGTCGCGTTCACCGAGATCGTCCGCACCGGCGCCGACGCTTCGTACCGCGCGCCCGCCATCGAGCTCGCGCTCTTCCTCCGCTCGCAGCAGCGACCCGACGGTGAGCTCATGCACGAGTTCGATCGCGCGACGGGCAAGGCGGTCGACGTCCAGCGCCTCTACTTCACCGGCGAAGCTGCGCTCGCGCTCTCGCGCGCACATCGCATGACCGGCGATCCCGCGGACCTCCGCGCCGCGTCGCAGGCGCTCGCGCGCCTTTCGGGCCGCGGGTGGAGCTTCTTCGGAAGCCGCTACTACTTCAGCGAGGAGCACTGGACGTGCCAGGCGATGTCCGACCTCTGGGACCGCGCGCCGGACTCCGAGGCGCTCGCCTTCTGCCTTCGCTGGCATGAGTACCAGCGCGCCCTCCAGCGGACGGAGGGCGACTCGGCGTTCGACGCCGACGGCTCCTTCGGCTTCGGGCCTGTCGTGACCCCACGCGTCACGCCCGCCTCGAGCCGAGGCGAAGCTGCAGGCGCGGCCCTCGAGGTGCTGAAGCGAGATCCCGGCGCCGCCGCCGATCGCGCGCAGACGATCGCACTTCTGGAGGATGAGCTACGCCGCGCGATTGCGTTCGTCGCGCGCGCTCAGCTCGGCAAGGGGACGAGGCACCTGTTCGCGCAGCCCGATCGCGTCGAGGGCGCGTTTCCCGGGAGCGCCGTCGATCTCCAGGTACGGATCGACTACGCGCAGCACGCGGGCAGCATGATGATCCGCTGGCTCGAGCTGGACCGTCCGACGCGTCCGTGAGCCGCGGTGCGCCTACATGGTCGCCGTAAACTGCGCAAGAAAAGTGGTCCGGTCCGACTCCGCAGCGTAACTTCAATAAAGCGAGGGGTCGCTTTCAACCCACCGCAAGAACCGCGTGTCTGGGAGGGAAATGCCGAAGCACTTGCGGGTAACGCGGCGGCCAGGGAAAATTCAGCGCCACTCGGGCACTCGCCCGGGAATGCGCAGGACAATTCGCCACACCGTGCTTATCCGTAGCGACCTCGGCCCTTTGCGGCGGGACCCGCAAGGCACCCTCTCCAGTCGACCTGACCGGTCGCAGACCACGCACGACAAGAAACGATTCGCACTGCAGGGCGCCTCCGCGAAGGGCAGCTTTGTGGTCACACGGCGCGTCTCACGACGCGTCAGCGCGGACGACTCACTCGAGATTGCTCTCGAAGAGAGTCGTTCGATTTCGGCGTCAGCGTGTCGGCACGCTTGGCGCATGCGAACCGTGCATACGTGAGCTCTTTTGCGTATGCCTCTAACCATCAACCGGGACACGACACCTGTTGATGTCACTCGTAGAAAAGGACCGAATCAAATCGGTCCGTGGGGTACACGGATGACCACCATCATCGAGTCTCTCGAGACGGTTTCTCTCGAGGACGCACTGGCTTACCTGGATACGGCAGAAGGTGACGAGCTCATGGCAGCATTCTCGCTGGCAAGGGATCGCAATCTCCTGGACGGTTCGGACAAAGAGCCAGACGAGGCGGAGGTGCACCATGCACTGTTCCTCCTGCGTCGCGCACGTGGACTGACCGCGCCCAGTTTCGACCTGATGCGCGTTCAGCTTCGACAGCGCGTCGCAGCCTGACAAGGGAGAGTAGTTAGCTCCTGACTCGGACCCGGGCCCTGGGTGATCGCTCGATCTCTCTCGGCCCGGGACGAGGACAAAGTATCATCGTGCGATGGGGGATTCGGAGTCGGCCGAGAAGGCGCCGCCGGGCGGCCGATGGTTTCCAGTGATCGGAGAGACGCTCGCGTTCCTCGCGAAGCCCTTCGAATTCATCGACGAGCGCGTCGCGCGGCACGGTCCGATCTTCCGCACGCACCTGCTGGGGAAGCCGACCGTGATCCTCGCGGGGGGCGAGACGGCCGGCGTGTTTGCCGACGAGCAGGTGTGCCTCCGCGACGGCTCGATCCCGAGCCACGTGCGCGAGCTGTTCGGCGGACGCAGCCTCGGTCTGCTCGATGGATCCGAGCACGCCACGCGCAAGCGCCAGATCCTCGCGGCGTTCGTCCCCGAGGCCCTTCCCGCGTACGTGCCCGCCATGCAGACGCTCGTCGAGACGACGCTCGCTCGCTGGGCGAGCAAGGACCAGGAGCTCGACGGGATCGCGGAGCTGAAGCGGCTGGCGATCAGCGCGATCGCGACGAACGTCGTGAGCATGGGTGACGGCCTCGACCTCGAGACGCTCCTCGAGAGCTTCCAGGTCCTGACCGCCGGCTTCACGGGCCTGCCGGTGGCGCTCCCCGGCACGGCGTTCAAGCGCGCGCTGAATGCCCGCGACGCGATATTCGAAGTGCTCGGGCGGGCCGTGAAGGAGCATCGCGAGAGCGAACGAGACGACGGTCTGGGCCGCATGCTCGCGCATCGGGACGAGCACGGCGCGAGGATGACGGATGAAAATGCGGTGATGGAGCTCCATCACATCTTCATCGCGGGCTACATCGTGTTCGCGGAGCTCGCATCGCTCCTGATCACCATCGCCCGTGAGCCGGCGCTGCACGATGGGCTCTCGACCGAGATCCGGGCGAGCGCACCGTCGGGCGACCTCACGATCCGCCAGCTCGCCTCGATGGACCTGCTGAGCCGCGTCGTCCAGGAGACGAAGCGGATCACGCCGGTCGTTCCGCTCGCGTTCGGCCTCGCCCGCAAGTCGTTCGTCGTCGGCGGCTTCCGCATCGACGAGGGGACGATGCTCTTCTGGGCCCCCTTCGCGCACCACCAGGACGCGGCGGTGTACCCGAAGCCGCAGACCTTCGACGCCGAGCGCTTCACAGCGGCGCGCGCCGAGCAAGGACGGCACCCTTTCGCGTTCGCACCCCAAGGCATGGGTCCCTCGACAGGTCACAAGTGCCCGGGCGTCGACTACGCCACGCTGCTCATGCAGGTCTTCACGACGACGCTGCTGCGCGACTACACCTATGACATTCCCGAGCAGGACGTGTCGCTCGACCTGAGCCGCATCCCTCCCGAGCCACGCGACGGACTACGCATCGCCTTCTCGCGCAGCGCGGGCGCGTCGTCGACCCGACCGACGGCCGCCAAGGCGCTGGCCAAGCCGCTTCGCCCCAGCGAGCTGCCGCGACTCTATCCCGAGGATCCGCTCGGCATCGATGCGCTCCTCGCGCTCGCCGAGATCGTCTGGGCGGACGGTCGCGTCGCGGAGGAAGAGGCCGAGGCGCTCGTGAAGATCGCGCGCGCCTGCACCCTCGACGACCACGAGGTCGCGCTCGTGCAGCGCGCCCTGAGGGAGCGCCCGAGCACCGAGCAGCTCTTGCCGCTCTCGCTCGCCCGCGAGGAGGCCGAGCACCTCTTCACGCTCGCGTGCGTCCTCGCCTCCGCGGACGGCACGGTGGACCCTCGAGAGGTCGCGGCCATCGCGGGGCTCGGCGACCGACTCCGCCTCGACACGATCGCGCGCGAGCGTGCGGCGACCGCCGCGGCCGCCGTCGCGGAGTCACTCGCGGGGACGTCGGTGCTCACCGCGGTCGCGCGCGAGCTCTCCAGCTGACTTCCCCGTGCACGAGCGGAGCGTCGCGGCGGTGCTGCGGAAGGCCTCGGCGAACGGCGAGCGCGGACGCCACACGAGCGCGATCGTGCGGAACGGTACCGGCGCGGAGAACGGCCTGATCTCGAGCTGCCCACCGCGGTTCTCGACGGAGAGCGCGAGCTCGGGAAGGAGCGTGACCGCGCGGCTGCCCGCGACCATCTGCACGAGCGTCGCGAGGCTCGTCGCCCTGAGGTCCATCTCGTGCGCGCCTGCTTGTCCGCAGACGGCGAGCGCCTGCGAGCGCAGACAGTGCCCGTCCTCGAGGAGGAGGACATCCTGGTGATCGAGATCGGCCTGGGCGATCTTCTTCTTCTTCGCGAGCGGGTGTCCCTTCGGTAGCGCGACGACGAACGGGTCGCGAAGCACCTCGGCGTGCTCGAGCGCACCGAGATCGGCCTCGAGCGCGACCAGCCCCGCGTCGAGCGTGCCGGCCCAGAGATCACGCACGGTGTCCTCCGTCTTCTCCTCGCGGAAGACGAGGCGCAAGCTCGGATGGGCGAGCGCGAGGATCTGCGTCACCGCCGGGAGGAAGTACGGAGCGATCGTCGGGATGACCCCGACGCGGAACGTGCCCTTGAACGGGTCGCGTGCTCGGGTGGCCGCCGCCAGCAGATCGTCGGCCTCGACGAGGATGCGGCGCGCGCGCGCCACCACCTCCTCGCCAGCGGCCGTGAGGAGAACGCGCTTGCGGTCGCGCTCGAAGAGCTTCACCCCGAGGACCGCCTCCAGCTGCTGGACCTGCGCGCTCAAGGTCGGCTGGGAAACCGCACAACGCTCGGCGGCGCGCCGGAATCCCAGGGTGTCGGCCACGGCCACCACGTACTCCAGCTGCCGGAGGGAGAAGTCCCGTGCGGAGACGCTGCTGATAGACACCAACTATCAATAGCATCGAATTTTCGTATTGGATCAATCACTGGCGAAGGCGCATCTTGGGGTCATGGAAAGCGCACCCCAGGAGCTGGTCGACGTCGCCGTGATCGGCGCGGGTACGGCTGGCCTCGCGGCCTATCGCGCGGCCGCTGCGGTCACCGAGCGCGTCCTCATGATCGAGGGTGGCATCAACGGAACGACGTGCGCGCGCGTCGGCTGCATGCCCAGCAAGCTCCTCATCGCCGCTGGCGAGGCGGCCTACCATGCCGAGCACGCGGCGCCGTTCGGTGTCCACGCCACGGTCTCCGTGGACGGCCGCGAGGTGATGGATCGCGTTCGTCGCGAGCGCGACCGCTTCGTAGGCTTCGTGCTCGAGAGCATCGAGAACATCCCGGAGGACCACAAGCTCCACGGGCGCGCCCGGTTCGTCGCCCCAGGGGAGCTCGTGATCAACGGCCCGGACGGCAAGGAGCTCCGCCGCGTGAAGGCGCGCTCGGTCGTCATCGCGACTGGCTCGTCGCCGTTCGTTCCGCCCATGTTCGAGGCCGTCAAGGATCGCCTCATCGTGAACGACGACGTCTTCGCCTGGGAGAAGTTGCCCGCCTCCGTGGCCGTCTTCGGAGCTGGCGTGATCGGCCTCGAGCTCGGCCAGGCGCTGAGCCGTCTCGGCGTGCGCATGAGGCTGTTCGGTCAAAGCGGGACCATCGGACCGCTCACCGATCCCGGGGTGAAGGCCTCGGCGCTCGCGGCGTTCCGCGAGGAGATGCGGGTCCATCCCGACGGCGGAGTCAGCCAGGTACGGCCCGCCGACGAGGGCGTCGAGATCACGTTCGTCGACCTCGACGGCACGACGAAGGTGGAGACCTTCGAGTACGCGCTCGTCGCCGCGGGGCGCCGTGCGAACCTCCGCGGCATCGGACTCGAGCAAGCAGGCATCCGCCTCGACGCGCGAGGCACGCCGGTCTTCGATCGAACGACGCTTCAATGCAAAGACGCCGCCGGGGAGGCCACCTCCGTGTTCATCGCCGGAGACGCCAACGACGACGTGCCGCTGCTCCACGAGGCCGCCGACGAGGGGAAGATCGCCGGCGAGAACGCGGCGCGCTACCCGAGGGTGACGGCAGGACTTCGCCGCTCGCTCCTCGCGATCACGTTCACCGAGCCGCAGATTGCCATCGCCGGCGCGACGTTCGCGTCACTGGCGGCGGGCGGCGACAAGGACGAGGTGGTCGTCGGCGAGGTGTCGTTCGTCAACCAGGGCCGCAGCCGCGTGATGCTCCAGAACCGCGGAGTCGGGCACGTGTACGCCCATCGCACGACGGGCCGCTTCCTGGGCGCCGAGCTCGCCGGCCCGCGCGTCGAGCACATCGCGCACCTGCTCGCGTGGGCTCACCAGGAGGAGCTCACGATCGACGCGATGCTCGCGATGCCTTTCTACCATCCCGTCGTCGAGGAGGGCCTACGTACTGCCCTTCGCGACGCCGCCTCCAAGATCACCAAGCGTTGACGAAGAAAGAAGGAGAGAGAGATGACTCTTAAGAACAGCGAAGGACAGCGCGTACCCGAGGTCACGTTCCGCACGCGCACGGACGGTCAGTGGAAGGACGTGAAGACCTCCGACGTTTTCGCCGGCAAGAAGGTCGTCGTGTTCGCGCTCCCGGGCGCCTTCACGCCGACGTGCTCGAGCGCGCACGTCCCTCGCTACAACGAGCTCCTTCCCGCGTTCAAGGCGAAGGGCGTCGACTCCGTCGTGTGCCTCTCCGTCAACGACGCGTTCGTGATGACGGAGTGGGCGAAGCACCAGCACGCGGAGGACATCGTGTTCCTGCCCGACGGAAACGGTGAGTTCAGCGAGAAGATGGGCTTGCTCGTCGACAAGTCGGGCATCGGCTTCGGCAAGCGCTCATGGCGCTACTCGATGCTCGTCGACGACGGCGTCATCAAGAAGATGTTCCTCGAGCCGGACAAGGAAGGCGACCCGTTCGAGGTCTCCGACGCCGACACGATGCTCAAGTACCTCGACCCGAACGCGAAGGCGCCGCACGACGTGCTGATGTTCACGAAGCCCGGTTGCAGCTTCTGTACGAAGGCGAAGAAGCTCCTCGCGGACAAGGGCTGGGCGTACGAGGAGGTGGCCTCCTCGCCGCGTAACCTACGCGCGGTGAGCGGCAAGGCGAGCACGCCCCAGGTCTTCGTCGACGGCAAGCACGTCGGAGGCTCGGAAGAGCTCGAGGCGTTCCTCGCCGCTCAGTGACTGACTACCGGGCACCGGCGCCCTTTGCTGAGGGCGCCGGCGTCGCCCGCGATCAGGGCCACAAGCGGAGTAGCTTGCTGCCCGTCACGACGACGCGGCCGTCGGGCTGCGGAGCGACCTCGGCCGCGCAGCACTCGTTCTGGGCGTAGTCACGCCCGCCGAGCACCGCTAGACGGAAAACTGCGGTCCTTCGGTCAGCGCTTCGAGACAATCGGCGCGCATTCACCGACTACTTGGCGCCGGCGTCGCCTGTACCTGGCGTACCTGAATCGGGACAGCCGCTCGACGACGCAGCGGCGATGCGCTTGCGCATCTCGGATGCGTAGCGAAGGCCGTTCATCGCGATGGCGGATGCGCAGATCTGACCCTTGTCGTTGGCGGCGGTGGCCGCGGCCATCCAGAGGTCGATCGCTTCGTCGGTGGGGCGCGACTTCGCGTTCTTCTCGGCGAGACCGAGGGCCTTCTTCGAATCGCTCCCCGAGCCGAGGAAGAAGCGCGCCGCGTGATCGGCGTACGCGGCAGGATGCTTCGCGAGTAGCTCGTCGTAGCGAGCGCGCGCAGCATCGGTCGCCTTCTTCGCCTCGGCGTCGTGCTTCGCGCGCTTGTGCGCGTTCGCGAGCGCGGAGAGGAGCTCGGGCTCTGTCGTCACGCTGCGCAGGGCCTCGAGCCGCTCGACGGCTCGCTCGGGCGTGTCCGTGGTGGCGACGTGTATGGCGGCATGCACGTAGACAGGGATCGCCTCGAGCGCCTCGAGATAGTAGGCGCGAGCATCTTTCTCTTTGCCTGCTGCCTCGAGCAGCGCGCCGCGCTGGAAATCCATCCATGCGACTGGGAACGGCGAGACGTCGATGAACGACGTACGCGCGCGGTCGAACAGCGCCTCGGCCTCCTCCGTCTTCTGCATGTGCGCGCGGAGTGCGGCCGTCGTGACCATCGCGGTCGCCGGGCTGCCTTCTTCAATCGGCGCCATCAGCTTCGAGGCGTCGTCGTAACGACCGGTCGCCATCAGCAGACCGACACGAGCTCCCGTCACACGCTGCGCGAGAGCCTCGACCTTCGCGGCCTCGTCGAGCTCCTTCGACTGCTCGTCGAAGCGATGCAACGCGCCTAGCGTGAGCGCATGCGCGAGGTGCGCGGCGCCGCTCTTCGGGTACGCCTTCACCGCAGCCACACCGATGGCGTCGGCCTTTTCGTAGTCCTCGACGTTCGCGAGCGTCTGTCCGCGCGTGAGGTAGAAGCCGACGAGCTGAAGCTGCTGGTCCGGATCGGTGACGGGCCGCTTTTCGGCCTCTCTGATCTGCCCGTTGAGATTGCTTCCGGCGATGGACCAGCTCGTCGTCGTGGGCCTCTTGCCCTTCAAGCCGCCATCCTCTGCCGAAATGACCACCGGCGGCGGAGCTGCGCTTTGCGCGCTGCTCACGCCGCCGTCGGCTGACCCTTGCGGGTCCTTCTTGTCACACCCTTCACACCCTTGTGCGGAGAGCGCTGCGCACAGCGCGAGGACCATCGTTGCCACCGGCATGGGGCCGGGCCCCGCGAGCCGTGCGCGTCCTGCGCTGCGCGTAGCCACTTACTGCGTGAGGGGCGCTGCGAGGAACGGGAAGGCGACGCCGCCCGTCTTCGCGGTGTCCGCGGTAATGCCGTCGGTCACGCCGGTGACGTTACCGATCGCAGCGGCCGAATAGGTGACGTCGATGACGTCATACCCGAGGCCGCGACCGCCGCAGTCCGTGTTCGGGATGAGCCCGGTGGCCTGCCCCTCGACGGCGAGGTAGGTGGTGCACGTCGCACCCGCCGTATCGAGCCAGAGCCGGTCGTCTGCGGTCACACCGCCGAGCGTGCCGTACTTGGCGACGTTCGAGTTCTGCGCGCCAGCGTCCTTGCTGGCGAGGAACTGGTTGTTGCAGTCCTGGTCGAGGCCGTCGAGAACGGCCAGGTTCGCCGAGGTCTGCGCGACGTAGGTCGCACCCCAGGTCGCCTGGGTGGAGTCCTTGTTGTACGCGTCCTTCGCCGCGCCCTTGGCCGCGGAGTTCAGATCGAACGTGTGGTTCAGCGCCGTGTTGACCGCGGGACGGCCGAGGCGGTCGATCTGCGCGCCGAGCGTCGGCGGTGCAGGGTTCTTCGTTCCGGTGTCGGGCGTGCCCGTCTCCGGCGTGCTGGTCTCCGGCGTCGTGGTGCCGGAGTCGGTCTTGGTCACAGCGTCGTCGTCGTCACCGCAGCCGTAGCCGGCAACGGACATGACGCCAATCGCAACGAGAGCGGAGCCAATCGAGAGCAGTGTTTTGCGGTTCATGACTTCCTCCTCTCAGGGCTTCCTGTGGGTTGAGCCCCACACGCTAATGACCCCGCCACCCTTGGTGACGAGAGACTTGTCGGCTTCGACCACGATGGCGAGGCCATTCAGCTTCTTGAAGAAGTCCTCGGGAGGGCCGCCGTCTGCGCTGGTGACGAGGGCGTTCTGGAGGAACGCCGCGGTGGCGTTTTCGAGCTTCGGGCAGCCCGCATCGTCGAAGTTGATGGCGCCGGCCGTGAGGGCGGTGTCGACCGTTTCGACCACGTGCTTGAAGCCCGCGAGGTTGAAGAAGAAGGGGTCCGCGCGGAGGCCGGCGAACACCTTGAACTTGCCGGACGCGCTCGCGAGGCCGGTCGCCACCGAGGCATTGCCGGTGACGTACTCGTCCGCGCCTGCCCAGCACGAGGCCTTTTGCGCCGCGTCGAACGTGCAGATGATGTTGAGATCGCTCGTGGTGGCGCCGAACTTCGGGCCGCTCTGCGTGTGGATCACGTACTGAACGGTGTCCGAGAACTTCGCGTCGGCGGGAGCCGCCGGGAAGACCGTCATCGCGAAGATGACCTTGGTCGCCGGGTCGCCCGGCTTGTCCAGGAACGTGTAGACGTCGTTGACGTCGGCTGCCGGCTCGGCAATCGTCGCGGGGGCGTCGAGGTGGTCGGCAGACCGCGCCAGACGCGGATGAATGACCGCGGTCGCGAGGCATGCGCCTCCGACGACGGCCATCCACTTCAAGAATGTTGTTCTCATCAAGTCCTCCTCAGCAAAAAAGGAAACCGACCGCTAGGGTAGCGGGAATCCGACGTTGAAACGGCACTAGAATTCGATTTTCGCTGCCCTGCGTCATTTCGCCCGGGGGAGCGAACCGAGAGCTACGCGTGGCCAGTTCGAATGGATCGCCCGTCGCCGCAACGGGTCGCACATGGTACGGACTCGACCCGAAATGAAGGTCGTTTGCATTGGCGGCGGACCGGCTGGCCTCTACTTCGCGCTCCTCTACAAGAAGGCGCGCCCGGACGCGGACATCACCGTCGTGGAACGCAACGCCGCAGGTGTCACGTTCGGCTGGGGGGTCGTTTTCTCGGACGAAACGCTCTCGTATCTGGAGGACAACGATCCGCCGACGCACCAGGCGATCACGAAGGAGTTCGCCCACTGGACCGCGATCGACATCCACTATCGCGGCCAGTGCCTGCGCTCGGACGGCCACGGCTTCTCGGGGATCGCCAGGCGGGACCTCCTACGGATCCTCACCGATCGGTGCGTCGCGCTGGGCGTCAAGCTCAGCTTTGACGTCGAGGTCGACGACTACGAGAAGGTCACGGCGGGGGCCGACCTCGTGGTCGCGTGTGACGGGCTACGGAGCAAGGTCCGCGACAGGCACCCGGACGCGTTCAAGCCGTCCCTCGACGTCCGCAAGGCCCGGTACATCTGGCTCGGCACGAAGAAGAAGTTCGATGCGTTCACGTTCTACTTCGAAGAGAACGCGCACGGGATGTTCCAGGTTCACGCGTACCGCTTCGACGCGGACACGAGCACGTTCATCGTCGAGTGCGACGAGGCATCTTTCCTCGCCGCGGGTCTCGACCACAAGACCACCGAGGAGAGCATCGCGTACATCGAGGAGCTCTTCGGCAAGCACCTCGACGGCGAGAAGCTCCTCGCCAACAAGTCTTCGTGGCTGCAGTTCGCGACGGTGAAGAACGAGTCGTGGCACCACGGCAACGTCGTGCTCCTGGGTGACGCCGCTCACACCGCTCACTTCTCGATCGGCTCCGGCACCAAGCTCGCCATGGAAGACTCCATCGCGCTCGTGAAGGCGCTCGTGGAGCAAGTCGACGTCGCGAAGGCGCTCGTCGCCTACGAGGAGGAGCGCCGGCCGATCGTCGAGCGCACGCAGAAGGCCGCGCAGGACAGCCTCGTGTGGTTCGAGAACGTGAAGCGCTATCGCGATCTCGAGCCGACGCAGTTCGCGTTCAGCCTGCTCACCCGCAGCAAGCGCATCACCTACGACAACCTCAAGCTCCGCGACGCCAAGTTCGCCGGCGAGATGGCGAGCTGGTTCGCACGGAGCGCAAGCACGCCCCCGAGCACGCCCGCCATGTTCGCGCCGTTCAAGCTCCGCGACCTCGTGCTCCCGAACCGCGTCGTCGTTTCGCCGATGTGCATGTATTCTGCAGTCGACGGTACACCCAACGAATTCCACCTCACTCACCTCGCGGCGCGTGCCGCGGGCGGCGCTGGGCTCGTGATGGCGGAGATGACGGACGTCTCGCGCGAAGGTCGCATCTCCCCAGGCTGCGCCGGCATGTACCTCCACGAGCACGTCGCCGCGTGGAAGCACATCGTCGACCACATCCACACGCACTCCGCCTCGAAAGTGGGACTCCAGCTCGGCCACGCCGGCCGCAAGGCGTCGACCAAGGTGATGTGGGAGGGGAGCGATCGCCCCCTCGAGTCCGGCAACTGGCCGATCATGAGCGCGTCGCCGCTCCCTTACTTCCCGGACAGCCAGATCCCGCGCGAGATGGACCGCGGCGACATGGATCGCGTGAAGGCCGAGTACGAGCGCGCCACGACCTGGGCCGACGAGGCGGGATTCGATCTGCTCGAAATCCACATGGCGCACGGCTACCTGCTCGCGAGCTTCCTCTCGCCGCTGACCAACGTTCGCACCGACAGCTACGGCGCCACGCGCGAGAACCGCATGCGCTATCCGCTCGAGGTGTTCGACGCGGTGCGCGCGGCGTGGCCGGCGAAGAAGCCGATGAGCGTGCGCATCTCGTCGACCGACTGGCTGCCGGGTGGCGTGGACGACGACGACGTCCTCGCGCTTGCCCGGGCGCTCAAGGAGCATGGCGCCGACATCATCGACTGCTCGGCCGGCATGACCACGCCCACGTCGCGGCCGAAGTTCTACGGTCGCATGTACCAGGCGACCTGGGCGGACATGGTGAGGAACGAGGTGAAGATCCCGACCATCACCGTCGGAGGCGTCTCGACCGCCGACCAGATCAACACGCTCGTCCTCTCGGGCCGCGCCGATCTCTGCGCGCTCGCGAGGCCGCACCTCGCCAACCCGAGCTTCACGCTCGGCGCGGCGATCGAGCAGGGCTACCGCGACGTCTTCATCCCGCCGCAGTACGGGATCGTGCGGCCGTTGCCGGCGCGCCCGCTGACCAGTCCTTAGGTTGCTAGGTGTTGCCTACGGTTGTCCGCGGTACGTCCGCGGGTCCGGCTTCAGCGTCAGTCCGCCCGCGAGTCCGGCGCGAACCGTGGCTCGGGCTCGGGCGGCGGTCAGGAGCGCTTCGTGCGCGCCGAACGCGAGGCCCCGGACGAAGTAGATGACGGGCACCAGCGCGAGCATGCTCCCGCCGCAGAAGAAGAGCCATGCGATGCCGCCGCAGCGCAGCGATTCGAGCGCCTGCTGGAGGCCGAGCGCCGGGATCACGGCGAACGCGACGACGAGCCCGCAGAGCCAGAGCCATTGCGATGCCGCCGAGGCCAGGGCCGAAGCCGACCACGCAACGGCGTCCTCCGCGGTGACCGGCACCACGCTCCCATCGACCTCGGCGCGCGCACAGACGAGGCGGGCGCACCGCGGATAGCGACAGCGCGCGCTGAGCACGAACGCGCCGGCGCGCCCGAAGGGCACCCGGACGCCGTCCCCGGCGCGCTCCGCGACGAGCTCTCCCCCGCAGTGAGGACACGTCATCGACACATCGATCCGTGCATCCCCTGGGCAATCTCGAACTTCCGGAACCCTGCGGCGGTGACGAAGATGACCAGCGCCCCGATCACGCCGAGCAAGATCGCGATCTCGACACACGTACCTCCACGAGAGCGCGAGCCTCTTGCCATGGACGAGCACCAAGCGAAGGGCGTGCCGGCGCAGGTGGCGCGAAATCGCCCGTGCAACGCGCGGCTCGGCTCGGCGTGACGCGACGTTCCGTCACCGGCGTGGGCCACCGATGCCAATCTGTCGACGGGTGAAGCGCGGACCCTCCCCTCGGCCCCGTGGGACAGCGAGGTGGAAGAATGGAGCCATGGACCGCGGTGGCCAGGGCGCTCAAGGGTGGGAATCGACCGTGGGGCTCGCGCTGCGGCCGGGACCACTCGCGCCCTCCTCCCGCACGTCCTTGCACATTGCGCGGAGCTTCGCTTGCACGGCGTGGTGTCGCGCTGTGGCAGGTGCGTTCGCGGCCTTGCGCGCGGCGTCGAGCTTCGCTTTTTCCTCGAAGGTTGCGGCGATCTCCTCGACGATGGTGATGAGCTCAGCGAGCTGCCATATGCGGAGCGCGGTGGCATCGAAACCCGC
>JANXVA010000774.1 GCA_025351875.1 Myxococcales bacterium | reverse complement strand
ATCGCTGCTTCACGACGATCGCGAGGTTCTCCTCCGTTCCCTCCGGAAACAGCTTCGGCATCTGGTAGCGATTCTCGTTGAAGAAGCCGTCGTAGTAGAGCCAACGCTTCTCGAAAGGGCGGTAGAAGGCAATGACTGCCCGGCGAGAAGGAAGACCTAGCGGGTTGGCTTGGCCAAGCGCCCCTCGTGCAGGGTTGACCGAAGGCCTCTTATACGAAATTGCGCTCGCACTGGAACCGCCGACCGTGGTGAGCAGAACGGCGAGTAGCTCTGGAGGTTGTCGATCCCGGTCTCGGTCATCTCGCAGAGGACGATCTTCGGTCGGCTGGTCTTCATGAGCTTCATCTTGCACGAGGCATATGTCACCCTTATGTCAGTTATCTGATGAAGCGTACCGAACGCCTCTTCGCCATCGCCGAGTACCTGCGCGGGCGCCGCACCGGGGTCACCGCGGAGGTCCTCGCCGAGCGCTTCGGCGTGACCCTTCGCACGATGTACCGGGACCTCGATGCCCTCCGCGCGGCGGCGATGCCGCTCTCGGCAGAGCGCGGGCGGGGCGGCGGCTACGCGCTCGACAAGAGCTACTCGCTACCGCCCGTGAACTTCACGGCGCGCGAGGCGGCGCTGCTCGTCGCGCTCGGGAGCTTCGCCGTGGAGACGCGCCTGCTCCCCTTCGAGGAGACGCTCCAGAGCGCGCTCGACAAGGTGCGCGCGGCGCTCTCGACCTCGGCGCAGCGCGAGCTCGTCGGGCGCCTGCAGGAGCTCGCGTTCGTCGGCATCCCGGCGCAGCCGATCGCGAAGGCCGTGCGCACCGCAGTGGAGCGCGCGTGGTTCGAGCAGCAGCCGCTACGCATCACCTACCGCGACTCGAGCGGCATCCAGACGACCCGCGACGTGCGTGTCGAGCAGGTGGTCATGGAGCGACGCGAGACGCGCATCAACGCCTTCGACTTCGCGAAGAACGAGAGCCGCTCGTTCCGTCTCGATCGCATCGAGAAGGCCGAGGTCATCGCGGTCGTGTAGGCACCAACCGAGACCCACGCCGACGGCGGAGGTTTGCTACGCTCCTCCACATGCGGTTCGTGCCCATCTTCGGCGTCGGCGCGGTCGCACTCGGTGTGCTCGGCATCGGCATCGGCATCGGTGTCGGCTGCGGTTCGTTCAGCGGCGATGGCGGCGGCGCCAACGTCAGCGAGGCCGGCACGAGCGAGGCCGGCCCCGGCGCGACCGACTCCAGCACCGCGCCCGAGACGGGCACCGCAGATGCCGCGCCGAATCCGGGCGTGTTCTGTAGCGGCACCTTCTGCGACCCTCGGAGCCAGGTCTGCTGCAAGGCGCCGTCCGTCGGCGGCCCCGCGTGCATCCCGAAGGAGGCCGCGGGCGACTGCCCGAGCGTCACCCTCGGTTGCGACGACGGCGCCGACTGCGCGTTCATCTCCGGCGGCGTGTGTTGCGCGAGACTCGCTAGCGACGACGTGACCCCCGCGAAGACGACGTGCTTCACGCTCGCCCAGTGCAAGACGACGTCCTTCTGGGGCGTCTTCTGCGATCCGGACGCGTTGAACGCATGCCCCGGCAACGTCGCATGTACCGTCCCGGATGGAGGCGCTTACGGTTTGTGCGCCGGCCTCATCTATCACTGAGCCTCCCGATTCAGTTCGGAGCGCCTGGCCCAGGCTCGAGAGTACCGCCGCCTGGCGTGCGCGATGCATCACCTGGAGGCATGTCGCAGGACAAGAAGCATCCGGTCGCGCTCGTCGCTGGAGGATTGGTCGTGCTCGGTCTGACCGTCGTTGCCGTCGGGCTCGGCAGCGCGACGGCCCAGGCGCATCCGTCCCCGCAGCAGGTCCCGACTCCCTCCCCGGTGCCCACGCCCCCGCCGCCTCCTCCGACGTACGAAGCAGGCTCACCATCACCGTACGACTCGGGCTTCGTGTTCGACGCCGGCCGCTGATCCCCTCGCGACGGATCGCGGATCGCTCAGACCATTCGCTTCGCGAGGTCCCTGATCGCGGAAGGCTGCGCAGCGTCCTCGAAGAGCTGCGGGAGGAACGACGGCGAGATCGGGAGCTCCTCCGAGAGCCGGAGCAGGCTCTCGGCCTGAGCGAGAAGGAAGACCTAGCGGGTTGGCTTGGCCAAGCGCCCCTCGTGCAGGGTTGACCGAAGGCCTCTTATACGAAATTGCGCTCGCACTGGAACCGCCGACCGTGGTGGATGCCCCACCGCCTTCATCGCGGCGACGATCTGTCGCACGCGCGACGCTTCGACGAATGCGATCGCGAGCTCGTCGGAGCCGGTGTGGAGATTCACGAGCGCGATCTTCGGGGGGACGTGCGCGGCGACCGCATGGAGGAGGCGCTCCGTCGAGATGTCGTCGAGCTCCTCTTCTTCGAAGGGCTTCATCCAAGCCCAGTCGATCTTCACGCGCGGTCGCAACGCTCCGAGCGCGGCCCTCACGTCGTGGGCGGGCGACTTCCAATCGAGCAAGGCAACACGGTTTGCGGCGTCGAGGCCGTCGAGCAACGCGATGAGGGGGAGCTTTGGGATTGGTTTCGTTACGCCGCGCTCGAAGAGCTCCTGCGCATGCTCTCGCACGTAGAGAGCGCCATCGGTCAAGGCGAGCTCGAGCCGCTCGCGGACTTTGCGATCGCCTGCGGCGAGGAGGTCACCGAGCTTCAGCCATGCGGCGGCCTTCGGGACGGTGGGCATGGAGCGAGTTTAGCCCGTCGCGCAGTCGCCGACATCTGCGACGCCAGCCTGCAATCGCCTAGATTTCTGCTGCAGCCGATCGCGACACGCCCCTCGCGCGCGAGGTCGTTTGTCTCGCTTCGCATTGAAAATTGCCGCGGTTTCGGCCTGAACCAGGTGCGGAATGGTTCGTGCTTCGTAACCGGCGCGCGCCCGGACACGAGGCGCCGTGGGAGACATGAGCATGATCCGAGACACGTTCGCTCTGTCCGGTTTCGAGTGCGCCGCCGCACTTCAACGACTCGGCGTGGAGCTCGTGCGACACGAGGACGAGTGTTCCGTGCTGCGACGAGGTAAGCGCTTCGTCGTGGTGCCGCACGCCCTCGCCTTGCCGCGCGCCATTCTCGAGGAGATCCTCGCGCGCGCCGGGCTGACCCTCGACGCCGTGCTGCGCGGTCTCGACAGCATGCCGACCGAGACGGACCTCCGCACCCTCACCCCCTGAGGTCATCACGCCGGCCCGAGTAGCCGCGGCAAATGCTCTCGGACGTACGTCGTGAACGCCGCGACCTTCGGCGGAAGTGGCTTCGCCGGCGGATACACCAGATACATCGCGCCTCCCATCGCCAGGTAGTCCGGAAGGACGCGCACGACTCGGCCCGCCGTGAGCTCGCGGCTCGCCATGAACCACGGCATGGGGCCGATGCCGACGCCGGCGACGACGGCTTCACGGATGAAAAAGAAATCGTCCCCGCTCACTCGGCCGGGGACTTTGACCTTGGTGACTCCCTTCGTGCCCCTCATGTCGTACTCGAAGGTGTCGCCGGGGAAGAACACCACGTTGTCGTGCTCCAGGAGATCGTGCGGATGCTTCGGCAGCTCCCGACGCGCGGCGTATTGCGTGCTCGCATAGAGCCCGACGTTCAGCACGCCGAGCTTCTTCG
>JANXVA010000760.1 GCA_025351875.1 Myxococcales bacterium | reverse complement strand
GTCGGCTTCACCGCTCCCTCGCAAGCGCCATACGTTGCGCCGTCAGCGTTGCACGTATGTGTCCCTCGCTTGCAAATGCCAATGTTCTCTGCCGCCGGTGGACCGTCATAGCAGGAGGCGAGGGAACCGGGCAGACATCCCCCACCGCTTCCCCCGGTCGCGCTACTTCCACTCGAAGTGCCCGCCGACGAAGAGCTCGTGGCTGCGCCACCTCCGCTCCCCGCATCCGGCTCTATCAGCGTCGCACGTTCGAGGCCAAGGACGACGTTACAGCCCGCGACAAACAGGGCCAACCCGGGTACCATCTTCCACTGCCATCGACGCATCATGACCTCACCACGTCCCGCGCAGCGTCAGACCACCGAAGCCGGTCCCGACGACAGGTTGAACCTTCGCAGTCCCGGACGGCGCCGTCAGAAACGTGATCGTCCCCCCGACGAGCGCGGCGCCTCCGACTAGCATGGCGACGGTGGAGACCGTGGCCGCCGAGAACGCGTCGTTCCGAAGGCCGACCCCCGTGGCGTCGCAGTGCGTGATGTCGTTGGGCAGGCAGTGCGGGAGGGAGTCGGTATTCTTTCCTGCGGCCTTCGTGCCGAAGATCGCGCCGACGACGACGCCCGCCACGCCGACGACCCCGAGGCCGAGGCCCACGTACCGCTGGCTGCTCCAGGACGGCTCCGGTGTCGCGCCTACCGGGCCCAGCGCCGCAGCGAGCGGGGGCGGCGGCAGCTCAGGGACCGGCACAGGGACGGTGCCGCCGTTCGGCTGCACAAAGAGCGTCCTCGACCAGCTCCTCTTGCCAGGCGCGCTGGCCTCAAGCGCGTGTTCCCCCGCGTCCACGGGCACCGCCGTACCCCACATTCCCTCGCCCACGACATTCCCGTCCCATTTGACCTCGAGGCCTGGTGCGCGCGCGGCCGGAGGCACGTTGAGCGTCACCTTGGAGAGCGAGGGCTCCAGAGCGAGGGCGCGACGACTCGCCTCCGCCTGGCGTTCGGCGTCGCCCGCGTTGCGAGCCGCCACCTCCGCCTGCCGGAACGCACCCCAGGCGCTCGCCGTTCGCGCCGGGGTGGAGCGCTCGAAGCAATCCCCGAGGTTGAGCAGAGTGCCCGCCGTCGGGTAGAGCCGCTGGGCCTCGGCGAACTTGGGACACGCCTCGTTGACACGTCCCGCCGCCATCAACGCCTGTGCGTCCGTGAAGAGGGCCGAAGAGGCGGCCTTGTTCGCAGGAGTGGGCTGCGCCGTGGCCGACGACGTGAGCGCCAGCGCGGCGGCGAGCACGGCGGCGCTCGGGGCGAATTGGCAGCTGAGGTGCGTCCTATTCCTGTGCATAGCTGTTCGCCTTGGGGGCTGCGGGTTTGGCGGTTGCGGTTGCGCGAGGGATCGGTTCGGTGCGTCGGGAAGAGGGCCTCTTCGGCTGCGGTGTCAGTACGGCGACCGTAGCAGAAGTAGTCGGAATTGGCGTAGGTTCGATCGCAGGAGGCGTGGTCACGGTGGGCGAAGGATCGAGGACGGGCGGAGGCACAACAGCCGCGACTGGCGACATTTGGGTGGTCACTGTCGGCGGAACCACGTCCACACTGGCACGTCCCCAGCGAGATATTCCCAGGCCTGTGAGCAAGAGGACCGCGAGCCCGAGTCCGGCGGTGATCCCAACCGCCCGCTTGGTGCGCGGCACCGCCGCAGGCCCTTGCGGCGCGGTGGTCGAGACCGGGCTGCCGGTCGTCGCTGCCGCGACCAGCGGGGCGGGTACGGCGGCCGGTTCCGGGGGGAGCAGGGCGGTCGGACGCGCTGGTTCCAGCTTCATCCCGAGGACAGCGGCCACGCGTTCGACATAGGCGCCCGCGACCGCGGACGTGAACGGAGCCAAGGCTGCCGCGAGCTCAGCGACGTTGGGCCAGCGGCGGTCGCGGTCCTTCTCGAAGCATCGCGCGATGACGGCTTCGAGAGCGGCCGGGAGGTCGGGGCGAAATGATGAGAGCGGCGTGGGCTGGCCTTGAAAGACCCGGTTGCAGACCTGGACGATACCCGCAGCGTGAAACGGCGTCATGGTCGAGAGAAGCTCATACAAGGTGACGCCCAATGCCCAGACGTCGGAGCGAGCGTCGACCGTTCGTGAGGAGTCCATTTGCTCTGGGGACATGTAGAGCGGCGACCCCAGGATTTCGGCTTCCTTCGTCAGTTTGACTTCGGCGTCGTTGGTCTTCGAGATGCCGAAGTCAATCACCTTGATGCAGGGCGATCCGTTCGGGTTGAGGGTCAGAAACAGGTTGGTTGGCTTGATATCGCGGTGGATAATCCCGGCCGCGTGCGCTTCTCCCACG
>JANXVA010000752.1 GCA_025351875.1 Myxococcales bacterium | reverse complement strand
CCCCTACGTCGCGGTCGAGGTGAAGAACCCGACGGCACAGTCGGCGACCGTTCAGATGTACCACTCGGGCACGGGCAACCCGCTCGACACGCTCATCTGGGTCTACAGCGTGACGCTCCCCCCGACGACCGACGCCCAGCTCGGAGCGTGCAACTTCGGCTCGTCCGACGCGTGCAGCGTCACGATCGCCGGCAACGCCGATCCCTGCGGCAACACGGCCGGCGGCGGCAGCTCCCTCGACTGGGCCGGCGTCGACAACGTCGTGATCCCCGCCGGTGGCAAGGTGCTCGTGTACAGCTCCGGCTACGGCACGAGCGAGCTCGGCCCCTTCAACCTGAACCTCCGCACGAAGGCGCTGAACTAAGTCGGCGCTCGCCCGCCCTTCAGCGGCGCGACCGGTTGCTTTCCGCCGAGAGGCAGAGAGCGACCGTCGCGCCGCTGGCGTTTTGTGGCTAGGGTCGCGTGCGTGCCGGTCAAGGAGCCCGCAGAGGTCGCGATCGAAGGCGAGGTCCAGCGGATCACGTTCGAAAATCGCGAGAACGGCTTCCGCGTCGTGAAGGTGCTCGTGCCCGGCCGGCGCGACGCCCTCACCATGGTCGGCGTGTTCCCGCAGGTCGCCGTCGGCGCGCGTGTCCGTGCGCGCGGCCAGATCGAGGTCGACCGCAACCACGGCGAACAGCTGCGCGCCACGAGCGTGACCGAACTGGCACCGACGACGCTCGCGGGGATCGAGAAGTACCTCGGTTCCGGCCTCATCAAGGGCATCGGTGAGGTCACGGCCCAGCGCATCGTCGAGAAGTTCGGCCTCGACACCTTGAAGGTCCTCGACGAGGAGCCCCATCGTCTTCGCGAGGTGAACGGCCTCGGTCGCACGCGCGCCGATTCGCTCGTTGCCGCCTGGCAGGAGCAGCGGGCGATTCGCGACGTGATGATCTTCCTCCAGTCCCACGGGGCGAGCCCGATGCTCGCGACGCGCGTCTTCAAGCGTTATGGGCCGAAGGCGGTCACGATCATCTCCGGTAATCCCTACCGTCTCGCGATCGACGTCTGGGGCGTCGGCTTCCGCACGGCTGACCGCATCGCGTCGTCGATGGGCATCGGCAGGGACTCTCTCGAGCGCATGCAGGCCGCGCTGCTCCAGGCGCTCCGCGACGCGACCGACAACGGCCACTGCTTCGCCGTCGCCGAGGACCTCACGGGTCGCGCCGCGCGCCTCCTCGCGACGGACAATCACGAGGCCGAGATCCCTAACCCGGAGATCGTCGCGAGGCTCGACGAGGCCCTCGCCGCCGTCGTCCGCTCTGGGTACGTCATTGCCGAGCGGCCGGGGACCCTCGACCGCGTGCGCGCCGACGAGCTGCGCGGCGCAGCGATCTACGACGTCGCGATGCACGAAGCGGAAGTGAGGCTCTCGACACGCCTCGGTTCGCTCGCGCGCGTCGAGAAGGACGATCTCCGCGGCTTCGCCGAGGCGGTGGCCGCATTCGAGAAGGAGAGCGGCACCGTGCTCGCCGAGGAGCAACGGCTTGCCGTCGAGAAGGCGGCTCGCTGTCCCCTGCTCGTCGTCACGGGCGGTCCGGGTGTCGGAAAGACGACCATCGTCAAGGCAATCCTCAGCGTCTTCGACCGAGCCAAGGTCGTCACGCGGCTTGCCGCACCGACGGGCCGCGCGGCGAAGCGCATGAGCGAGGCGACTGGCCGCGACGCCGCGACGCTCCACCGCCTCCTCGAGTTCGAGCCGAAGAAGAGCGCGTTCAAGCGCGACGCGAAGAACCCGCTCGATGCTGGGGCAATCATCGTCGACGAGAGCTCGATGGTCGACGTGTGGATGGCCGACGCGCTCACGCAGGCGATCCCGGAGGGTGCGCGGCTCGTGCTCGTCGGCGACGTGGACCAGCTCCCGAGCGTCGGACCCGGCTCGTTCCTTCGTGATGCCATCGACTCGGGGGTCGTGCCGTGCGTGCGCCTCGTGAAGATCTTCCGGCAGGCAGAGAAGAGCCTCATCGTGCAGAACGCTCACCGGATCAACGCCGGTGAGCCGCCTGTCATCCCCGAGGCCGGCGACACCAGCTCCGACTTCTTCGTCGTCGAGAAGCGCGAGGCGGAGGAGGCGCGTCGGGTCATCCTCGAGCTCGTCACGAACCGCATCCCACGAAGGTTCGGGCTCGACCCCGTCCGCGACATCCAGGTGCTCACGCCGATGAATCGCGGACCCGCCGGCACGCTCATCCTGAATGAGGAGCTCCAGGCCGCGCTCAACCCGATCGGACCGTCGATCACCCGCGGCAAGACGCGATTTCGTCTCGGCGACAAGGTGATGCAGCTTCGCAACGACTACGACCGCAACGTCTGGAACGGAGACGTCGGCATCGTCGCATCCGTCGACGAGGAAGAAGATAGCCTCGTCGTACGTTTTGCGGACGGCGGTAGCTCAGCAGAAATCCGAGAGGTCCCTTACGACGGTGCGTCGCTCGACGAGCTCGCGCTGGCGTACGCGTCGACCATCCACAAGTCGCAGGGAAGCGAGTACCCGGCGGTCGTCATTCCGTTTCTCACGACCCATTTCGTCATGTTGTCGAAGAACCTCCTCTACACCGCAGTGACACGTGGCAAGCGGCTCGTCGTGCTCGTCGCCGACCCGCGCGCGCTGCGTATCGCGCTCTCCCCGAAGGACGGCGAGGGCGAAGCCTCGGCGGATCGCGGCCGTGCCACGAAGCTTGCCGCTCGGCTGCGAGCCGTCACTTGCGGTGACGGAGTGGGGGAGTAGACTCCAGTGCTCCCAAGATGCTGAAGCGCATGATCGTCGGCCTCATCCTCGGCACCGTCATCGGTGCGGTCGTGGCGGCCGTGCTCGTGCAGGGCCTGGGCATGGCGCTGTTCTCGAACGCGGCGTTCGCCTATCTCGCGGCCGCGGCCACGGGTGTCATCACCGGCCTCGTGGCGGGAAAGCCCATCTGGTCCGCGGACGGGAAGATCGAAGCGGGCCTCAAGGCCTTCTTCGGCGTTCTCCTCGCGCTCGGCGGAATGTTCGCGCTTCGCACGTGGGCCAACGTGCATCTCGATCTCTCGATGCTGAAGGCCGGTGACGGCGCGCTCGGCAACCTGCCCGCCGCGTCGCTCCCGATCATCGCAGCGGTCCTCGCGGGCTTCTACGAGATCGACAATTCACCGAACGAAGGCGGCGAGAAGAAGGACGATTCCTCGGGCTCCGGGGCGTCCAAGAAGGGCAGCGGCAACAAGAAGCTCCGCGTCGCGGAAAACGACGAGGCCGCGGATGACGAAGAGGCCGACGAGCCCGCGTCCGCGAAGAAGAAGAGTCGCTAGGAGGCGACCGTGCCGCCGGCGAGGATCGTTTTCTGGGCGGCGACGCTGGCGGGCATCGGGGTGACCGTGCGGTCGCTCTTCGCGGAGCCTCCCCCGTTGCCGTTCGCCGTTACTGGCGTGGTGGGGTACGTCGCGCTGCTCCTCAGCGGTGTCTTCGTGCTTCGCCTCCGCATGTTTGCCGATGCGATCGTTCGCGGACCGAGCGGGGCGACCGGCGTGGTGCTGACCTTCGACGACGGGCCGGATCCGATCCACACGCGCGAGGTCCTCGATGCGCTCGACGTGCACGAGGCCAAGGCGACGTTCTTCGTGATCGGGAGGAAGGCCGAGCAGCATCGGGACGTCATCGAGGAGATCGTCCGGCGCGGGCACTCCGTGGGCGTGCACGGCTTCGCGCACGACCGCTTGTTCTCGCTTCGTGGGAGCAAGCGCGTACGCGAGGATCTCATGCACGCCGTTCGTGTTCTCGAGAGCATCACCGGTTCGACACCGACGCTCTTCCGGCCGCCGATCGGTCACACCAACCCGACGATCGCGCGCATCTCCGACCTGCTCGACCTCACCATGGTCGGGTGGTCGGTGCGCGCGCGTGATGGCTTGTCGGGCACCAAACCGGACGACGTCCTCGCGCGCATCTCGCGCGGCCTCGAGGACGGCGCCATCGTCCTCCTCCACGACGCCCCTGAGCACGGCAAGCGCAAGCCCGCCGGCGTCACCGCGCTCCCCGCCATCCTCGACCGCATCGCCTCGAAAAACCTCACCGTGGTCCCGCTCGACAAGTGGCTCACGCCCGAAGAACGCTGACCGAGCCTCCGTGTGAAGTATCGAGTGCTCTATTCGACAGAGGCGAGGGTCGCGGGGAGGTCGACGACGAAGCGGGCGCCTTGGGTGTACGTCGCGTCGACCGAGATGCGGCCCGAGGCGCCTTCGATGATGCCGCGGCACACCGCCAGGCCGAGCCCCGTGCCGGAGCCCACGTCCTTCGTCGTGACGAACGGGTCGAAGATGCGATCGCGCATC
>JANXVA010000486.1 GCA_025351875.1 Myxococcales bacterium | reverse complement strand
TCGCGCGCGCCGTCTCGTCCGGCGCGAGTACGCGAAGGGGCTCCTCCACGGCTACGACCTCGTGGCGAACGACGTTGCCGGCGACCGCGACGCTGCGTAGCTTCGCCGACGTCGCCCGTGGTTGCCGACGTCGCCCTCATCCCCGGACCTGATCGAGCGCGGCCCGACACGGGCCTCGTGGGCGGTGGTGCGTCCGAACGTCGTGCCGATCGCCCGAGGGGACATCTGCGCGCGATCGAATGCTGCTTGGCGCCGCCGATTGCCGTCGGACGATCGGCTCCCGGCGCCGTCCATCGCGCGGTTGATCGCCTCCGCGTTCGCGAATCTGAGTTTCTTGGGATCTGCGGAGGCGGCGCCGCGGACCGAGCCGTTGCCTCATGGGGTGTGCACGCCAGCATGGGGTCCCGTTCTGGTGCTCGCGTCATCCCGCACCGCGTTTCTCTGGCCTTCTTTGTTGAGGCTCTCGCCGAATCTTAAGAACGGCGCTCGCTGTGCGGTAACGAACGGGGAGCCACTTCCCCTCGTAGACGAACGCCCGGGACCGGGTGGTGGACGAGGAGGGGCACGAAGAACGCCGGGGGAAGCCTCGGCGTTGGTTCTTTGTGGTCCGGCGCGGTGGCGCCCAGGAGGGCGAAGGCGGGCTCTCTCTCAGCATGCTGCGGGAGAGACGCGAGATTGTTTAACGGCGCTGCTAACCGGCAGGTCGGCCCGAGAGACCCGGTGGTGAACAGCCTGTCTGCCTGTCCCCTTCGCGACGTGCGGCGTCGCCGGCGTCGCCGTCACCGGCGCTTCCCCCCGCCCGGGGGCCGCTTCTTCTCGAGCAGCTTCACTTCAAGAACCGCGTCGTCGAAGTGCCGCTCCACCGGGGACGGAAGCGCGGCGCGGGTCGCGGCGAAGCGGTCGTACTCCAGCTCCGCCTTGCGGACGGCGGCATCGTGGGACACGACCCCGGCGTGCGTGAGGATGTCGCGCTCCGAGAGGCGGAGGAAGTCGTCGAGCTTCGAGATCCAGTCGGCCATGTACATCGGCTTCCGGTTCATCGCCTGGAGCTCCGCGAATTCGAGGTAGGCGTTCACGATGCGGTTCAGCGCGACGAGCTCGTCGGGGCCGAGGTAGTTCTTGGCGATCGACACGTCGGCCTTGCGTGGCGCGTCTCCGGCGAAGCTCGTGAGGCCCATGTTCGGCTTCGTCGCGTCGGCGCGCGCGGCGACGATCTCGGCAGCCGTGTGGCCGTGGGCCGCCCAGTGCATCTTGTTCTGGATGGTCTTGAAGAAACCCTGCGAGGCCTCGGCACGCGCGTCGTAGTCGATGCTGGTGGCGTAGATGTCGAGGACCTTCCTCCAGAAGATCTTCTCCGACGACCGGATGTCCCGGACGCGCGCGAGCAGCTCGTCGAAGTAGTTCCCCCCGCCGCTGCGCTTGAGGCGCTCGTCGTCGAGCGTGAACCCCTTCACGATGAGCTCGCGGAGGCGCTGGGTAGCCCAGATGCGGAACTGCGTGCCGCGATGGGACTTCACGCGGTACCCGACAGAGATGATCACGTCCAGGTTGAAGTACTCGACCTGGTAGGTCTTGCCGTCGGTCGCAGTTGTTGCAGATTCTGCAACTACTGCCGCGCGCTCGAGCTCGCCCTCCTCGAAGATGTTCTTGACGTGGCGAGAGATGACGGACTTGTCGCGCTGAAAGAGGGTGGCCAACTGGCCTAGCGAGAGCCACGCGGTGTCGCCGTCGAAGCGGACCTCGATGCGGGTGCGCCCGTCCTCGGTCTGGTAAAGGAGGAACTCGCCTTCCGGGGATATCATTCGGCCACTCCGCCGCCGGGCGGCTCATCGGCCGCCGCGGGCTCAGGATCCCCGGGCGGCGCGCCCTCGGCGACGGCTGCGCCAGGGGCCGTCGGGCCCTCCTCCGTCGACTCTCCGCGCGAGGACGTCGCGACGAAGCAAGTGAGCCGCACCACGAGCAGCCACCCGAGGAGCACTCGCGTGGGGGTCAGGGCGTCGGCGTGGATCGTCCCGTGAGCGATCTCGTTTCGAAGGTTCCACCCGAGCTCCGGATCGCAGAGGATGTACTCCGCGACCTTGGTGTGAGCAGGGCCCAGCACTGCCTGCGTCGGCTCCGCCCGCAGCAGGGAGTTCAACGTCTCGTCCATCTGAGTCCCGTGTTCGACCTTCAGCGCCGGATACCCAAGTGCCCGGACGAGGTCGCGCAACACCGCCTCGTAGACCGTGAGCACGATCACGCCGGAGGCCACGAAATCGCGGCTCGCGAATCTCTCAGCAGCAACGGCGAGGAGGGCCGCCCGGTGAGGAGGGAGATGAGGCCAGGTCGCGAGCGCATCCAGAAGGGTGGTTCGCTCGAACCGAGAAATGGCGTTCCTCAGGAAGTAGCCCAGGATCACCTCGACCAACATGAGATGACTCCCGACGCGGAACGCGACGTGTCGCTCGAGGTTGCCCTCGAAGTCGTTCGAGCGAAACGTCACCTTGCCGTCGGCGTGGAATTGCTCCGTCGGAACCAGCGCTGCGAAGGGGCTCTCCTTCAACTGCTCTCGCGCACTGTCGCGGAGGGCGTCGATGTCGACCTCGAGGAGGCCAGGAAGGATTGCCAGCTCCCGTATGGCGCCGGGAAGCCGAGGATTCGCGGTGAGCAGTGCGTCGATGGTGGCGAGCAGCTCCTTCGGGACCGTGAACGTTCCAGAGATCTGCTTGAACTCCGGCATCGCGTCCTTGATCGCTCCCATCAGCCCGTTCCGCAAGCCGTCCGAGAGGTCGGCGAGACCGAAGTCGAGGGCCGCCTGTAGAGCACGCTGCGCGTGCGTCGTGGCGATCATCGGCGGTGAATTCTTCGCCGCCTCCTGGAGGTTCGCGACGACGTCGCGGCGTGCGAGCTGAGCACCGTCGTGATCTCCCCACCGCGCGCGCCATGACTGGAGCACCATGAGCGCATCGTGACCGTGATGGGGGTCGCCCCGATGTGTCGATGCCGCGTCGTTGAGAAGCTTGTCCCACGCCTTCCCTCGCTCGGGCGTGAACGCGTCGCGTCCGTTCGCCTTCGTGAGCAGCGTGTTGCAGACCATGTCCGCGAGAACGGGAAAGCTGAAGGGCCGACTGCAAGCGACCAGACGGCCGGCGGCTTCGTCGAGCGCGGTGACGAGCTCCGGTAACCGCGCCTTCGCGCTCACGCCGAGTACGAGATTGGTGAGTCGTCCGAGATTCTTCACCATCCGCGGCCAGTTCGTTTCGGGGTCGGTGAGCTTCGCGCTCGCGAATCGCGCGTCGATGGCAGCCGTGACGTCCGGGAACTTCTTGAATCGCGCCCACAGAACCTCGAACACGCGTGCCCTCACGAATTCGTTCTTCGACGCGCTGGCAAAGGCTCGAACGCGCTCTTCGTCATCGGCGCCGAGGTCCGATGGGAGCCACGACCGGTAGACGTTGCCGTCGTCCTTGGGCATCGTGCAGAGGGGTCGAAACGGCTCACCGCCGCTCTCGACGGCTCGCGTCGTCCTCGGCCAGTTCTCAGGTTCACCGACCTCGAGGATGTCGGCAACGAGGGCGGGCGCCACGTTGCCAGCCAGTGCCGCACCTGCACGATCGAGCGCGCTCGCCAAGCGCCACAGTTCGATGTCGCTCGGCTCTACGACTAGGCGACGAGCCTCATCGGGTGTGACGCGCCGATCGGCCACGGCGTCGCCGCTCTTGCTCGGTTCAAGGGATTGGTTCGGCACTCTCGCCTCGCTCGATCAGCCGGTCAAAAAGCTGCAGCAACACCTCGGCGTCGAGCGCCGCGTAGCGGAGCTGGTCGGCGTCCAGGGGGCGGCGGCTCCAGTTCGAGGTCTGCTCGCCCTTGTCGAGCGAGATACCGAGCTCGCGTTCGCAGACCATCGCGAGACCATGCCCGCGGCTTCGTCCCGCGCAAGCGCGTGGAGGAGTGCGGCTGCCCATCCACCCGTCGGGCGTAGCTCGTTCGAGAGAATCGCGACATCGAGACCAGGCATCAGCGCTCCCCCTTCGGCGAGTCATCACCCTCGGCGCCCCCCGCACGAACCCAGACGTCCACTTCCGTGAGCTTGAACTTCCAGAGCCGACCGATCTTGTGCGCCGGCAGACCGCGGTGCTCGATCCAGCGGTAGATGGAGTCTTTCACGACGCCGAGATGCTTCGCGACGTCTTCGACCGAGGCCCAAGGCTCTGTCATTGCAGTCGTTCCTTGCAGGGTGGCCAGGGCAGAGGCTCGCATGAGCGCCTCAGCCTATCGACCTGCGCAAGGGTCAACAAGAGCCAGCTAGAGTCGGTCTAAGTCGACGATAGTCGGTGACCGGTAGCGGGAAACCGTGGTTTTTCGACCCGCCAGCCAGCGAATGGCACGACCGCGACGCGAGGTCTCGGTACTTGCTCGATGCTCGGATGCGACAGGCCGCGTCGCAGCGACAGGCAACGTCTACCCGATCGATGGGGTCCCGCGCGCGATCTGCGCCTTGAGGCGCCCGGCGTTGTCGGGGTTCAGGAGCGGATCTCGGAGACCGGCGCGCAGGTCGCGGATCGCTTCGAGGTCCTGACCAAGGACCTGCTTCTCTCGCCCGATCGCCGCGAGGAT
>JANXVA010000730.1 GCA_025351875.1 Myxococcales bacterium | reverse complement strand
AGCGACGAAGTTCGTGCCGATCCTCGTGCTCCCCGCGCTGCTCGTGGCGAGCGGTGTGCGCGGCGGCAAGCGCCTCGCGACCGTCGCGCTCGGTGCAGGCGTCGGGCTGCTCGTCGGGCTCGGGCCGATGATCGTCCTCGGGCGTGAGTCGCTGCCGATGATCCTCTCCTATCACTCGGCGCGAGGGCTTCATGTCGAGTCGACGCTCGGCGTGCTCTACGGCGCGGTGAAATGGCTGCTCGGTAGCCCCGAGCCGAGCCTGCTCAACTACGGGTCCTTCAACTTCAGCGGGCCCGTCGCGCGGCTCCTCGGCACGATCGCGATGCCCATCACGCTGGCGCTCGTCGGCTTCGTGACCCACGCGAGCCGTCCGGCCCCGAAGGCGGACGGCCCCCGCGACGACGAGGCACGCGTGACTCGCATCGTCGTCTCTGCCCTCGCGGCGACCACCGCCCTCTGGCTGGGCGGCAAGGTCTTCTCTCCTCAGTACCTGACGTGGGCGCTCCCGCTCGCCATCGCGCTCCCGGGTCGCGCGTGGATTCGCGTCTCGTTCGTGCTCGGGCTGGTGGTGCTCGTCAGCCAGATCTACCTGCGCGGTTACTACGACCACGTCTACAACCAGTGGCCCGCGGGGGTGGTCACGATGGTCGTGCGCCTCGGCCTTCTGGGCGTCTTGTCGCGCATGCTCCTCGTGCGGCTGCGGCCGTGGTAGAGCCGCCGTCCGAGCCCGCGAACCATGATCTCTCCCCTCGCCTGCCCCAGTTGCGACTCTGACGACCACGCGCTCGTCTTCACGTCGTGGAACGGCTACCCGATCCGGCGCTGCGCGAGCTGCAAGCTCGTGTTCACCGACGACCGCGAGGCTCCTCCGCCCGAGACGCTCTATCCCCACTTCGAGCAGTCCGACACCACCGCGAGCAAGAACGTACGCTCCGCCCTCTCCGTCTTCTCGAGGCAGCGCGCGGCCTTCGTCGAGCGCATGACCCCGAAGCGCTCGGGCAAGCCTCGCCTCCTCGACTACGGGTGCGGGAGCGGTGCCTTCGCGCGGTTCATGACGGGCCGCGGCTACGACGTCGTTGGCCTCGAGCCCTTCAGCCTCGGCTCGCCCACGAACGAGCCGTCACTGACCCTCCTCCGCAAGCCGTTCGAGGACGCACGCGAGGAGCTCGGCAAGTTCGACGTGATCACGCTCTGGCACGTGCTCGAGCACGTGAAGAAGCCCGCCGCGCTGCTGAGCGCGCTCGCGAGTCACCTCACCGAGGAGGGCGTCCTCGTCATCTCGGTGCCCAACTTCAAGAGTGTGCAGAGCGAGCTGTTCAAGGGATCGTGGTTCCACCTCGACCCACCGCGGCACCTGCTCCACTTCGAGCCGGAGACGCTTGCGAGCACGCTCGCAAAGGCCGGGCTCCGGGAGGCTGGAGGTGAGCCCTTCCTCCCCGAGTACGGGACGAGCGGCTGGGTGCAGAGCGTGCTGAACGGCGTGCTCCCTCACAAGAACTTCCTCTTCGAGCTCGTGAAGGATCGCGGAGCGTTGCGCGCCCTCTCCGCGAGCACGACGGCGCTACACGCGGCCGCCTCGGTCGTCCTCGGTGCGCCCGTGTTTGCCGCGGCCCTGCCGGTCGAGGCGGCGCTCGCCGCGAGCAACCGAACGGCCGCGATCACGGTCGCTGCGCGGCGCGTGTGAACGTCGAACCTCCGATGAAAGAGAGGGTGCCCCGGAGCTTCGCGCTGGCGCTCCTGGCGAGCGCCACGCTTGGCGTCGTGATCATTCCCTCGCGCGGGCACTACCGACCCGACTCGATGGTCCTGGTCTTCGCGGCGCTCGGGGTGGTGCTCTGGCTGCTCGTCGACTTCCTCCGCGCGAGGCGGACGGAGGTCGCCACCGAGAAGGTCGAACGCATCGTGCTGGCGGTGCTCGCGGTCTTCATCGCGAGCGCGATCATCGACTCCAAGCTCCTCGTCGACGTGGAGAGCTCGTGGTGGACGCTCCGTTGCCTCTCGTTCATCGAGCTGAGCCTGCTGGCCACGTATCTGCGCGCGCCCTCCCCCGAGGGCTCGCGCTGGCCAACGATCCGTTTCGCCCTCTTCGGAACCTGTCTCTTCCTGGCAGGCATCGCGACCGTGCGACTCTCGCCGAGCCCGCACATCGACGTGTGGACGGTCCAGACGTACGGCGCACGCGCGCTGCTGGAGGGGAAGAACCCCTTCGTTGCAGTGTCCGTCGTGGACACGGCGCCGGGGGTGGTCCGCGACGACGTTCCGTACGTCTATCCGCCGCTCCAGGTCCTCTTGACGGCACCCGGGCTGCTCCTGGGTGACGTGCGCGCCACGATGGGCGCAGCGCTGCTGCTCATCGGCATCGCGCTCCGCGACCTTACGCTCCGCTCGGGACGAAAGCTCCCGGCGCTCCTGTGCGACGCGCCGGCGCTCGTCGTGTGGCTCACCCCGAAGCTGCTCTTCATCTTCCAGCAGACCTGGGTCGATCCCGTGCAAATTGCACTCATCTGCTCGGGCACGGCGCTCGCCGTCCGGCGGCGCATCTGGCCCGCGGCGGTCGTGTTCGGCCTGGTGCTCGCATCGAAGCAGACGATGTTCTGGGTCGCGCCGCTCGTGTTCGTCTCGTTCCCTGCGTTCCGCCTGCGTCATGCGCTGGTAGCCGCGAGCATCCCGGTCGCCACCTATCTGCCCTTCGCGCTATGGAACTGGCCGGCGCTGCTCCACGCGAACCTCGGCTTCGTCGCTGGGTTGCCGGCCCGTCCCGACGCACTCTCCTTCGTGAACTGGGCGCGGCTGGCGCTCGGGGTCCACGTGCCGTACGCGATCGCGTTCCCGCTTGCGGGCGCGCTGGTCGGATACGTCCTCCTGCGGCGGCGCGCGCAGCCCGACATCTTCGGGATCGCGCTGCTCCTGACCTACTTCGTGTTCTTCACCCTCAACAAGTGGACGTTCGCGAACTACTACTTCTCGCTCCTCGGGATGGCCGCGCTCGGTGCCGCCATGGCCCTGCATCGCGCGCCGATCAGCGAGCGCTCGCCATCGTGACGCACACCGCGAGCGCGTGAGCCTGTGCCACGTCGTCGACGGAGAGCATCGGCCTCCGCGCGTCGAAGGCCGCCACGGCTTCGTGAACGAACGGGACGAGCAGCGGGCTGCCCGACGCTCCGCCGGCGCGTGCGACCGACTCGCTGCCCTCTCCACCGTGCAGCACCAGAGGCGATGCGGTGGGGTCGCCTTCGCCCGCAACGAGCACGGCGGTCATCGAGGCGCCGCTGACCACGAGGCGAACCTCGTCCGCGCGCTCCGCGTCCAGCGTGAGGTGAAGCTCGGCGTGGGTCCCGTCCTCGAAGAGAATGAGCAGCTCACCGCCGGTCCCGACGTCGACGCTCGAGCGGCCGAACCACTCGCGACCGCTCGCCCCGAGCACGCGGCGGCCGACGATCCACAGGAGCAGATCGATGGCGTGGATACCGATCGACAGCATCGCCCCGCAGCCCCACTGCTGGTGGCCTCGTCGGCCTCCCGCGAAGTACATGTCGTCCCGCCAGAGCCGCACGTCGAGGCGGAGTCGCGGGTGCACGCCGAAGGCGCCCGCGAGGAGGGCGGCGCGCAGCTCGCGCGCTGCCCGTCCGGCTCTCCACTGGAGCACGGGAACGACGTTGGGGAGGTGTCGCAGGCGCTCGAGCTCGGCATGGGTGAGCGCGATGGGCTTCTCGACGAAGAGGAGGCGCTCGGGGCGCGCGAGCGCCTCGGCCTGCTCGACATGGAACGGGGGTGGGCTGCACACGGCCGCTGCGTGCGCGTCAGAGCTCACGATCTGCGCGAACGAGTCGGTCGGGACACCGCCGACGAGGCTCGCGAGCAGCGCGGCGCGCTCGCGATCCGGATCGAAGACGGCCTCGATCGCGAATCCCGCGGAGCGCAGGGCGAGGGCGTGGAGGAAGCCGGAGGTGCCGGCACCGACGAGGAGCGCGCGTCGCTGAGCCATGAGCCCAGCATGGCGACCGCGCGGGCTGCGCGTAACTGACACGAGCTGACACGCCGAGGCGAGTCGTTCACTCGTTCTCGAGCGAGAATGTCGCGTCCGGGTCGAGGAGGTAACCGTCGTCGCGTGTGAGGAGCACCTCGGAGAGCCCGAGCGCGCGGAGGCGACGCACGGTCGTGTAGACCCGCAGCGTGGCGGCCTCGTGCTTCATCTTCTCGCCGGGCCACCCAGCTGCGACGAGGTCGAGCGTGCTCATCGACGCTCCGGGGCGATCACGCCGCGTGACCGCGAGCGCCCAGAGCAGCTTGCGGGTCGGCCCGTGACGGGTGAGGTCATGAGACTCCCCGGAGGGCAAGACGAGCGAGCGGCCCTCGACGCCGATGACGAGGCCGCTCGGCGCGGGCGCGTGCTCGCCGACCAACGACGCCACGATCGCCGACGCCGACATGCGCGAGAGTCCCGCCGCTGCGCGTGCCTCGGCGAGGTGCCTCCTCTCGCCTTCGACGTCGCCGCGAGCGCGCGCCGCGACACCGAGCCGAGCAAGGAGGAGCGCCAGGCGCCAGCCCTGCCCTGTCGTCCGGAGCTCGCGAGCCTCCCTCGCGAGCGCCTCGACGTCGACGTCACCGCCGAGGCGGTCGGGCAAGAGGCCCATCATGCCGCGCAGCGCGCCCTCGCGCGGCGCATCGCGCGTCAGCACGTGTATGGCAAGAGCGTCTTCGAGGCGCGCGCGCGCAAGGTCGGGGTCGCCGGTGAGGAGCGCGAGGATCCCGAGGCCGGCGACGGCATCGGCATGGCCGCGCGGGTCCGTCGCTGCGTCGAAGATCGCGAGCGCCCCATCGAACGAGGACCTCGCGCCCTCGAGCTGCGCGGACGCGAGCTGCGCCCACCCGAGGCCGCGCAGCGCCTCGCCAAGGAGGTCCTCGCGGCCCGCGCTGCCCGCGGACGCGACGGCCTCGAGGAGGAGCGCCTCCGCGCGCGCGGCCTCGCCCTGCTCGAGCAGCGCCCGGCTCGCGACGAGACGCGCTCGGATGCGAGGCTCGACCTCGGACCCGCGGTCGGCGACCTCCACCGCGCGCGCGAAGGCGGACGAACCGAACTCGATCGCGAACGCGAAGAACATCGCGTCCGAGACGCGCGTCCACAGCGCGAGCCCGCGCTGCTGGTTCTCGCTCGCTTCGTCGACCAGCGCGCGCTCCGCGAGGGGCACGGAGAACGCCAGCTCGGCGAGCGAGGCCTGTGCGTTCGTGCCGTAGCTCGCACGGCGCAGCTCCTCGGCTCGGTTCACCCAGGCGTCGAGCCACGCGCCGGAGCGTCCCGCTGCGCCCGTCGGGTCCTTTGCGCGCTCGAGCGCCCTCACGCAGTAGGGCACGGCAAACGCCACCACGCCCGCTCGGGTGCTGCGCACGAGCAGACCTGCCTCCTCGAGGCGGCAGATGCTCTCGATCGACGCCGTGGGTTCGACGCTCTCGAGCACGTCCCAGGTGAACGGCGCGTCGCATGCCGCGAGCGTCGCGAGCAGCGCGACCTCGGTTTCTGTGAGTGTACTCTGCACGCTTTCGACCTCGCTGCCCCAGGGCAGCGGCGACCCGCGCAGGAGACCCGGCAGGAGCGCCCAGCTGGTCAGGCGCTGGCGAAGCGGGCGCCAGCCGAGGGTACGGGCGAGGGTACCTGCCCACCCGAGCGCGGGGGGCTCACGGCCGACGAGCCTCGCGACGTCGGCCACGGCGTCGTCGGTCGCATCCAGGCCCGACTCGGTCGCGAGCAGCCGAACGGCATCGGTGAGGTCGACGGCAACGTACATCGCGAGCACAGCCACGGTCGCCCCCTTGGAATCAGCGCGCACCGCAGCCCGCCGCCGGATCACCGCCGTCGCAGCCGAGTGTGTCTTTCACCACCTTCACCGTCGGAGAGACGTGCGCGGGGATGGTGTCGAACGCGATCGCCGTCGAGATGCGGTCGCACTTGTCGGTGACAGGCGCGGTCAACGTCGTCGCGAGATCGCGGACGCCGCAGACGTAGTCCACCGCCGTGTTGAAGAGCGGGTCCGACTTGCATGTCCCCAGCCGCTGGATCTGCAGCAGGAACTGCTCGGGCGGCATGGCCCCGACGAGCTTGCCTTCTGCCAGGGTGAGCCCGCCGTCGGCGGACGAGACGATCTTCGCCGTCACCGTGACCGAGAAGAGCTCCGGGCTCAGGACGAGGACGACGTTGGTTCCGCCGGCAACCCGGAGCGTGAGTGGAAAGCGCTCGAACCGTGCGACGAGCACGTTCCCGCGGACGTACGCGACCTTGGAGCGGTAGAGCGAGACGCCTGCGACGATGCTCGTGGAGTCGATCGTCCACGTGTCCGTGCCGTCGAGCCGAGCGCCGCCATCGCCGCTGTTCACGTCGGCGGCGTTGAGCAGGTCGAGCTCGACGTTGTCGTCGTCGGGCAGCCCCGAGTAGCCCTCCAGGCGGATGACGAGCCCCCAGAGGCCAGCCTTCAGGGCATCATTGAAGGCCACGTCGCCGAGCCTCACGCCGAGGTTCTTGATGAGCTGGAAGAGCTCGAACGCCGCGTTGTCGATCCCCGACGCGGGATCCTTCGGAGGGCTCGCCGCCGAGCTCACGCAGGAGGAGCCACACGTGCGATCCATGTTGAGCCCGAAGATCGTGCTGGGGTCACCGTCGATGAAGCGGATCGTGCGTGCCGCGCCGGTGAGCTGGTCGAGGCTCCTCGTGCCCGCGCCGGCGTCGGGCGGCGCCGGGAGTCCCTCGCTCGCGCACGGGTCCACTGCAGCCGCCTCGACGACGACGTCGGGGACGCTCGAGTCCGCGACGGGCATCGTGGCGTCGGCCTTGGTGGAGCCCTCGAGGCCCTCGTAGCTCGTGAGCAGCGAGCACGCGGTGAGCACGCATGCCGCGAGGAGAGCGATGAACATCGTCCGTGCGAGGACGCGCCGGGCGCGCGCGCCAGAGCGAAGCTCAGAAGTGGCCACGTGCCACCACGCCGTTCGGGGCGAGCGCGATCGCGGGCGCCGCGGGTTTCGAGGAGAGCGCGAAGTAGACGCCGGCGCCGAGCGCAACGACACCGGCAGCCACGAGGACATCACCGACGATCAGCTTGCTGCGCGAAGCGACGACGTCGGCGTGCGCACACGACGACGTCCGACCGCAGCCGTCGTCGAGATCGGACTTCTCGCTCTTCCCGATCGCCCAGAACGCGATACCGCTACCGGCAAGCACGAGCGATGCACCGCCGAGGACCCACGAGAGGGTGGGGATCGCCCGCGTTCCGTCGGCGCGCGAGCTGGGCGCCGCGCGCGAGCTGACCTCCTCCGGGCGGACGAGCGTGACCGAGAGAACACGGCGCTCGCCCTGGTGGAGGATCACCGTCTGCTCGAACGGGTTACGACCGCGCGATTCGAACCGGAGCCGGTGACTGCCTGGATCGAGAGCGATCGGGAGACCGAGCGAGGTCTTCGCGGGCGTACCGTCTGCGATGACGGTCACCTCGGCGAGGTCCTCACCCGCACTGCTCTTTGCCTGGACTACGACCGTCGGGATCTCGTTACCGACCTCGGTGAGCCAGGTCACGCAGTCGGCGCGCACCGTCGTCGGGCACGAGTCTGCGGCACAGGTGATGAGCGCCGCGCGCGCCTCGAGGAGGTGACCGCTCGACCGGAGCGGCTGGGCGTGTTCGGCCGCGGCAATGCACGACGTGACGTCCGCGCGCGATGACGAGGACCAGATCACCAAGACGGCGCTGAGCGCGCCGGTGAGGATGAGCGTGCCGCGGTCCACAGAGAACGAGAATACGCCGGGAGCGCCGGGCTTGCAGATCTTCGTCGAGGCCACCTCCGCGGGCCTCGACGCCGATCTGCCGCGCTCCGCGGTCGCCGCCTGACTCAGTAGTACGTCGACTTGGTGTCGGCGGCCTGCTTGCGGCGCTTGCGCGCGTTCATCTCCGGCGACTCGGCGACCGCCATGCCAATGAGGCGCATGCCCTCGGCGAAGTGCTTCGCACCGATCTTGATCAGCTCCGGGTCCGGCTCGCCGACCTGCGGGAAGCCTCGATCCGTTTCCGGGATCTTGCCCCAGTTCGCGAAGAGGCGGCCCCAGTCGCTCTCCATGACCGAGGCCATCTTCTCCTTGGCGAAGCGCGGGTACCAGAACATGTCGTGGTAGGCGACGCTCGCCACGTACGACCACGGCGCCAGCCAGGTCTTGAGCGACCATTCGAGCGGCTTCTTCAGCGGGCCCCAGTAGATGCGGTGCTGGTTCTTGGAGGCGAAGGTCATCTCCTTGAACGGACCGTCGAAGTGCCAGTTCTCGTTGCCTGCGTCGACGTCGCCGACGAGCTCGATGTCGCGCGTGTCGCCGCAACCGAGACCCTGCTCGTGCGCGAGGCGGACGAACTTGCAGTCGGCCATCGGATCCATGCCCATGAGCTTCGCGGCAACGGCGTCGATCGCGACCTGATCGTCCGACGCGAGAATCACGTTCTTCGCATACGGGACCATGCAGCGCGGGCCGGGGCCGTCGCCGGCAAACGTGCCGTCCATCACCGCGAAGACGCCCTTGTGGATCTTCTTCTGGATCATCAAGAGGTCGACGAGCGTCTCGTGGATCACCGGGTGGGTCCAGTGCCGGTGCTCGTTCAAGAGACCGCCAAACGCGTTCTTCATCGCGCCCGTCGTGGTCGTGAAGATGTGCGTCTTGATCGTCGGGAGGTGGATGATGTTCTCGCCGAGGAACCGCTTCGGGATCGAGAAGCCCTTCGGGAAGACCTCGTTCAAGCAGAGGAACTTCTTCCGCAGATCGCCGACGGCGTCGCCGATGTCGATCCACTCCTCGCCCTCGTAGAGGTGGACGTTGCGGATGCCGTATTTCTGGACGACGTCGATCTGCTTGTTCTCACGCTCACCCAGGTGCGCGTCGATGACGACGGTGCGGTTGTGGCACGCGTGGATGAGGTCCTTCTTGTAGCCGTCCTGCTCCATCGCGCGGATGACGCCGTCGAGCTGCCACGGGACCGTCGATGAACCCGGGTAGAAGAAGTGCCAGGAGATGTTGACCTTGAGCCCCGTGTCGGCGGTCTTGTCGATGTAGTCCTGGTAGTTCGCGAGGTTCATGAGCCGGTGGTAGTCCTCGCGGACGGTTTCCGGCTTCGTGCGAAGGATGGCGACGCGTGACTTCTTGGACATGGGGCTCTCAGTTATAGGCCAACCGCGGAGACTTTCGAGCAGCACTTACGTCCGCGCGAAGCCGGTCATTCCGCCGCACTCTTGTGCATTTTTCTGAGCCGATTCGTACAGCTCAGGTCACGCGAATCACTGGCCGAGCTGCTTCGTCTCGAGGAGGCGCGCGTCGCTCAGACATTCCTGTCCGAAGACGGCGGTCTCCGGGCCAAAGCTCTTCATCCCGGCGGCGATGATGTACTTCGCCGCCCCGGCGGGGCTCTCGTTCGCGAAGCTCATCACGCAGCTCGGGTTCGTGCAGTGATGGGGGTTCTCGGTATCGATGTGGGCCTGGTTGGCGGGACCGACGGGAACGCCGTTGTCGACGAAGCCGATGGCATGCCCGAAGAAGTGGAGCAGCGCGATCTTCTCGATGAGCTCCGTTGGCGGCGTCGGGTTCAGCGCGGGCACGGAGATGGCAGGCTTGAACATGCCGATGACCCCGGTGTCGCCGATCGAGACGCCAAGCACCTTCTTCTGTTCGGTGCCGGACTCGTCGAGCCAGTAGCCGTCGAGGAAGACGATGTAGAACGCGACGGCGTCACTGTACTGCGGCTCCGTGCGGTGCGCGGCGGCGACGTCGAGAATGTCCTGGTTCGAGAAATTCTTCGCGGGGACGTCGTCGAGCTTCTCCATCTTCGCGAGCGTGCGCGGGAAGGAGATCGTCTTCTTGCCGTCGAAGATCGCGAGCACGTTGGTGTTGAAGAGACTCCACGGGTCGCCAAAATCCTTCACGGTCCCGACGTAGGGTTCGGCGCCCGGGGCGTAGTCGATCTCGACGGTGACGCTCGTGATCGACTTGGAGAACAGCGTGCTGACGGGCGGCTGGTTGCTTGCCGGCGCGCCCGAGTCCGCCCCGCTCCCCGTCGCGGGGGTCTCCTTCGAGCTGCACGACGACGCGGCCGCGACAGTGAGGGTGAGGCCCGCGACCAAAACGAGCGAATTACGCCAAGAACGGAGCGACATCGGCGCGCACTCTGGTCCGGAGCTGGCCCTGGCGCAAGCGGGTGTGGGGCTTTTTAGCCGCCTTTATAGGGCCGGACGAAGGTGGTGGTCTTCTCTTTGCGGACCCTTGCTGAGCTCTCCACAGGCGTCTCCACAGCCGCTTCACAGGCCAGCCCACAGCGTTGTGCACACCGCGCGACGAGCGCTGTCGCACGTCGTGATTCCAGGCCCCGCGCGCCGTAGCGAACGCGCGGCGGCGCGTGTATGGGAACCACGCGATGGCCGCCGAGATCCTCGTCAGTCCCTGTGCCGAGGCGCGTCTCGCGGCCGCCGCCGCTTGGATCCGCGTCCGGGCGAGGGATCCGCGGATGGAGCCGCACGTCACGATCGTGGGCGCGTCCATCGAGGCGGCCGCCGAGGTCGCCCGGCGCGCGCTGGATCTCGGCGGCGCGCGCGCGGACGCGTCGTTCGGCTGGCAGCGCACGACGCTCGGCGTGCTCGCGGTGGGCATCGCGCGGCCGGAGCTCGCGAAGCGCGGCCTCGTTCCCGTCGGCGGCCTCGCCCTCGAGGCGGTCTGCGCGCGCGTCGTTCATGATCGACACCGAGGCGCGCCTCAGCAAGGAGGCGCGCGCGGGGAGAGCAAGCTCGGCCGGCTCGCCCCGATCGGCGATCTCCCGGGGCTGCCTCGCGCGCTCGCCCGGACGGTCGCGGAGCTTCGTCTGGCGTTCGGCGCCCGGGACGCGAAGCTCGCGGACCCCGACCTCTCCCGGCTCGTGAAGGCGTTCGAGGCGGAGCTCGACGCCGCGGGTCTCGCCGACCGCGCGCGCACGTTGGCCATCGCGACCGAGCTCGTCCCGCACCTCGACC
>JANXVA010000723.1 GCA_025351875.1 Myxococcales bacterium | reverse complement strand
GCGAGCTGGCGGATGCTCTTCGTGGCGAACCCGCTGCTCCTCGCCGCGGTGACGCTCATCGTCGTCGCTCTGCTGCGCGGAAGCCCGGGCGACACCGGAGGGCGAGCGAGCCCGACCTCGCGCACGCCCGACGCGCCCGACGAGGAGAAGGAGTCGATGCGCTCGCTCCTCGCTCGCCTCGTCAAGGAGCGCGGCTTCTGGATGGCGGTCGTCCTCTCGTTCCTGCTCACGTTCGTCCGCGCCGGCTTCATGACGTGGACGCCGCGGTACCTCTACGACGTCGCGACCGCGGCCGGCAGCACGAGCGCGCTCTCCGGCTCGATCGCCAAGACGACGTTCTTCGGGATCGCGGGGATGACCGGCTCGCTCGTCATCGGGCGGCTCAGCGATCGGTGGGGACCAGGCAAGCGAGCGGGCATCATGACGGCTTCGCTCGCGGCGCTGCTGCTCACCGTGGTCGCGCTCGCGCACGCTCACGTGACCGACCCTCTCGGCGCCGCCGGTATCATCGGGCTCGCGGGCCTCTTTTTGCTCGGCCCGTACTCGCTGCTCGCGGGCGCGATCACGCTCGACGTCGCCGGCAAGCGCGGCGCATCGACGACGGCGGGGATCGTCGATGGGGTCGGATACGTCGGCGCTTCGCTCGCGGCGTTCGTCCTCGGGAGCGTCTCGAAACGCCACGGATGGAGCGCCGCGTTCGACGTCATCGCCGCTGCGACCACGCTCGCGCTCCTGCTCGCCGGCAGCTGGTGGTGGGCGGGCCGCGCGCGGGCCAGGTCGACCTGAGCCGCGAAGGCCACGCCGCAGCCCGAGAAGAAAGATACGCAATTGCGTCGCGGGGCGTGCAGCCGCAGACTGAACGTCGATGGCAGAGGCGGGGCTCGTCTACACGGTCAGGGATCGCTCGGTCCTCTTGCCGCACTACAAGCGGTTCGTGGTCGAGCCGCTGATCCGGTTCATCCCGCGCAGCGTCGACCCGAACTCGATCACCCACATCGGCCATCTGATCTGCCTCGTCGGCGTGAGCGTGCTCCTTGCGTTCGGCACGTTCGTGCCCGCGGGCGGCAGCGTGCGCCTTCCCTTCATCGCTGGAGTCCTCTGCCTCCAGCTCTACAACTGGTGTGACAACGCCGACGGCGCTCACGCGCGTCGAACGGGCCGCACGTCGGCGATGGGCGAGCTCCTGGATCACGGGCTCGACATGCTCAACACGACGTACATCGCCTACGCGGCGGCGATCTCGATCGCCGCGCCGCCAGCCTGGTGGGTGGGCATCGCGCTGGTCGTTCCCGCCGCGTGTGCGGCGACGTACTGGGAGCAGGCGGAGACGGGCGTCTTCAGCGTCGGCCCCCTCAACCAGATCGAGTCCGTGATGCTCCTCTCGAGCGTCCTCCTCATCAGCGCGATCTTCGGCTTCGGTGCGTGGGACTACGTCCACGTCGGAGCGGTCACGGCGCGGCTCACCGTGATGGGCTTCGTCGCCGCGACGGCGACGGTCACCATCATGCAGAACATCGCGCGCGTCGTGGCCCGCCTCGGCGCCGCCGCGATCCCGCGCATCGCGCCGCTCGTCCTGTTCGATCTCGGCGTCCTCGCGGCGATGATGGTCGGCGCGCTCTCCCCGGTGGCCGCGGTCATCGTCGGCAGCGCCGGCAACGTCTTCTTCGGACTGCGCAGCCTCGCGATGCGCACGGCGGGCGAGCGTCCCGGCGTGGAGAAGGGCATGGTGGTCGGCGGCCTGCTCGTCCTCGGTCTCGTCGGGTGGAAGCTGGCGGATCAGCCGGTCGGCCACACGGTCGACTGGGCCGCGTCGGTCGCCGCCACGCTGTTCTTCGGCGCATTCGCGGTGGCGAACGCACGCGATGCGCGCCGCGAGGTCATCCGCCTCGACCTCGAAGCGGCGGCCGCACGCGCGGAGGCGGTCCCGATCAAGGCCGCCTGAGCAGAGCTCACTTCACCTCACTTCAGGTGGAGCACGCGGGCAATCGCGTGCCAGCTGCCTTCGGAGGCGAGCCAGCCGATGCCGCCGCCACCGACGAGAGTGGCGAGCACGATGAGCATCGACGTCCGCGCAGGCGGCGCCTTGCGCTCGCTCAGCTTGACGGGATTCTTCCGCAACATTCGCCGTGCGAGGACGCGCGCGATCGGGCTGTCGTCAGCGACGCCGAGAAGACCTGCCATGCAGCGGATCGCCGTGGCGACGGCCTCGGGATCTCCGTCCTTCTTCGCCTCGTTGTGCGCGAGCGCCGCGAGGAGGCCGAGGTTCGGCGGTAGCTTGCCGACGTCGCTCATCGGGCCGAGCTCGTCGGTGAGCTTCTTCCAGTCGTTGAGGTCGAGGAGCTTCTCGATCGGCTCGTAGCGAGGGTCCTGACTGGTGATCTTGCCGTGAGCGACCTCGGCCTTGGGCTTCACGGAAGAGTCGGCCGCCTTGTCCCCGTCGGCGACGGCGACGGCGACCACCGAGGACTCGAGGACCGCCTCGTTCCGCTCGGGCGTGGACTCTTCGCGGATCGACGAACGCTTCGCGGTCTTCGGGACCGCGACTCGGTCGACCGAGAAATCGTCGGTCGGCGGGAACGAGTCAGCTTCGGCGCGCGGGTCGAGCTTGGCCATGATTTCCCAATCCTCGCATGGCGCACACGCGCGGACCAAGCGGACGCCCTACTTTCATGAGGTAAGCTCCCACCCTCTCATGTGGATCTTCGCGTACGGCTCGCTGATCTACCGGCCCTCCTTTCCGTACCTGGTACGGCGTAGGGCCTACCTGCGGGGCTGGGCTCGCCGCTTCTGGCAGGGCTCGCCTGATCACCGTGGAGTTCCAGGGGCGCCGGGTCGTGTCGTG
>JANXVA010000714.1 GCA_025351875.1 Myxococcales bacterium | reverse complement strand
CTCGCGCCTTCCGCGCAGTTCCTGATGTTCGGCGCAGCGAACAGCGAGTGGTGGCAGGACGTCGCGTGGGACATCGGCGTGCTCGCCGTGCGCCCCGCCGGCGACTCGGTCGCCGTGCTTGCCGCGACCGACGCCGATTAGCTCGCTGTGCTAGGTTTTCGCCCATGAGCGACGCGAAACCCGAGGGCATTCCGGCCGATATCGCGAAGGGTCTGCCGACGATCGACGTCCACGAGTACGGCGGCAAGAAGGACGGCGTGAGGCAGTCGACGAACCGTCGCCTCTTCATGCAGCTCCTCGTCTTCCGCGTTCCCGTCGGGACCGAGCCGGTGAGCGGCGGGCCGAAGAGCGCCCCCGACGCGATCGGCAGCGAGCTCGTGAGCATCCTGAAGGCCCGGGAGATCGCCGGCGTCGTCTATGCGGACACCATGGACCCGCGAAGCCTCGCCCTCCTCACGTGGAGCGAGGATCCGGCGCACTTCATTCGCGCGGTTCGTCCGCTCTTCACCGAGTCGCCGCTGAACCACGTCGAGCTGCGCGACGACTACGCGATGCTCGGTCGCTCGTATTCCACCGGCCACGAGCCCGAGCTCGAGTGGACGCTCCTCGAGCGCCCGATCGAGAACGCGACCAAGGAAGGGACGCCGTGGCACGTCTGGTATCCGCTCCGTCGCAAGGGCTCGTTCGCCAAGCTCGAAGGGATCGATCAGAGCCACATCATGCGCGAGCACGCGTCGCTCGGCATCGCGTACGGCCAGCAGAGCCTCGGCACGGACATTCGTCTCGCCTGTCACGGCATCGACGCCGGTGACAACGAGTTCGTCATCGGCCTGATGGGCAAGGACCTGCATCCGCTCTCGCACCTCGTCCAGGCGATGCGCAAGACGCGCCAGACGAGCGAGTTCATCGAGAAGATGGGCCCGTTCTTCGTCGGATACGTGCTCGGCACCAGCCGTCCATCGACCCCGCGGAAGTGATCCCCGGCATGGCCCCCAAGCGGAAGCCCGCCGCCACGCGCGCGCACTCCGGGCCTCCGGCTCGTCCCGACTGCGTCGCCGACGGCGCCCTCTGGAACGCGCACGAAGAGACGTGGGGCTCGGGCGATCTCGCGAACGGCAAGCGCACCGGACTCTGGACCTTCCACTTCGCCGATGGCGCCCTGGCCGGCACGGCGAGCTACGTCGAAGGCGTTCGCGACGGGGCGGCCGAGTGGTTCCACAAGAACGATCGCCACGATCTCCGTGAGCGGAGCACGTACGTCGCCGGGAAGATCCACGGCAAACGGGTGTGGCAGCGCACGCTCAAGGGCAAGACGCCCGGGTTCGAGTGGTTCGACAAGCTCGGCGAGGGCACGTGGCGCTACGAGGTCCCGCATTTCAACGGCACGAGCCAGCCGCGGCACGCGACTCGCTACGGCAAGTCCGGGATGGAGGAGCAGGTCCCCGCGGACGCGGAAGGGCGCTCGATCGACCTCGGCGCGCACATGGACAAGCTGGAGCCCGAGACGGCGCTCATGCTCGTCGAGGAGTGCTTCATCGACTGCGAGGACCATGAGGTGAGCTCGGGCTCGCTCGCGCTGATCTCGCGCGGCCTGAAGACACCTCGCGGCCTCTGGGTCTACGTCGGTCACGAGGGTGACGACATGTTCCACCTGCGCTTCCGGTCCGATGACGACGGCAGCTCGGAGGAGCTCTTCATCGACGGGAGCGAGCTCTCGCGCTCCTTCACGCTATCGGCGGACTATTACCTCACCGCGCGGCCGGTCTTCGACACGCCGCGGAAGCGCTGATCGCGCATGGCGCTCTGGAGCGGATGGATCGCCGTGATCGCGATCGTCCTCGCGGGCGCGATCCCGCTCGCGACGCGCGTTCGGCTCGGCAAGCGCGGAGCGCCGACGTCGAAGCCGATCCGCATGCACGTGGTGCTCGGCCTCGTGACGACCGCGTTCGCGTTCGTACACACGATCCTGGTCATACCGGCGCTCGGGTCGCCCGCTGCGACGGGCGCCGGGCCGCTCGCGATCGCACCCGCCGGCCTCGCGTTCTTCTTGCTCGTCGCCCACGCGGGGCTCGGGCTGCAGCTCCGCGACGACAAGCTGAAGACGCGCGCGAAGACGCGGCGCTCTCACGCGATGACGGCGGTGGCCATCCTCGTGGCCGTCAGCATCCACATCTTGACGCTCGAACAGGCGCGTCGCTGAGCCGTGACTTCGTCGGTGCTCGGCCGTAACCTGTCCGGCGCGTGAGCAACGACCCGAACCAGGACACGACGACGGACCTGCTGCTCGGCGTGAGCGGGCCCGGCACTGCCGCCGAAGGCGACGGCCTCGTCGTGCTCTACGCGCCTGGTCCCTCCGAGATACCGAGCGCGATCGCGATCCCGGCGGCCGGCCTCGTGCTCGGTCGCGACCCGCCTGCCGGTGGGCTCTGCCTCCCGTTCTCCTCGGTCTCGCGCAGTCACGCGAAGCTCGGACGCGTGGGACGCGAGATCGCCGTCCTGGATCTCGAGAGTCGGAACGGCACGCACGTGAACAGCCGGAACGTCACCTCGGCCTCTCTCGAGGCCGGAGACGAGCTCCGCGTCGGCGAGGTCCTGCTCAAGCTGGTCAGGTCGGACATCGAGCGCTACGCCGAGTTCCCGCTCGCGGGGCTCGTCCCTCCGTGGCCGACCGAGCGCCTGCGCGGCGGCTACCTCATGGGAAAGATCCGCGAGCAGGTCGTCAAGGCGGCCACTGGCGCGCAGCCGGTGCTCGTGACCGGCGAGACCGGCACGGGCAAGGAGCTCGTTGCCGAGGCGTTCCATCACGCGAGTCGCCGGAGTGGCAAGCTCTGCGCCGTGAACTGCGCGGCGATTCCCGCCAGCCTCCTCGAGAGCGAGCTGTTCGGATACACCAAGGGCGCATTCACCGGCGCCGACGCCAACCGCCTCGGGCTCGTGCGCAGCGCGAACCAGGGGACGCTCTTCCTCGACGAGATCGGCGACCTTCCGCTGGAGGCGCAGGCGAAGCTGCTGCGTCTGCTGGAGACGCGCGAGGTCACGCCGCTCGGCAGTCACAAGAGCGAGCCGGTGGACGTGCGCGTCGTCTGCGCGACGCACCAGGACCTCCCCTCGATGGTGCGGACGCAGAAGTTTCGCGCCGATCTCTATGCGCGCATCGCGGGCTACGTCATTCACCTTCCTCCGCTGCGTGAGCGCAAGGAGGACATCTACCAGCTCACGCGATTCTTCCTCGAGAGCGCGGGCGGGAGCGCGCTCGAGCTGCGACCGGGCTTCGTGCTCGGCCTCTTGTCCCACGACTGGCCGTTCAACGTCCGTGAGCTCCTCTCCGCGGTGCAGCGAGCCGTGACTCTCGCGGACGGTGCGCTCGACGTCGCCCAGCTTCCCACGGAGATCGCGGCACGCTTCGAGACCTCCAGCGAGAGCACCGCCGAGCCAGATGCCGTCCGAGCCGCCCCCGCCGGCACACCGACCGAGGCGCAGCTTCGCGATCTCCTCGCTCGCCATGCAGGAAACGTCGCCGCCGTTGCGCGCGAGCTCGACAAGGATCGCACGCAGATCCACCGATGGCTGAAGCGCTACGGCATCTCGCTGGACGACTTTCGCCCCTGAGCGCCCTCGGCGCACCACCTCACACCGTGACACGTCCCGGCCGTGACATGTCACGGGACACGTCACGCACCGCTCGCCTCGAGCGACCCCGAAAATGCCGTCTGTTCGAGCATCGTGGGGCACGCGGCCGACGGTGTGGAGGTTGCATTGCGCCGCCTCATGAAGTCGATCGCCCGATCCTGCGCCGCGCTCGCCACCGTCTTCTTCCTCGCTCACTGCTCGAACGACTACGGCCCGACGACGGCGACGGCGGCGACCGACCCCGCCGATGGTGGAGGTCCGCCCGGGGCCGTCGACGCCGAGAGCCCCGAGGTCGGTGCGCCCGTGCCCGGGCCTCCGAAGAAGGCCAACGTCATCTTCATCCTCGCCGACGACTTCACGTGGAACCTCGTGCAGTTCATGCCGAACCTCCTCCAGATGCAGAAGGACGGCGTCACGTTCGCGAACTACTTCGTCACCGATTCGCTCTGCTGTCCTTCGCGGACGTCCATCCTCACGGGCATGTATCCACATGACAGCGGCGTTTTTACCAACGGCGGCAACGACGGTGGCTACGCGACATTTCTCGCCAAGGGCAACGAGGCCAAGACGTTCGCGAACGCGCTGAGCAGCTCGGGGTATCGCACCGCGCTCATGGGGAAGTACCTGAACGGCTACGACCCGCTGACGCCGGCCGTCCCCAACGGGTGGACGGAGTGGGCGGGCGCTGGCAACGGCTACAAGAACTTCAACTACGATCTCAACGAGAGCGGGACGGTGCATCACTACGGCTCCGCGGACACCGACTACCTCACCGATGTGGTCGCGGGGCTCGGCGCCACCTTCGTCGCCAAGGATCCGAGCAAGCCGTTCCTGCTCGAGATCGCGACCTTCACCCCTCACGCTCCCTACATTCCCGCGCCGCGCGACGCGAACGCGTTCCCGGGTCTCACGATCCCGCGGACGTCGCCGTACGGTGCGAGGCCCAGCGCGACCGATCCCTCCTGGCTCCAGGCCATCCCGGCGCTGACGCCGAAGGAGAAGGACAACATGGATGGGTCCTTCCGCATGCGCGCGCAGGCCGTCCAGGCGATCGACAAGATGATCGGGTCGCTGCGCGCGGCCGTGGCGAAGGCCGGTCAGGCCGACAACACGTACTTCGTCTTCAGCTCGGACAACGGCTACCACATGGGCGAGCACTCGCTTCGGCCCGGCAAGCAGACGGCGTTCGACACCGACATCCACGTGCCGCTCATCGTGATCGGCCCCGGCGTTCCCGCGGGGAAGACACGGGACGAGATCGTCCAGAACATCGACCTCTGCTCGACGTTCGCGGAGCTCGGGCAGACGGCGCCACCGCCGACGCAGACCGGGCGCAGCCTCGTGCCGCTCCTCCACGGGCAGACCGTTGCCGATTTTCGCAACGTCGCGCTGGTCGAGCACCACGGCGCCAACTTCGACCCGACCGACCCCGATCTCCCCGAGGCCGACAGCGGCGCCCCGCCGACCTATACGGCGCTTCGGATGAAGAGCTCTGTTTACGTCGAGTACACCGGCGGCGAGATCGAGTACCACGCGCACGCGACGGATCCGTATGAGCTGAACAACACCGCAGCGTCGCTGACCGCGCCGCAGAAGGCGGCGCTCCACGACACGCTCATGGCTCTCAAGGGGTGTCACGACGCCGCGTCGTGCTGGGCCGCCCAGCACCTGCTACCGAACGCGCCCTGACGACCTGCGCCACCTTCGAGTCACTCGACCCCGCGCGGGGGGACGGGTGTATTCTTCCAGGTATGGGGAAGATGCACGCATCGGCTCTCGCGTTCCCGGTGGCGGGTCTCCTCGTGCTCGGCGCGGGGGCGTTCGTCGCCTGCGGCGGAAGTGACGACGGCGCAGGTGGGGGTGCGAGCTCCTCGGGCGATGGCTCGTCCGGCGGCAATGGCGGCAAGGACGGCGGGATCGTGCTCGAGGACGGCGCTGTCGTCGCGACGTCGGCGTGCAAGAGCGAGGGCGCGACGGCCGAGGTGCGACAGCCGACGTTCGTGCAGAACGTGAAGACCGGCGAGACTGGCTGGTATGCATCGCCGGCGGTCGTCGACCTCGACGGCGACGGGAAGAACGAGATCGTGGCCGCGCTCTACAGCACGTTCGTCTTCGATGCGCAGGGTAAGCCGCGAGGCGCGAAGGGAACGGCGACGATGGGCCGCGTGTACGCGCCGCACGTCGTGGCCGACCTCGACGGCGACGGCGTGATGGAGATCGTGGTGGGCGGCAACGGCGGAACCGTGGCGGCCTACGAGTGGAAGGGCGGCGCGCTTGCCGTGAAGGCCGGTTGGCCCGCGAGCACGACGAGCGGCGGGCAGTCACCCGAGGCGCGCGGCATGGCCGCGGCCGACCTCGACGGCGACGGCAAGCTCGAGGTGGTGGTCACGACGACCAACACCTCGACG
>JANXVA010000708.1 GCA_025351875.1 Myxococcales bacterium | reverse complement strand
TGCATCCGAACCTGCGCGACCGGCAAGGACCCGGAAGCGACCAAGCTGCTCGACGTGAAGACGTGCGAGAACGATCGGTGCGGTACGGACTGCAGGTAGCAGGCGCGCGCGCGCTGGCGTTCCTCGTCACCGCATCGGCGCTGAGCGGCTGCGGCAAGGTCGCCGAGGCGCCGCCGCGACCCGAGGTGGTCGTCGTGGTCGACACGAACCTGCCCACGCCGCTCGTGGCAGGAAGGCTTCGCGTCGATCTCTATGCGGAGGACGGCACATGGTTCGAGACGTCCGACTTCGGACGTCCCGATGTCCGCGATTGGCCTGCGAGCTTCAGCGTCTACAGCGACGACGAATCGCGCGCCCGGCTGGTCTGGGTGCGCCTCCGTGTGCATCCCGAAGGCGCGGTCGACGGCTACGTCGGCGAGCGCTTCCGCGACATCACCGATCCGTTCGCGCGCGTCGACGGCGACGAGCAGCCGCGCATCGCCAGGGATGGACGCGACATCACGCCGGCGACCGAACCCACGCCGCTCATGACCGTCGACCGCCTCATCCTCGTCCGCCTCGAGCCGCAGACGCGAGGGCGCGTGCGCGTGCTCCTCGACGGCGCATGCGTCGGGACGATGGTGAAGATGGGACCGGCCGGGCTCCCGGTGGTCGGCCAATCGGAGAGCTGCGTGGCCACGGAGAAGGAGCGCGAGGTGGTGGCGAAGCTGCCGCTCGAGGTCGACAATCTCTCGACGCCGACGTCGACGCTCGCGGGGACGTGGCTGACCGGGACGTGTCCTCCGGCCGCGGAGTCGGACACGCGCGTCTGCATCCCCGGCGGAGCGACGATCCTGGGCAGCCGGGAGAACGTCGAGTACACGCCCGGCGCGACCTTCCAGCTCGACCCCGCGCCGCCGCGCGTCTTCGGCCTCTCGCCGTTCTTCGTCGACAAGAACGAGCTCACGGTGAAGGAGCTCTCCGCGCTCGTGGACGGCGGCTATTCGGGCGCGCTTCCGCTCGCGTACGACGGAGTCCTCGCGCAGCAGACCGTCGCGAACAAGCTCGCGGCGTGCACGTGGTCGTTCAAGGCGAAGGACCGCGACGACTATGCGGTGACCTGCGCCTCGTACCGCGCGGCCCGTTCCATCTGCCAGTACCGCGGCGGTGACCTCCTCACCGAGGCGCAGTGGGAGCACGTCGCGACGGTCGCAGGCCATCGCGGCAAGGCGCGCTACCCGTGGGGCGACGAGCGACCGACGTGCGCGCGCGGCATCTGGGGACGCGTGCCGCTCCCTCCCAGGCCTGCGAGCTGTCCGCTCGGCGACGGCCCCCGGCGCGCCTCGGAGATCGGCACCGACGTCTCGGCGCTCGGCGTTCGCGGGCTCTTCGGCGGCGTGGTCGAGTGGGTCGTCGACGACGCTGCGCCGTACGCCTCGAGCGTGTGGGCCAAGGTGTCGATCGTGGATCCCGTCGTGGTGGACAAGGGCATCGCGCAGGTGACGCGCGGCAACTCCTGGATCAGCGATGCGCAGCGTCCCACCTTCCGCTTCACGCCCGTCGACCAGGACGGCTACCAGGTCACGGGCGTGCGCTGCGCTTATCCGGTGAAGAAGCCATGATGCGCGCGCGCAAGGTCGCAGCCGTCGCGCTCGCGCTCGTGATCGCCTCGTGCAGCGTGCTCGAACCCGCCCCGTTGCCGCCCGAAGGTCAGGTCGTGCTCGGCGTCGCGACGGATGCGTGGCTCCCGCGCGGCACGGGCGCCCCCTTCGAGGCCGTCGGGCGGAACGCGCTCTTCGAGCGCATGCGCATCGAGCTCTTCGCGCCGGGCGAGACGGAGCCATGTCGCGAGTGCTTCAGGGATTTCGGCGCGGAGCACGTGGTGTTCAACGAGGGTCGCGCCACGGTCGGCTTCGTGCCCAGGCCGGGGGCCTCCGGGTACCGGGCGCGCGTCCGCCTCTATCACGCGGGCCCCACCGAGAGCAGCGCCGAGCCGCAGCCGTCCTCCACGCTCGAGACGGTCGTGTCGTTACCGCCCGTCGGCGCGGACGGGATCGTCGACGTGCACGTCGTCCTCCTCACGGACGACATCCTGACTCCGCGCGGCACGCTCGCGGCCCCCGTTGCAGCCTCGGCAGGACCGCCCCCGAAGGGGCTCGCCGGGACCTGGCGCTCCGAGGTGGTGAGCGCGTGCGCCTCGCCCGCGCGCGAAGGCGAGGCATGCGTCGCGGGCGGCGCATTCTGGTTCGGCGACCTCTCGCTCACTGTCCCTTACGAGCGCCTCGTCGCCGTGGCGCCCTTCTTCATCGACAAGCACGAGGTCACGGTCGCCGAGATGCGTGCCTCGGGCCTCGCGATCGGCGGCGGCACGTTCGACAAGGGTGATCCGCAGAGCCAGGGCACCGACGCGACGAAGTTCAACCTCTACTGCACGTACACGACGCGACCCGGGACGAACGAGGAGCTGCCGGTGAACTGCGTATCTGTCGAGCTGGCGCGGCACTTCTGCGAGGCACGTGGCGGGACGCTGCCGAGCGAAGCGCAGTTCGAGTTCGTGGCGGGCGCGCGCCGGGACGCGACGTTCCCCTGGGGCGACGTCAACGCGGGCTGCGACGACGCCGTCTTCGGCCGCAGCTACGACGCCGCCCGACCGCCGGAGTGGCGAAAATGCGCGGCGCTCGGTGTCGGGCCGGCAAAGCCGGGAAGCGGCCGCCTCGATCGGGTTTCGCTGCCCGAGGGTGAGGTCGTCGATCTCGCAGGCAACCTCGCCGAGTGGACGCGCGACACGAATCAGGACTCCGACGAGCCCTGCTACCAAGGGAATCCGGTGGTCGACCCGGTCTGCACGGAGCCTGGCCGACAGGCGGGATGGCCGATCCGGGGCACGTCGTGGGCGGAGCTCGGAGCCGGCCAGCTGCGCGCCGCCGCCGCTCAGAGCATCGGGACGTCGTCGCCGCAGGGGGTGCGCATCGGGATGCGCTGCGTTCGTCCGGGAAACTGATTTCTTTTTGCGACAGCGCCGGGCGGGCTCCGTCTTGGCGGTATGAAAAGCTCGAACGTCCTCGTCGCCGCCGCTGCCCTCCTCGTCTCCCTCGTCGCCGCCTGCTCGTCGAGCGACTCCGGCTCGCCCTCCTCGGGCACCTCGAACTGCCCAGCGTCCAGCGGCACCCCCAGCGGCGGAACGGGGACTGAGAAGCCGCCGAGCGGCGGTGGTGGTGGTGGCTCGACTCCGCCGGCGGATCCCGGCGGTCTCGACACCGAGTCCTTGAGCCCGCTGGCGGCGGACCCGTGCACGACCGGCGGAACCACGAGCGGAGGAACCACCTCCGGCGGAACGACGCCGGCGAAGAAGGCACTCGGCGAGGACTGCACGAAGGGCGCCGAGTGCGAGGGCGGCAAGTGCATCATCGCGAAGACGGTCGGCTTCTGCACGAAGCAGTGCACGGCGAACGCCGACTGCCCGAGGGGTTGGGCCTGCAACCTGAGCCCGTACACGGCCTGCGTCCCGGAGTGACCGAGCGTGACGGCTCCACATGCACGCGCCGCGGGAACACGCGGCGAGCTTCCTCGGGGAAGCGCGCCGCGAACACGGTGCCCGCCGTTGGCCTTCGTCGGATCTCTTCGATGGCGTGCGCGATCTCCTCGTCGAAGAGATCGGGCGCGTTCATCGCCGAGAGCGCAGGCGGGCGAGTACTCCCACCTCGCGAGATGGATGAGGCGGCGCCGACCGTGCGCCCATGGGCGCCCTACAGCCCGAAGACGCGGTCTAGCTTCAGGAGCTTGAACACGGCCAGCGGCTGATCGCGCGCGCCGATGACCAGGACCTGGCCGCCCTCCGCCTTGATGCGCTTGAAGAGCGACACGATCGCCCCGATGCCCGAGCTGTCGATCATCGTCACCTTGTGGATGTCGACGGTGACGCGCTTCCGGCCATCGGTGACCACCTTGTCGAAGATAGGGCGGATCTCGGGGGCGGTCAGCGCGTCGAGCGCACCCTCGAGCTCCAGCCGTGTCTCGGTGTCGATGTCAGTGCGATTGCATTTCATGTTCGTTTGGTGAGCGACAGGACGTTGCGGGTGCCGCTGTCGTAGACGACCTCGTCGACGAGCGCGTGGATCATGAAGATGCCGAGGCCCCCCTCCGGCAGCGTGGAGAGATCAGGCGGGGTGACGCTCGAGAGATCCGCCTGCACCCCGTCGTCGATCAGTCTGAGTGTCATGTGATCCGAGCCGAGCTCCGCCTCGACGTCGAGCATACCGTCGGTGCGGTTTCTGTAGCCGTGGATCACGACGTTGTTGAAGGCCTCGCCGAAGGCCGTCGTGATGGCGTTACGAAAGTCGCGGTCCGCAGATTTCACATGCTCCACGAGCGTCGAGACGAGGCCAATTGCCAGCGACCGATGGGCGAGGCTCGCCCTCAGCCGGAAGGTGACGTGAGTGACCGTCGGCTCGCCCGCATCGCTCGGTTTCGTCTCGGCATTCACGGCGCTCGTCCGCTGGAGCGTAACAGCTCAGTGACCCCGCGAAAGCACCATGATGAGCGGGGTCTTCACCAGGATCGTCAGCTCGAGGCGCAGGTACGTCCAGAAGTCCTCGAGCGACGCGGCATACGCCAGATCGAACATCAGCTTGTTGCGCATGTCGTCCGCGACCGCGCCGTCAGCCTCGTCGACGCCGAACGGGTTGGCGAGGCTCGCGAAGACCTTCCCCGCCTCGCTGTCCGGTGACGCGTTGCCGCTGTAGCCGAGCGAGATCTGCGCCAGCCCCGTCAGCCCGGGCTTCACGCCGCGCGTGCGCTCCTCGAAGTACGGGATGGCGTGCGCGAGCGTCTCGAGCAGCTCCGGACGCTCCGGACGCGGGCCCACGAGGGACATGTCACCGCGGAGCACGTTCCAGAACTGAGGCAGCTCGTCGAGCCGCGTCTTCCGCAGGAACGCACCCACGCGGGTGACGCGCGGATCGCCCTTCGAGGCGAGCACCGCGCCCGTCCCTCGCTCGGCGTCGACGCGCATCGTCCGGAACTTGTAGATGTCGAAGTCCGACCAGCGGTGGGCCTTGCGATCGTGCGGGACGCGCGCGTCGTCCTCGTCGTCGAGGAGCGGACCCGAGCGCCGCTGGACGAAGAAGATGGGGCCCGGCGAATCGAGGCGGATCGCGAGGGCGATCGGCACGGCCAGCGGCCACGTGAGCGCGATGCCGGCGGAAGAGCCAGCGAGGTCGATGAGACGCTTCACGAGCCGCACGCCCGGAGTCATGTCTGATGGTACCGCGAAGCGCGCTCCCCTGTCTCCGCCGCCGTGGCGCGGCAAAACGCGGCCCGGGCGTGGGTTCCGAAGGACTCCCAAGCGGATCGGATCAAGGGTAAGATTGCCTGTCGGTCTCGAGGAGGAAACGCAGACGTGGAGCCGAGCCAACCGAACGAACCGAGGGGTTCCTACTGGCTAGTCGGCCTCGGAGCGAACACCCGTCGCGTGCGCCTCAGCGCGGACGGCCCGCTGCTCGTCGGCCGCGGCACCCACAACCACCTCGTCCTGAACGACTACCGCATCTCGCGGCAGCATTCGCGCGTCGCCAACGAGCGTGACGGCTTCGTCGTCTACGACCTCAACAGCGCGAACGGGACGTCGGTGAACGGCGTCGCGGTGAGGCGCCAGCCGATCAAGCTGGGTGACGAGGTGCGCTTCGGACCTCACGCGTTCCGCGTCGAGTGGCAGGTCGACTCCGTCGCGACCGGGGCGCCCCACGCGAACCCGGTGAAGTGGCGGGCGACCGAGAGCATCACCAAGTTTCATCAGCTCAAGCAGCTGGCCGTCGCGGCCAAGATCCCGCAACCCATCTCCCTGGCGGCGACCAGCGCCGAGGACCAGGTCGCGTTTCGCGAGACGCTCAAAGAGAGCACGCGCGACACCATTCCCCCCGAAGGCGTCGGGAGCCTCGAGGAGACCACCGACTACTCCGACCCTGGCTTCGGCGAGCCGCCCGCCTCGCGAGAGTCGTCCAGCTTCCGCGCCGAGATCGCATCGGTCGACCTCAACCACCTGGAGGACGCGTACGAGAAGCTCGGCACGATGTACGCGTTCATGCAGGCGATCTCGAAGACGATCCACAAGCAGGAGCTGCTCGAGCTCATCGCGGGAAAGGTCCTCGAGATCTACCCCGCAGCGCGCTCGGTCGGCATCTATCTCCGCGGCCCGCGCGCCAAGCAGGACGAGGAGAGCGTCTTCCAGCTCGTTCATCTCGCGGGCGCCGAGGACGCCAAGCAGGAGCCGCTCCTGCACGGCTCGACGAGCCGCGCCGTGCTCTGGGCGCGTCAGGCGATCTTCAGCGCCGCCGCGAAGGAGGGAGCGACGGCGGGCTGGACGATGTACGCGCCCATGATCGATCACGAGGACGCGCTCGGCGTGATCTCCGTGTCGACCGGCGAGGAGCGCCGCGAGTTCTTCACGGTCGGCGACCTCGAGCTGCTCAACGGCATCGCGGTCCCCGCCGCGATCATGCTCGAGAACACGCGCATGCACGAGGAGTCGCTGCAGCGCGAGCGCCTCAACCGCGACCTCGAGCTCGCCGCGCAGATCCAGAAGAGCTTCTTGCCGCGTGAGGTCCTCTCCGTACCGGGCGTCGAGTTCCTCGCGACGTACAAGGCGGCCTACACGGTCGGCGGTGATTTCTACGACGTCTTCTGGGTCGGGCCCGATCTCCTGGCGGTGTTCATCGGCGACATCTCCGGCAAGGGCGTCGCGGCCGCGCTGCTGATGGCCCGCATCTCGGGCGAGCTCCGCGTCGCCGCGCTCGCGCATGTCGATCCGGTGGCGGTCTTCACCATCATGAACAAGGCGGTCATCAACCGCGGCCAGCCCGAGCTCTTCTTCACCGCGGCCTACTTCACGCTCGACGTGAGGACCGGCGAGGTCTGGCTAGCGACCGCGGGGCAGCCTCCCCCGTACCTCTGCCACGCCGACGGAACCCTCGAGACGATCACCGAGGGTGCCTCCGGTGCCGTGGGCATGCTCGACGATCCCCAGTTCACGGCGACGCAGCTGTTCCTCCGGGACGGTGACTCGCTCGTCCTCTACACGGACGGCGTCGTGGAGGCCTCCGCCGCCGACGGCAGCCTGTTCGGTGACGAGCGTCTCGCGGCGTGTCTCGAGAGTGCGGGCTCGGGTCCGGCTGACATCTCCGAGCAGATCCTGCGCAGCGTCGGGCAGCACACGCAGTCGGCGCCCGCGAATGACGACCTGACCATCTTCATCTGCCACCGCGTCACCGGCGGGCCAGCCTCGCTGCAGCCTCGGCGCTTCCCGTCGATTCAGGAGGCACCGAAGACCGACCGCGACTTCACGGCACGACGATGACGTCGCCGCGGAGGACGACCACGTTCATCTCGGGGTGCTCGCCCGAGCTCGCCTGCTTCAGATCGATCGGGATCTTTCGGCTCGGCGCGCCGCGGAGGATGTACGCGGAGCTGCCGGCGTACTTGTTGGTACCGCCTGCCGTCGCGATCGCCTCGAGCACGGTGACGTAGCTCTTCACCGCGTACACGCCGGCCTTCTCGACGTTGCCGCTGATCGTGAAGCTGAGGCTGTTGACCTGCGACACGCCGACCGAGACGACGGCCTCTTCGACGCGGATGAAGTTGGCGTAGCGCTGCGTGATCTCCTTCTGGATCTGCGACGGCGTGCGGCCCGACGCCTTCACGTCGCCGATGAGCGGCAAGGTCACGACGCCGTCCGGCCGGACGACGACGTCCGCGGAGAGCTCCGCGTTCTTCCAGACGACGACCTTGAGCTGATCGAGCGGACCGACCTGGTACTCGGTCAGCCGCGGATCGGGCTCCTTCTTGTAGTCGTAGGCTGCCGCCGCACCGCATCCGACGGAGGCGAGCAGCACGAGCGACACGAGCAACGTCGGGATCGGCCGGCTCGACACGAGCGCTTTCATGTGGGAAGCCATGGGAAGGCCGCACGATAGCATCTGCAGGGCAAGCTCGTGTTGTGCACCTTGGTGGGCTAGGTTTGTGTGGTGGACGCCGGGACGACCGCACCCATCGCACTCTCGGATCAGGAGGCGGCTGGACGCAGAACCGCGACCTCGACCTCCTCCGGGAGCGGGGGCGAGCGCCGCCTGCGTGTCCTCGCCATCACGCGGATCTTCCCGAACTCGGTCGAGCCGCTCTCGTCGCCCTTCAACCGCCAGCAGTTCGCCGCGCTCGGCAAGCTGTGCGACCTCCGGGTGATGGCGACCATCCCCTGGTTTCCCGGGGCGAGGCTGGTTCGTCAGTCGCGATCATGGGGCCTGCGCAAGGTCGCCGCGCGTGACGTCATCGCGGGGCTGGACGTCGCCCATCCGCGCGTCGCCTACGTACCCGGGCTCGCCGGCCTCTCCGGCGCGCTCGAGGTGGCCTCGCTCCTTCCAGGATTTCTCGCGCGGCGTCGTGACATCGACGTCGTCCTCGGCTCCTGGGCGTATCCCGACGGCGCCGCGGCCGTCGCGCTCGCGCGCCTCATCGGCGTGCCCGCGGTCATCAAGGCCCACGGCTCCGACCTCAACGTCCAGTCGTCGATGTTCGGACCGCGCGTGAATCTCTCCGTCGCGCTGCCGCGGGCCGCGCGACTCGTCGCCGTGAGCGCCGCGCTCGGCGAGAAGGCCATCTCGCTCGGGGTCTCGCGCGAGCGCGTCGCCGTCGTGCAGAACGGGACCGACGCATCGCTCTTCTACGTGCGCGATCAGGGCGCGACGAGGAGCGCGCTCGCGTGGCCGGCGAAGGCCCCGTGGCCGCGTCGCGTGGTCCTGTATTGCGGTCGCATCGAGCGTGAAAAAGGGGTCTTCGATCTGATCGAGGCGTTCTCGGCCATCGCCTCACGCGCGCCCGATCTCTCGCTCGCGCTCCTCGGTGAAGGCGGCGCGATGGCGGAGGCGAAGGCGATGGCGGAGCCGTACGGCGAGCGCATCGTCTTCCTCGGAGCCCGCCCGCTCGCGGAGGTCCCGCAGTGGATGGCGGCGAGCACGCTCGTGACGCTGCCGAGCCACGCCGAGGGGTCGCCGAACGTGATCCGCGAAGCGCTCGCGTGCGGGCGTCCGGTGGTCGGCACCGCGGTGGGCGGCATCCCGGAGCTCCTGAGCGACGCCAGCGGCAGCGCCCGCGCGCTCGGCGCGATGGTCCCCGCCCACGATCCGGCGGCGCTCGGCGAGGCGCTCCTCGACGTTGCAGGCCGGGAGTTCGAGCCCAGCGCGATCCGCGCGCGAAGCGGCGGCTCGTGGGACGAGAGCGCGGCGGCGCTCCTCGCGGTCCTGAGGGCCGCGCACGGAGACCGCCTCGCGGAGATGAATCGATGAGCAAGAAAGACGACGCGCCGAAGACGGCCGCGGAGACGCTCGAAGGCGTCCTCACGTTCGTCCGCCGGAGCTTCATGTTCTGGAAGCGCTCCTCCGTGGTCTTCCTCCTGGTGGCGCTCGCCTCGATCCCCGGCGTGTTCCTGAAGGCGCGGATCTACAAATCGGAGACGGTCGTTCAGTACCAGGAGACGATCAAGTCGACCGATCTCACCGGCGGCGAAGGCAGCGGCGAGAACGCACGCCGCGTCGGCGCGCGACTCAAGGAGATGCTCCTGTCGCGCGCGAGTCTCGAGCCGATCGTCGCGGACCTCCCTCGCTACGCCGCCCTCGCCGACCGCCGCGGAATGCAGGACGCCGTCGACGAGCTGAGGGGGCACATCAGCTTCAAGGCTCGCGAAGGCGACACCTTCGAGATCGGCTTCGAGGGGCTCAGCCCCAAAGAGGTGCAGGACGTCACGCGCCGTCTCGGCGAGCGCATCGTCCAGGAGGCCGCTTCCCGGCGCGCCGAGCAAGGCAAGGCGACGAAGGAGTACCTCGAGGCCCAGAGCGACCAGAACAAGGCGAAGCTCCGCGTGGCGGACGGCAACCTCTCGAGCTTCCTGACGCTCCACCCGGAGTTTCTCCCCCTCACCCTCCCCGGTGGTGGCGGCAAGGGGCTCGCGGTTGCTCTGCCGCCGTCCGGCGCCGCCATGCCGCCCGGGACCAAGGATCGCGTCCTCTTCCAGATGGAGGCGGAGGCACGGAACATCGAGCGCCAGCTGAGGGCGGGGTCGGGCGGAGCTTCTGCCCCTGCGCCAGTGGCCGCGCCGGCCGAAGGCCCCGAGGTCGTCGCCGCGCGCAAGGACCTCGCGGAGAAGCGTGCACAGTTCACGGATCAACATCCTGACGTCGTCGCCGCACGACGCCGCCTCGCGCTCGCGATCGAGGCCGACAAGAAGGCCGCCGTTCCTCCGCCGCCGTCCGCGCCTCCGACCGGCAGGCTCTCGGAGGCCGACAAGGAAGCCCTGGAGCAGCGCCTCGCCACCCTGCACCGCTCGATCACCGCGCGTCGTGCCGGGCTGCCGCCGCCCGGCGCGATCGCCCCCGCTCCCGCTCCCGACGGCTCGTCGCCCGCCGCCGTCCCCGGCTCGCCGGCCGTCGCCCTCGAGGTCGAGTTCAGGCGGCTGCAGCGCGAGGTCGAGTACCTGAAGGACGCGCAGCGTCAGCTCGACGACAAGCTGTTCAAGGCGGATCTCAACGCTGGCGCCAACACGAACGACCGCAACATCCAGGTCTCGATCCTCGACGCGGCATACCTGCCGGTGCACCCGATCTCGAAGCCGCGCTCCACGGCGCTCGCCACGTTCCTCGCCGCGGGGTTGATCCTCGCTGCGGTCGTGGCCCTCATCTCCGCCCGCCTCGACGACCGCATCTACCAGCGCGGCGACCTGGAGATGCTCGACATCCTGCCCGTCATCGGGGTCATTCCTCGGGCGGCCCCCGCAGGCCGACGACGCGACACCGGGTGAGCCGCGGGGCTGAAACGCCTGAAACCTGGGGTATCGGCCCACGCCGAGGCCGCCTATGATGACGGACCAGAATGGCTGGAGGTTCCCGCGAAAAGCCTGGCGGGCACGAGGAGGCGACGCTCTACGTGCCTGTGAAGGTGCCGCGCCCAGGCCGCCCGGAGCCCGCCGCAGGTCCGCCTTCGTCGGAGCGAACCCAGATGTACGTGCCCGACCCGGAGACGCAGCAGCCGGCGGGTGAGAGCACGCTCATGTACGTCGCGCCCCAGCCCGCGCCCCAGCCCGCGCATCCCGCGAGCGCGCTGTCCCAGCAGTATCCGCAGTCGAATCCGCAGGGCGTCATGCCTGGCTCGCAGCCTCCGCCCGGGTACCCGATGCAGATGATGCAGCCTGGGCACGACCCGCGCCGCATGATGCCGATGCCGCCGACGGGCGCGCCCTTTCAACCTGCTGGGCCCGCGCCGATGGGCGGCCCGCCGACCGTGGTGCTGCAGGGAGCGCCCGATCCTCGGCTCGTCCTCATCACCGAGCCGAACTCGGCGCGCGCGGTGAGCTTTCGCCTCCTGCGCGACAACCTCCTCGCGAAGCGGATGCCGCGGGTGCTCGCGGTGTCGAGCGCCGCGAGGAACGACGGCAAGACGACGTGCGCGATGAACCTCGCGCTCTCCTTCGCGGAGCGAGCGAAGGTGCTTCTGCTCGACGGCAACCTCCTCGAGCCCGAGCTCGCCTCGATCTTCTGCATCCCCGAGTCGACGCCTCCGTGGCCGATGAACGCGCCCTGGCTGCACCCGTACCGGATCGTCCAGCTCTCCCCCGGTCTCCACGTCGCCGCGGTGGTACCTCAGCCCGGGCAGCCCGCTCCGCGCTTCGAGAAGCAATGGTTCGAGCAGATCATCGGAGCCTTGCGACGGTTCCCTTACGACTTCATCATCATCGACGCTGCGGCGGTGTCCGCGTCCCCGACCGTCGCCCAGCTGATCGCCACGGCCGACGCGACGCTCATGGCCGTACGCGCGGGCGTCACGACCGCTCGTGCGCTGCGGCGCGCGACCGACCAGATCCCCGAGGGGCGGGGCATCGGCATCGCGCTCATCGACGCTGCGGTGCGGCCTTGAGCACGATGCGCCTTGAGTCGGCACCCGCGCGCACGGATACTCCGTGACGATGGGGCCCGGGGCACCGCCGCTGAGCGTAGGGATCGATCTGGTGCAGCTCAGCCGCATCCAGGAGTCGATGGCGACGTTTGGCGATCGCTTCTTGCGGCGGGTCTTCACCGAAGGGGAGATCGCCTACGCGACGTCCACGCCCGCGCTCGCGCCGGCGCGCCTCGCCGCCCGCTTCGCCGCGAAGGAGGCCACGGTGAAGGCGCTCGATCTCGCGGAGCGCGGCGTCGGATGGCGAGAGATCGAGGTCACGCGCAGCCCCTCGGGGGCGCCACGCCTCGTGCTCCACGGCGCCGCGCGCGCGGCCGCCGTCGAGGCCGGGGATCCCTCCTTGTCCCTCAGCTTGAGTCACGAGGGCGATTACGCCACTGCGGTTGTCATCTCAGCGCGACGGGAACATCCATGATCGACAGGATTCGGAAGATCCTCAAAGAGCACGGCCGCCTCAACAAGGACGCAGCCGTCTATCCGGAGGACGGGGATCTCTACCAGGCCGGCATGACCTCGCATGCGAGCGTCAACGTGATGCTCGCGCTCGAGGGGGAGTTCGACATCGAGTTTCCCGACCACATGCTCAAGCGCAGCGTGTTCGAGAGCATGGGGTCGATGCGTGACGCGATCACCCAGCTGACGTCGAGTAGCTGACCCTTAGGGGCTGTTCCTGATCGCCGAGCTCCCCAAAGATCTCGCGGTAGACGGCGCGGAGCTCGAGATCGACGTCAACCAGCGACGACGGTCGCAAGCGAGATGATTTGCCCCGGAGGTGCCTATCCACCTCCGGCCAACACCTGGCGTTACAGCGATCCCAAGGCTCCCTCGACCGACTGAACGACGCGAGCACCTATGCCGAGATCAAGAGCAACCTGACGGGCCAGGGAGCTCCGTTCGCTGCGGCGACTCCCATGAGCCTTGGTGCCGCCATCATGGGTGCCCCCGTCCCGGTCGTGACGGCTCCGAGCGCCAGCAGCGGAGCAAGCTCGGGTACGTCAGGTGGCGCCGGCTGCACGCTCGAGTGGGACTGCGGTACGAGCAACCCGTGCGCCTCGGTGTCCGGAGCGCCGATGGGAACCGCGGGCCAACCCGATGCCGCGACGTGCGCGTCGACGTGCAAGGCCCAAGGCGCCTGCACGTGCGTCGGCTGCTAGCGAAGGCCCCGCGACAGGCCCCCGCTTCGGGGCTACGGTTTCGAGGTGGCTTTGAAATTCCTCGGGGTCGTTCTGCCTTTTGTCGTCCTCGCTGCGTGCGGGAGCAGCGGCGACTCGTCGTCGTCCTCGTCGTCAGGCTCCTCCGGTAGCTCGGGCACCTCGGGCACGTCGGGCACGTCGGGCACTTCAGGCACTTCAGGCACCTCGGGGACGGTCGACCCACCGCCGGTCGGACCGCCGCCGGGAGCCGCGCCGCATGCGGTGAAGGTCGCGCGTGCCACCACGATTCCCGCGTGCACCGTCTTCGTCGACGGCGCAAACGCCGGGACCGCCGATGGAACGGCGGCCCAGCCTCACAAGACGCTTGGCGCCGCCGTGGCTGCCGCGAGCAGCGGCGCGATCCTCTGCGTGGCTCAGGGGACGTACGCGGAGGCCCTGTCGCCGGGGGAGAAGTACTTCACCCTGGCCGGCGGCTTCCAGACGGGCAAGAGCTTCGCGGTCCGCGACTCCTCTCTCTACGTGACCAAGGCGCAAGGCAACGGCTCGGACACCTTCCTCCGCATCGTCGATCCGGGCCCCACCGCCGGCCAGCTGACCGCGATCGATGGCTTCGAGATCACGGGGTACTCGCAGGGCATCGTCCGCGACATCTTCTACGCGCAGCGCCTCGACATCACGAACGACTTCATCCACGACAACACGTGCACGGGCGGCGGCGACGTCGGCGGCGCGTTCTTCCTGAACAACGTCTCGGGCACGATCAGCGGCAACGTCTTCTCCAGGAACACCTGCTCTCGCGGCGGCGCTGGAGCGGTCGACGACTCGACCAACACGAGCACGATCGCAATCACGGGCAACCTCGTCGACTCGAACGCCGGCAGCGAGGCCGGCACGAGCCACGGCGGCGGTTTCTACCTCTTCGCCAACAAGCTCACCGTCTCCGCGAACGAGTTCACCGGAAACAAGGTCAACGGCTGGGGCGGCGGTCTCTACGTCGGCGCCGACACGGGCGGCGGCAAGCAGACCACCGCCCAGCTCTCCTGGAACGTCTATCGCGACAACCGCGCGGGCATCTACGGAGGCGGGCTCTTCTGCGACGACTCCGCCCACTGCATCAGCGACCACGAGGTCTTCGACAGCAACTGCGGCGGCAACATCTACCTCGACTGCGGTCCGGACGGCGCGGGGCCGACGGTCGCTTCGTTCGACCACATGACGAACCACCGCGCCCTCGCCGTCGGCTGCGGAGCGCCGGGGCCGGGGGTCGACATCACGAAGAACAACGACGCGAAGGACGCCTACACGTTCACGAACTCGATCTTCTGGGGCAACGCCAAGGGGCTCGATTTCAATGCCTCGTGCGGCTCGGGCTGCGCAAATATCGCGGTGGCCGTGAGCTACTCGGACGTGCAGACGGCGTACGCGAGCGGCGGGCTCGGCGTCGCGATCGCGTTCGGGATGGGGAACCTGGCGAGCGTCGATCCGCTCTTCGTCGCGCCGGACGCCCACGACTTCCACCTCCGCTCGACGCACGCGCACTGGGCGCCCACGGCGTACGTCAAGGACAGCGCCGATAGCGCTGGTCTCATGATCGGCGATCCCGCGGGAGCGACGAACGACAACCCGCCTCGCGCAGGCACCCGCACCGAGCTCGGCGCCTACGGCAACAGCGTCGAGGCCTCGCTCGTTCGCTGAACGCTCGCGAGGTCCGTCGTCAGAAGAGGATGCGGCCCTTCGAGTGACGCTCGCGCAGCTCGGCCGCGTGCGGGTGCTCGTCGAGCTTCGCGAAGCCGCCGTTCGCGAGCGTCGCGCGGAGGTAGTCGACGAAGTGCACGGGCGCGCGTGAGCCCTGCCGGACGAGCCCGTCCGCGCCCTGATCGAAGGCCTCGAGCATGTACGGTTCGTCCTCCTCGGAGTCGTGTCGGCCCTTCCGGTTGGGCGACATCGCGAAGAAAAGATCGGGAGGCAAACGAAGCGCCTCTACCCACGCCTTCTTCAGGCGCGTGACCTCTCTCGCCGCGAGGTCACGCGTCACCGAGAGGGGCGCGACCTGCAGCGGGTCGAGCCACTCGAGCGCACGAAACGTGGTCGACGATCCCGCGTTCGGGTCGGTCGAGAGATCGACCGTGCCCATCGCGAGATGAAACGCGCGAAAGGACAGCGGCAGCGCGCGGCCGATCGATTTCTCGATCGCGGCGAGATCCTTGACGCGCGTCTTCTCCGGAGCTCCGACCGGACTCTCGAGGCCGAAGAGGTAGCCGTCGTCCTTCAAGATCGTGACGATGCGTGCGATCTCCTTCTTCACGCGATCCATCGTGCGCGTCGCGACGGCGGCTGCTTCGTCGATCGTGAAGACCGCCGCGCCCGCTTCGCGCATCTCGCGCCACACCGCGTCGTGCTCGCCGGCGTCGTACCGCTCGAGCCATCGCGGCGACTCCGGCACCGTCACCGCTCGCGCGGCCGGCTTCATGAGACCCGAGAGCAGCTCCGTCAACGACGGTGCGGGTAGCTTGTTGAGCACCCGGCGCGCACCATCGTCGAGCGGCCCCCGCAGCAAGACGACCGCGAGCGCTCCCCACCGCTCGGCCGAGGCGTCCCACTTCTTCAACGGCAAGCCCGCGAGCGTCAGGACCGCGCCCTCTCCGACGGCGCGACCGACCGGCGTACGAGCAGCCTCGGGCGTGAGAAAGCGCGCCAGCGCGTCGACGTCGTTCGGATCCGAGCTCACGACGGCCGCCGCGGCGAGCCACGCAAGGCGCAGATCGCGCGCGGTCGGCTCGGCGACCGAGGACGCCTCGATGCGCTCGACGAGCGCGCCCCTCGCGACCGGGCCCTTGCGCCCGTGCAGCGCCATGACGGCAGCGGTCCCGCGATCGAGCGCCGGGTGCGTACGGAGGATCTTCGCGAACAGCGCATCGGCCTCCTTGGCCTCCTTGGCCTTCGTCTTCGCGAGCCCGTCGATCAACCACTTGATCAAGTCCTCGAGGTGGACCCCCGCCACGTCATCCATGATCTGCGTGAGCAGCGCGATCTTCTGCGGCGGCGTGACGAGATCCGGCCGTCGTGCGTATTTCGCGGTCGCCGGCCAGGGGACCGTGTTGGCCCTCACGAGCGCGACAAACGCGGCGAGCGGCATGGCGCGAAGGCTCACGTCTTCGAGCAGACCCTCCGACGCGAGCTCCGCGGGGAGCGCGACGTCCCGTGGCGGCATGAGCTCCGTCATGAGCCGCTGCGCTTCGGTCGGGTCCGCCATCGCCGCTGTGATGGCGTGGAACGTGTTGTAGAGCGCAGGCGTGAAGCGGCTCGCGACGCCGCGCGCCGCCGTCGCCACGTCGCTGGCGTCGAGCTCGTAGTAGCGCGCCATCGACAGCGCGTGCTCCTCCGGAAGCTCGCTCAGCACCTTCACGACGCGCTCACGCTGCTCGTGCTGCAGCGCGGCGACCGCCTCGAGAAGGAGCGTCTCGGCGAGGACGGGATCGAGCTCGGCCAAGACGACCAGCGACAAGGAGCGCGCGACCACGTCGTTCGATTCCATCGCCGCGAGGAGCTTGTCGGGCGTCGACACGTCGGCGAGCGCAGGAGCGAGCTTGGCGCGGAGCTGGAGCCGGCCGTTGAGCGGAAGCTGCAGCGCCGCATGCTGTTCGGCCGGGGAAAACCGACGAACGGCAGCAACGCTCGCGTCGAGGATGGACCTGGTCATGGAGATCGGAACGGCCGCGCTCGCGGAACGTTCGCGAGGAATTTTTTCAGGGTGCGCCAGACGACGAGCGGGATCTCGTGGCCTTGCTCGAACGGCTGCCAGGTGACGTCGGCCCCGGAGGCGACGAGGCAATCGCGAAGCGCGGTGCCGGCGGCGAACGCGAGATCGGCGTCCGCGCTGCCGTGGGCCACGAGCGTCGGTAGGCGATCGAGGCGCCCGTTCGGCAGGAGCGGCTCCCATTCGTCGAAGGCGATACGCGAGCCGGAGAGCAGTACCATCGCCGACAGATCGAACGACGAGCGCAGCACGGTGTCACACGTGAGCATCGCGCCTTGCGAGAAGCCCCCGAGGATGAGCGGCCTCGTCCCCACACGCGGCGAAAGCGCCGTGACGAGCGCGACCAGCTGGGCGCGCGCCGCCGGTAGATCCGGGGGATGCTGCACCGCAAAATCGCGCGGGCCCTGGAGGAGCGCCGCGTCGCGCAGCTTCGCGTCGATGTGCCACCATGCTCGGCCGGAGGGCTCGGCGGCGAGCGGCCCGTCGGGGAAGAGGAACCACGCGGGAGCCCGGAGCGAGTGCGCGAACGGTGAGAGATCGCGCGGCGTCATCGCAAAGCCGTGGAGGAGCACCACGACCTGCTCGGCGAGTTCAGGCTCGCCGACCGAGACGACGCGCAGCCCCGCGATCTCGAGCTCCTCTTCCTTCATGGGTGCGTGGAGGCGAGCGCCGCCTCGAGCCGCGCGCGCACCTCGGGCCACTCGGCGGCCACGATCGCGAACATCGCGGTGTCGCGCACGATCCCGTCAGCGGCCGGTTGATGCGAGCGCAGCACGCCTTCGAGCTTGCCGCCGAGCCTCGTGATGGCGCTCCGCGAGCGGGTGTTGCGCGCGTCGGTCTTGAGGACGAGGCGGTGGACGCGCCAGGCGTCGAAGGCATGACGCATGAGGAGGTACGCGACGGTCGTGTTCACGGCGGTACGCTGGGCGGCGGGCGTCAGCCAGGCGTGGCCGATCTCGGCGACGTCCGGCGGATCGCGCTCGACGCTGCGAGGGTCACCGCTGACCTCTACCGGCCCCTCCGGCCACGTCCACCACTCGAGGGACATGAGCCGGTACGAGCCCACGACCTTGCCGGCATGAAGCACCGCGAAAGGGACGGCACGCTTGGCCTCGTGATCGGCCAGCGCGCGCTCCACGTAACGAACCGTCGCGTCGCGATCGCGCGGAACCGGCGCGAGATCGAAGGTCGAGCGATCGGCGCAGGCAGCCTCCGCCAGCGCACCGACGTGATCGAGCGAGAGCGGCACGAGCCTCACCTGCCCGTGCTCGAGCGCCCCCGTCGCGATCACGAAACGCTCGCGAGGAGATCCATGCCGCGCTGCCAGGCGCCCGCCATCTCCTCGAACATCGCGGCGGCGTCGAGCGAGCGCTTGCCGTTGACGGCGCGCGCGCCCTTGAGGATGAGCGCCTTGGCGGCGTGGCTCACCTTGTCGAGCTCGGCAGCCGCGGCCCGCGCGTTGTCGTCACCGAGCCATCCGAGATGAAGCGACAGGAGCTCCATCGCCGCGCCCAGCTGGCGGATCGTGGCAAATGCCCATGCATGATACACGGGTAGTCCTTCGCCCTGGAGCCGCGTCAGGTCGCCGGTGATGTGCTCACCGAAGCGCGCCACCGGGTTCGTCGCCGGGCGGCGCGCGACGTGCTTCGCGAGCAGAGCGCGGGAGATCGTGCGTAGCTCGTCGCCGGTGCGTTTCGCGAGGCGATCGACGCGCACGACCTCGGCGAAGAACGGCATGAACGTGGGATCGGGTGGAGCAGCCACGCGAAACAGCTGCTCGAAGTCGGCGCCTTCCAGCGCGTAGTACCCCGCGTTGTGAAAGTACCCGAGGCGCCGGTTCTCGAGGTCGAAGTCGCTGATGATGATCGTCGATTTCGTGTGTTGCCGCTGGTAGTCGGTGCCCGCCGTGTCGGGCAGGTAGAAGGCGTCGGCCTCGGTCGCGATCATCTTCCCGGCGCCCACGTGGACCTGGACGTGCTCTGTGAGCGTGCGCCACACGTTGAGCTCCTGGACGTCGATGCCGTAGAGCTCGAAGAGCTCGTCGTGTTTCGGCTTGAAGAACGTCCACTGGTCTCCCTCGAAGTCGATCGCCGCGACGAACGGGAGCATGGCGAGCGGCTCGCAACCGAGCGCGTGGATCAGCTCGATCCACACGTCGACGTAGCAGTTCTTCTCGACCCACACGCGATCCTCGGCGTGCAGCGGGTGGCGCTGGTAGGTCGCCGCGTCGAGCGCGAGCGAGGTGAACCGGCTCACGGCCACAGCCGCGCGCGCACGCCGCTTGGCCACTCCGCCGGGCGAAAGCCGTGCGTCTTGAACAGCGCCATCACGCAGCGCTCGAGCCCGAAGCCGAGGCACGCCGTGTGCGCTACCTGGTCGTCGGCGGTGCGGATGCCGAACACCTCGCCGAATTTATCCTGGTGGTAGTTGAAGGAGCAGCACGCGGTCGGCTTCTCCAGCGAGATCACCGGGATCAGCACCTCGAACTTCAGCTTCTGGTCGATCTGGGCGTTCGCGAGCATCTTCCCCGTGCGACCGAAGAACGGGTCGGCCGCGACGTCGGGCTTGGCGGGCAGCCCGAGCGACGCGAGGAGCTCGACGCCGCGCTGCAGCCACATGTCGCGCCACGCCACGACCGCATCGGGCGAGCCCGCGCGGACGAACTCGCGCACGCGGAAAGACTGCATGCGCGTCGGCTCCAGCGACGGCTCGTGCCGATAGACCCACTGGAACATCGTGATGAGCCGCCCGTTCTCGGGGAGCGTTCCGGTCATCGTCGGGTAGATCGGGTAGCAGGCCGCCGGGTTGAGGCAGACCTCCGTCATGCCCTGCGTATCGGCCCAGGGCTGACCCTCGCCGACCTTCGCCGAGAGCGCCTTGGCCTCGCGCTCGTTGCCGAAGAAGCTGAAGACGGTCCCCGCGAGGTTCGGGAACGAGTCGAGGTAGCCCGTCTTCTCGATGATCGTGCGATCGATCACCGGGGGAAAGACGAAGAGCTCGGCCGCGTCGTTCTTCGCGAGCTCGTTGATGAGCCCGTCGAAGCGCGCGAGCACGTCCTCGAAGACGGCGTTGCGGCCGAAGGAGCCCGGCACGCGCGTCGGCACGATGAGGCCGTGCTCGACGAGCCCCTTGTAGAAGCTATCGGCGCCGTACTCGCGGTCTTCACGCATCGCTGTCACTCGTCCTTGTAGACGAGCAGCAAGGATGCCGTCTTCGAGAAGATGCGGTCGTTCGAGATCATGAGCGAGGCCGAGAGCGCATCGCGGTAGTGGCGGCCGACCGAGAGCTTCGAGTCGTTCTTGTAGGCGCTGATGCCGATGATCTGGAGCGCGTCGTGGACGATGGCGTGCGCGGCTTCGGAGGCGGCGACCTTCAGGTTGTTCATCCGGAGCGCCCATCCGATGGTGAGGAGCTCCTCCATGCCGTTCGGCGTCGCGGTGATGCGGTCGAACTCGGTGGCGAGCGCCTGGACGTCGTTGCGCATCGACTGCAGCTTCACCGAGAGCCGCGCGAGGTGCGACGCCTTGACCGGGACCACGCCGGGCGTCTTGCGGGCCTCGGCGCGGACGAACGCCGAGGCGCGCGCGACCGCATCGAACGCGATCCCGAGCCAGAGACCGCCCCAGAGGATGTGCGAATACGAGACCATCGTCTGCGCGGACGCGTCGGCGTAGGGGCTCGGGAGGATCTGCTCCTGGGGCCCCGAAGAGGCGAGCTTGAAGCCGGGGCTGCACGTGCCGCGCATGCCGAGCGTGTCCCAGGTCGTCGTCTGCGTGAGCGTACGGTCCTTCCTGCGGACGAGCACGAGCACCTGGTCGCTCGGGGCGGCCTCCGCGTTGCGGCGGCAGGTGACGAGGATGTCGTCGGCCTGGACGGCGTACGACGCGACGCTGGCGTCCTTGTCGAGCGTGAAGCGGCCGTCCTTGCAGGACACCGCGCAGAGGGACGTTCGCGTATCGCCCCAGACGCCGACCTCGGAGGTGATCGACCCGAGCAAGAGCTGCTTGTCGACGATCTCGCGCAGGTAGCCCTCGAAGTACTTGTCGTTCTGCCCATGGCGCACGACGCAGGCCACCTGGATCAGGTGCATCGCGAACACCATCGCGCTCGACCCGCAGCACTGCCCGAGCGTGAAGCACATCGCCGTGAGCTCTTGCAGGTTGGCGCCCTCGCCGCCGAGCTCCTTCGGCACGCCGACCGACATCAGCTTGGCCTGCTTCAGCGCGTCGATCGTCTCCTCGGGAAAACGCGCGCGGACGTCGACATCCGAAGCGTGGGCCGCCGCGATCTCGCGGGCAATCGAGTGCGTCTTCGCGACGAGCGGGCTGGTCTTGTGGGTCGGGGTGTACATCTCTAGAGGCTCCAGTAACGGACGCGGTCGCCGACCTGCGCGGGCTCGAAGGCGCTCTTCACGTCCATGAAGACGCCTCCGTCGCGCAGCGTCGCGACGATCTTCTCGGCGCCCATCTCGAGGTACTGCTTGTGGCTGACCGCGAGGATGAGGCCGTCGAGCGCGCGGAACTCCTCGAGCTCATTCAGCTCGAGACCATACTCGTGGCGTGTCTCCTTGGCGTTGGCCTGGGGATCGTGGATCAGGACCTGCACGCCGAACTCGCGGAGCTCGTGGATGATCGTCGGCACCTTGCTGTTGCGGATGTCGTTGACGTCTTCCTTGAAGGTGAGGCCGAGGACGCCGACGCGCGCGCCCTTCACGGGCACGTTCGCGTTCACGAGCTGCTTCACCATGCGCTGCGCGACGTAGCGGCCCATGTTGTCGTTGATGCGCCGGCCCGCGAGGATGACCTCGGAGTGGTAGCCGACGCGCTGGGCCATCGTGGTGAGGTAGTACGGGTCGACGCCGATGCAGTGACCGCCGACGAGGCCCGGGCGGAACTTGAGAAAATTCCACTTGGTCCCGGCCGCGGCGAGCACGTCTGCAGTGCGGACGCCGATGCGGTCGAAGATGAGCGAGAGCTCGTTCATGAGGGCGATGTTGATGTCGCGCTGCGTGTTCTCGATGACCTTGGCCGCCTCGGCGACCTTGATCGAGGGCGCACGGTGGACGCCGGCCTCGATGATGGCGCCGTAGGTCGAGGCGACGCGCTCGAGGGTCGCGGCATCCTCGCCGGAGACCACCTTGATGATGCGCTCGAGCGTGTGCTCCTTGTCGCCGGGGTTGATGCGCTCGGGCGAGTATCCGAGCTTGAAGTCGGAGCGCGCGAGGCCCGAGACCTTCGTGAGGACGGGACCGCAGATGTCCTCCGTGACCCCGGGGTAGACGGTGGACTCGTAGACGACGACGTCACCCTTCTTCAGGTGCTTGCCGACCGTCTCCGACGCACGGACGACCGGCGAGAGATCGGGCACGTTGTTCTCGTCGACGGGCGTGGGGACGGCGATGACCCAGAACGTCACCTTGGCGAGATCCGCGGTGTCGCTCGTCATCTTGAGCGCCGTCCCCTTCAGGACGTCTTCGGGGACCTCGTGGTTGCGATCGTACCCGCCCACCAGCTCCTTCACCTTGGCGGCGTCGATGTCGAAGCCCACCGTATTGAACTTCTTGGCGAACGCGAGCGCGACGGGGAGGCCAACGTATCCGAGGCCCATGACGGCGATGTTCTCGGTCATTGCTTCGGGAATATCACGAACGACCGGCGCGGACATACCGTCGGAGGCGCCGGAAAATGACTCTCGCGGGCCTTGAGGGTGTCCGAGAGGGAGATCGGGCACGGGCACAGAGCGGATCGCGCTTCGAACCTGCGACCCACAGCGACGCGCTCACGCCGTGCGGACATGGTCGACGAGGCGCTTCAGGCCCTCCTCGACGCCGACCCCCGGCGCGTAGCCGAGGTCGCGGGCGGCGCGAGCGATGTCGGCGAGCGAGTCCTTGATGTCGCCTGCGCGAGCGTCGGTGAACGACCGGGCCACGGTGACGCCGGCGGCGCGCTCGATGAGCGTCGCGAGCTCGAGCAGCGTGGTGCGCTTGCCGCACGCGACGTTGAACGCGCGACCGGACACGCCGTCCCGCGTGGCGGCGAGGATGTTCGCGTCGATCACGTTGGCGACGTAGACGAAGTCGCGACACTGCGATCCGTCACCGAAGAACGTGATCGGTCGGCCGCCGAGGATCCGGTCGACGAAGATGCTGATCACACCGGAATAGGCGGACTTCGGGTCCTGCCGCGGACCGAACACGTTGAAGTAGCGGAGCGCGACGGTCTCCAGGCCGAACAGGCGGCTCCACGTCGCGAGGTAGTGCTCGCCCGTGATCTTCTCGACGCCGTACGGAGACATCGGCTCGGGGCGCATCCCCTCGGACTTCGGCAGGGTCGGCTCCTCCCCGTAGATCGCCGCCGACGAAGCGAAGACGAGGCGCTTCGTCCCGGCTCTTCGGGCCGCCTGGAGGACGTTGAGCGTGCCCTGGATGTTGACGTCGTGCGACTCCTGCGGGCGTTCGACGCTGAACGGCACGCTGACGATCGCGGCCTCGTGGAAGACGACCTCGCACCCTGCCGCGCATACCTCGACCGTGGCCAGGTCTCGCACGTCCCCTTCGACGATGCGAACGTGCTCGGCGATCGCCCGCAGATTCGCCCGCGATCCGGAGAAGAAGTTGTCGAGGACGACGACCTCGTGGCCGAGCTCGAGCAGCCGGTGACAAAGATGTGAGCCGATGAAGCCTGCGCCTCCGGTGACGAGCGCTCGCATGGGCGGATAGTCGCGCCGCGGAACGTCGAAATGCAACAGGCGACGGTGACGGTCGACCTCGCGGGGCGGGCGCGTTACCGTTCGTTCCATGTGCGGAATCGTTGGCTACGTCGGCTCGAAGAACTGCGCCCCCATCCTGGTGGAAGGCCTGAGGCGCCTCGAGTACCGCGGGTACGACTCGGCGGGCCTCGCCGTGCAGACGGGGCGCGGCGTCGAGATCATCCGCGCCGTCGGCAAGCTCTCCAACCTCGACGCGGCGCTCGCAAAGAGCCCCCTCGCCGGGCTCGCCGGCATCGGGCACACGCGCTGGGCGACCCATGGGCGTCCCAACGAAGCGAACGCACACCCCCACGTGGCGGGCAAGGTCGCCGTCGTGCACAACGGCATCATCGAGAACCACGTCGAGCTGCGGCGCGACCTCATGAGCCGCGGCGTCAAGTTCCAGAGCGACACGGACACCGAGATCGTCGCGCACCTCATCGACGAGGCGATGCGCAACGGCGAGAAGCGACTCGAGAACGCCGTACGGGCGGCGCTCGAGCACGTTCGCGGTGCCTACGCGATCGCCGTCGTGAGCGGCGACTCCCCCGACGAGATCGTGGTCGCCAAGTTCGAGTCTCCGCTCGTCCTCGGCATGGGCGACGGCGAGAGCTACGCCGCGAGCGACATCCCGGCGATCCTCACGCACACGCGCGACATCGTCCTGCTCCAGGACGGCGAGATGGCCGTGCTGACGAAGGGTGGGATGAGCATCACGACGATCGCGGACGGCAAGCCGGTGACGCGCGCACCGAAGCGCATCGACTGGTCGCCGACCCAGGCGGAAAAGGGCGGCTACAAGCACTTCATGCTCAAGGAGATCTACGAGCAGCCGCGCGCGATCGAGGACACGCTGCGCGGGCGCATCGATCTCGCGAACGGCGACGTCATTGCCGCCGAGATGGGCATCACCGAGGAGCTCGCGAAGAAGGTCGGCCGTGTCTACTTCGTCGCCTGCGGGACGAGCTCCCACGCGGCGATGGCAGGGCGCTACTGGATCGAGCAGATCGCGCGCATTCCGTCGACGCTCGAGATCGGTAGCGAGGTCCGCTACCGCGACCCGGTCTTCTTGCCGAACGACCTCGTCGTCGCGGTGAGCCAGAGCGGGGAGACGAGCGACACGCTCGCCGCCGTGAAGGCCGCGAAGGCCGCGGGGGCGCACATCCTCGCCGTCGCGAACGTGCTCGACAGCGCCATTCCACGCGCCGCGGACGGTGCACTCTACACGCATGCCGGACCCGAGATCGGCGTCGCCTCGACGAAGTGCTTCACCACGCAGCTCGCGGCGCTCCTGATGCTCGCGGTGTTCCTGGGCCGGCGTCGCGGCACGCTCCCCGAGGAGCAGGGCAAGCGCATCCTCGAGGCGCTCTGGCGCGTGCCGGCGCAGATGCGCGAGGTCCTCGCCGCCGGCGAGGGGCTCAAGCAGATCGCGAAGAAGCACCTGCGCGCGCGTGACATGCTCTTCCTCGGCCGCGGGACGCATTTCCCGATCGCCCTCGAAGGCGCGCTCAAGCTCAAGGAGATCTCGTACATCCACGCCGAGGGCTACGCGGCGGGCGAGATGAAGCACGGGCCGATCGCGCTCATCGACGAGGACATGCCGGTGGTGGTCGTGTGCCCGCGCGACAACCACTACGAGAAGACCCTCTCGAACATGCAGGAGGTGAAGGCGCGTGAGGGACAGCTCATCGCCATCTGTACGGCCGGCGACCTCGACGTCCGTCGCATCTGCAGCCACGACGGCGCGCCGCTCAGCGCCCGCGGCGGTCACGGCGCCTCGAACGAACCGGACGTCTTCGAGATCCCGGAGGCGGCACCCGAGGTGCTCCCGCTCCTCACGGTGCTGCCGCTCCAGCTGCTCGCCTACTACATGGCCGATCTGAAGGGCACGGACGTCGACCAGCCGCGCAACCTCGCGAAGACCGTCACGGTGGAGTGAGCGCTCACGGCGTGAGCGTGGCGTAGAGCGACCAGCGATCCATCGTGGTCTGCGGGGTGTCCGAGAAGGTGTCGGGCATCGGGCCGTACGGGGTCTGGAAGAAGGCGATCTTGCCCGTGCCGTCATCGCCGCGGACGAAGTGGAGATCGCCGCTGCTCGGCGCGTACGCGAGCCAGTACGTGCCCGCCGCGAGGAGCACCGGCGCCACAACCTTCACGGTGTTCCAGCCGTCCACCGGGATGAACTCCGCCGTCTCCGCCTTCTTCGCGCCCGGGCCGCCGGCCGGCCCCGTCGCATCGTACACGCCGAGACGGAGGTTGCCGTCAGCTGCCGCCACGTAGAACGAGATGCTCCGGAGGGTCGCCGCGGTGACGAGCGTCGCCTCCTGCGCGAGCAGGACGTCGCCGTTGCCCGAGTCGTCGGTGCCGAGGATCATCGTCTCGCCCATCGTGATCGTCTGAGCCGTTCCCTCCGTCACGGTCACCGTGGCGGTCGCGCTGATGGCGCCGCTCGCGACCGTGATCGTGTACGGGCCGCCGACCGTCGCCGCCTGGAAGAGGCCCGTGTCGCCGATCGTTCCTCCCCCGCTCACCGACCACTTGAACGTGGGGTACGGGTTCGGCGTCTTGCCGTCGGCGTCCTTCGCGACGAGCGTGAACTGCTTGAGCGTCCCCGCCGGGACCATCGCCGTCGGCGGCGTCACCGTGATGGCCGCCAGCGGGCCTCCGAGGGGCGCGCCCGCCTCGTCGACCCCGGGACCGCCGCTCGTGCCGGACGAGCCACCCGAGCTCCCTCCGCACGTCCTGCAGAGGGCGCTGTTCTCCGAGGAGGAGCCGCACGCGATGGCGAGCATCGGGACGACCAGCCAGACGATCCAGCGAGCGGTAGGCGAAGGCATCCCCTCGAGTAAAGCACACCCTCAGCCGCCGGACAGCGCCGCCACGATCTGCACCGCGCGCTCGCCTACCGGAGTATCGAGCGCCGTCGTCTCCTCGCCGCCCACGTTCCGAGGCGGAGCGTCTGGCGATCGCCCGAGTCACTGCGGAGCGTCCACGAGCCCTTACGCGTGCTGATGAAGAGAACCGTCTGCGCCATCCGTGCCTCCGGAGAAGGAGGCCATCCTCGCACGACCTGCCGCACCTGCGAGGCGGCCGACCCGCTACCGCCCCGGACCGAGCCCCACGAACCCGAGCGGCGCGCCGCCGTTCTCGCGGTTCTGTCCCTCGCAGCCGGCATCGGTCGAGAAGAAGTGATCGACGCCGGCGCCGACACTGCACCTGTAGATCGCGACGTTCGACGCGGTACGCACGCTCTCGAGGTAGCCGAGAAGGCCCAGGCCCTCCTGGCCCTCACACTTCGCGTCGAGGGACGGCATGGCGTGCTCGCCGACCCGGCACGCGTAGAGTGCCACCGGGCCGCTCGCGCCGATGTACACGCGCTGCTCCTCCGCGAACCCGGCAGGCGGCGCGTCCGCCGACGTCCAGTGCCCGCGCGACGGTGAGTAGCTCCGCACGAGCGCAACGCTCGGCGCAGCGCTGGTCGCCCCCGACCCGCTCGGCCCGCTCGGCCCGCTCGACCCGCTCGACCCGCTCGACCCGCTCGGCCCGCTCGACCCGCTCGGAGGCGACGCCGAGACCGGCTCCTCCCCTCCTTGCAGCCCGCCGGGGTGGTCCTCGTGCCCGTAGGCCTTCCGTACGCCCTCGACATCCCGTGCGCTGAGCACCGGATGACCGAAGGCGTAGTTGCAGTAGTTCATGATCGAGCCCGGGTCGTAGGCGTTCAGGACCATCCCGGTCACCGTCGTCCCGGTCTTCTGGTCGGACCCGTCGGCGCAGAGCGGCGCGTCCGCGCGATCCTGCTCATGCAGGAAGCCGAGGACGTGACCGAACTCGTGGACGTCGTAGTAGCGGCGGCAGAGCGTCGTCGTGCCGTCCTTGTCGATGCAGTTCTTGCCGAAGTAGTTGAGCGTCACGCCACCGTGGACGCCGCGGAGCGCCGCGCCGAATTTCTCCGCGCGCGGTCTCTCGTCGGCGATGCGCACGCGGACGTCGGCGGCCGGGAAACCCGTCTTCTTGGTCCCGTAGTCGCCGCAGTCGCCGCCGCCGAGGAAGATGACCTTGGCCGCGTGCCCCCACGAGCCGCGAATGTTCGCCATGGTCTCGCGCTTCTCCTTGGCGAAGCCCGGCGTCTCGAAGCAGACGATGATGAACGTGTGACCGCCCGCGTCCTGCGCCGGCCATCGCACGCCGCTCGCGGTCCAGAGGTTCGCCTCGTCCATGGCGACGGTCTCCTCGGGCGCCACCGCGCAGCCGAAGGCCATCGTGCAGGCGAACGCGATCGCGGTCACGAACCGGGAGGGGGCGGGCTTCATCGAACGGACGGGTTGCAAGGGGCAGACCGCACGGCAAGAGCGCGCGATCGGCGTTCTCGCACCCGCGTGTGTCTCGGTCCTGGGACAGCGGTGTCTCGCGCGCCGCGACACCCGCGTCGCCGGACCGCCAGGAGCGCTGACGCTCCGGGAGGTGGCCTGCCGTCACGCCCCGCGCGCGCGGAGCTCACGAACGCCCAGCCCCGTGCGCTTGCGCAGCAAGGTGCGGAGCGTGGCGCCCGCCTGGTACCCGACGCGCGACGCGATCTCGTCGAGGCCACGGTCGGTCGTCTCGAGCTCGTGGATGGCGTGCGAGACGCGGAGGTCCTGGAGGAAGGCGAGCGGAGACTTTCCGAGCGCGTGGTGGACACGACGCTCGAGCGTGCGCTGACTGGCGCCGAGCGCGCGCGCCCCATCGGCGAGCGAGCCGCTCGCGAGGTTCCGCTTTGCCCAGAGCTCGAAGCGCTCGACGAGCTCGTCGCTGTGCGCGACGTGATGAGGGAGCGCATAGGCGCCCTGGGACGGGCGCTGATCGAACGCGAGATGGCGGCCCGTCGTGCGCGCGAGGGACGGGCTCGTCCGACGGACCACCCAGAGCGCGAGATCGAGGTGCGCGAGCGCGGCTCCTGCGGTGATCAGCGTGCCGGCCTCGATGAGCATCTGCGTCTCGTCGAGCTTCACGTTCGGGAACCGCTCGCGGAAGGCCGCGGCCAGCCACCAGGTCGTCGTCGCCGGCAGCCCATCGAGCAGCGCCGCCGCGCCGAGGACGAACGTCGCGGTGCACGCGCCGGCCACCGTCGTCCCGCGCGCGGCCCAGCTCGAGAGCAGCTGCGCCGCGTCGCGAACGTCGGAGCGTCCGAGCGCGCTCTCGATCCCGGCTGCGCTCTTCGCGGCGAGGGCGGGAACCAGCACCAGGTCGGGCGCGCGCCGCGGGAGCGCATCGAGCGGGACGATGAGGCCCTGGCCGGTCCTCACGCGGCGTCTCACCCCCACCCGCGACACCGCGAACGGCGAGCGCCCTGGTCCGGCGAGGGCGTTGGCGATCGCGAGGGTGTCGCAAAGAGTCGCAAGCCCCGTATCGAACACACCGTCGAGAGTGAGCACCGCGACACGCATGTCGTAAACGATACCATCGTTGTCGATTCCGCCACTCCCCATGACCGGCGCGACCGCTTAGCGTGGTCCGCTCTACACCTACAGGAGGATGCACATGGTCAAGGTCGCGCTCGTGGTTCGGCTCGTGGCGAAGTCTGGGAAAGAGGACGAGGTCAGCAAGTTCCTCGCGGGGGCCCAGCCGCTCGCGCAAGGCGAGGCGTTCACGCCGGTCTGGTTTGCGCTGCGCACCGAGCCGAACGTCTTCTACATCGTGGACGCGTTCGCGAGCGACGACGATCGCGGCAAGCACCTCACCGGCGAGATTGCCAAGGCGCTCATGGCAAAGGCCGGCGACCTCTTCTCCGAGCCGCCGAAGATCGAAAAGGCCGACGTGCTCGCCTCCAAGGTCACGGCCTGAGAGGAGCCGCCCGCGCCGCCCCAGCGGCGCTCGGCTTCGGCTGCGCGCCAGGGGCGTCGCCTCCAGCAGGCCCATTCCCGATCAGCATGCCGAGCGCGATCAGAGAGAGGGCCGTCACGACGACGAGGATCGCGAGCGCCGGAAGCTCCTTCCTCTCGAACGTGAGCCCTCCCCCGCCCGCAAGCCGCGACGAGCGACCCGGACCCGCGATCGTCGCGTCGACGGGGAGAGGAGCGTCGGGCGTGTAAAACGGCTTCATCACCGGCGGTGCGGGCATCTTCCACGTCGCCTCGTCCTCGACGACGATGCCAGCGTCGTTGGCGACGATCACCGACGCGAGCGCGAGCGAGCCGGCGCCATCGCGCCTGCGTGGCGCCCCGCTCTCACGAGGCTGGGGGTCTTCCTCGAGGCGCTCGTGCATCCCCTTGCCGAGAATGGTCAGCGTGCGACGGATCTCCTCGCCATACAGCCCGGAGGGATCGTCTTGGCCCAGCGCGAGTGAAGTCGCGGTCGCGCGGACCTTCAGCATGAGGGCGCCGATGTCCGAGGGCAGCACGCGAGCAGCCGCGGGGAGCGCCTCGAGGAGCGCGCGCTGCAGCTCCAGTCCCGTCTGCGGTCGGGCCTCGGGATCCAGCGCCAGCATGCGCATCACGACGTCATCCAGCGCTTTCGGCACTGACGGCGCCAGCGCGCTCGGCGGCACGATCTTCGGATTTCGGATCTGGTCGAAGAGCGCGAGCTCGGTCGGGGCATCGAAGGCGCGACGGGTCGTGAGCATCTCCCAGAGAACGAGCCCGAGTCCGTAGAGGTCGGCGCGCCGATCGACGGTCCGCGCCGAGCGTGCTTGCTCCGGCGGCATGTACGCGAGCTTGCCGCGCAGCGATCCGGTCCGCGTCTGTCCGCCGACCTGACGCGTCTTCGCGATGCCGAAGTCGATGAGACGGACCGCGCCGGTGTACGAGACGAGCACGTTGTGTGGGCTGACGTCGCGATGGACGATGCCGAGCGGCACACCCATCTCGTCCGTCGCTTCGTGGGCACCGTGGAGCCCGCCTGCGACCCCCACGGCCATCGCCACTGCAAGCTCGATCGGCACGCGGCCGCTGGCGTGGAGGACACCGAGCGCTTGCGCGAGCGAGACTCCGTGCACGTACTCCATGACGAGGTAGTACCGCCCGTCGGCTTGTCCGAACTCCTCGACGCGGACCACGTTGGGATGGTCGATGTGCGCCGAGACCTTCGCCTCGTCGATGAACATCCGGGCGAAGCGGCTGTTCTGGGCGAGGTGATCGTGGATCACCTTGATCGCCACGCGCCTCGAGAACTCGGTCGCCCCCGCGCGCTGCGCGAGATAGAGGATCCCCATCCCGCCGGCGCGAAGACGCTCCAGGATGCGATAGCCCCCCAGCGAGCGGCCCACCTCGAGGGTGCTCACGGGTCGCGATCCCCCACCGTCCGTGCAGCGCAACGCAAGGGACGCACCCGTGGAACCGTATCAGCGCGCGGGAATCCGCCGGCCGGCCCTTGTCACTTCGATGCGCCGGGCATATATGTATTATGTAGATAACCAATGAAACGGCGCAAGAGTGAGAGTAGAGACGCCTCGGTGGTCTCCGAGAAGGCCTTTCTCGACGCCTACGATCCCGGGGCATTCGAGCGACCGTCGGTGTCGGTGGACGTCGCGCTCCTCTCCGTCGTCGATGGTGCGCTCTTCACTCTTCTGCTGCAGCGGCCCGACCACCCCTTCAAGGGGAAGTGGTCGTTGCCTGGAGGCTTCGTCGCCATCGACGAGCCGCTCGAAGCAGCGGCGCGCCGTGTGCTCGCCGCCAAAGGAAGGCTCACGAACCTGTTCCTCGAGCAGCTCTACACGTTTGGCGATCCGCACCGCGACCCACGCATGCGAGTCATCACCGTCAGCTTCTTCGCGCTCGTCGATCGCGGGCGCTTCGAGGCGGCGGCGCCCTCCCGCTCCGCGCTGACCGTGGCTCGCATCGCCGTGCCGTGGGAAGGCGAGACCGGAGGTCCCGTCGAGGTCCACGTGGGAGAGGCGCGCAGCGTCGCCGAGCTCGCGTTCGACCACGCCGAGATCCTCGGGATGGCGGTGAAGCGCATTCGCGGAAAGCTCGACTACACCCCCATCGGATTCCAGCTCCTCGGCGACACGTTCACGCTCCTCGATCTCCAGCGCGTCCACGAGACCGTGCTGGGTCGCCCGCTCAACAAGGACTCGTTCCGTCGTCGCATGCTCGCGTCGGGGCAGCTCGAGGCCACCGGCGAGATGGAGCGCGAGGTCGATCATCGCCCCGCCGAGCTCTATCGATTCGTCAAGCGCTCTGCCGTCTGAAGTCTCACAACATCCTCACAGTTCGGAGAAGCACCATGGCTGACGTCACACGCGTCATCTTCTTGAGACACTTGCGCGCGGATACCAGCTCCCACGTCCTGCACTACAAGGGCGACCAGCTCGTTCGGAGCGGCCGCGGCCTCTCCTTCTGGTTCCTGCCCATGTCGTCGAGCGTCGCCGAGGTGCCCGTCGACGATCGCGAGGTCTCGCTCATCGTGCACGGCCGCTCGTCCGACTATCAGGACGTCGCCGTGCAGGGCGTCGTCACCTATCGCGTCGTCGATCCCCGCATCGTCTCGCAGCGTGTCGACTTCACGATCGATCTCGTGAGCGGCTCGCACACCAAGCAGCCGCTCGAGAAGATCGCGCTGCTCCTCGCGCAGATGTCCCACCAGCACGCGTGGACGTACATCGCGACCACCCCCGTGCGAACCATCCTCGCCGAGGGACACGCGCGCATCCGCGAGGCCGTCGAGGCCGCGCTGCGCGACGATGCGAGCATCCACGACATGGGGATCGAGATCGTCAGCGTTCGTGTCTCATCCGTCGCGCCCACACCGGAGCTCGAGAAGGCACTCGAGGCGCCGACCCGCGAGCACATCCAGCAGGTGTCCGACGAGGCGGCGTTCTCGCGTCGCGCCATGGCCGTCGACAAGGAGCGCGCCATTCAGGAGAACGCCCTCAAGAACCAGATCGAGCTCGCGAAGCGCGAAGAGCAGCTCATCTCGCAGAAGGGCGCGAACACGCGCCAGGAGGCGACCGAGAAGGCCCAGGCCGAGCGCATCGCCGTCGAAGCCGCCGCGGCGCGTGCGCACATCGAAGGCGAAGCCAAGGCGGAGGGTATTCGCATGGTCGAGGGCGCGAAGGTCGACGTGGAGCGCGACCGGATAGCGACGTTCCAGAACCTCCCCACCAACGTCATGCTGGGAATGGCCGCGCAGGAGCTCGCCGGGAAGCTGCGCTCGATCGATCACCTCAACATCGGCGAGGGCGCGCTCGGACCGATGATCCAGCAGCTCATCGAGGCGGACACCAAGCGGCTCGAGAGCAAGAGCTGATGGCGCGGTCACAGGGAGGCGCGCCTCCGCGCGTCGTCGTCGTGACGCGCGCGACCGATTACGAGGCGTTGCTCGCGCGTCATGGCACGCGCGAGCAGGCGCGCTTCTTCCTGGAGACGCGCGGGCAGGACATCACGGACGTCGAGCGCCGGCACCGCCGCTTCGAGGAGGTCCTGGGCGAAATCTCTCGCGCCGTGCCGATGAAGTGGCGTCGGAGCCACATCACCCGTGCCGATCTGAACCGGTTCGTCTTCGAGCCTGAGGACATCGTCACGTGCGTAGGCCAGGACGGGCTCGTCGCGAACGCGGCGAAGTACCTCACGGGGCAGCTCGTCGTCGGCATCAATCCCGATCCCGAGCGCAACGACGGCGTCCTCGTGCCACATCGCGCGAGTGAGGCCGCGCGCTTGCTCGCCGCCGTCGCGGAGAACCGCGTCGTCGTCGAGGAGCGCACGATGGTCGAGGCGCGCGTCGATGACGGCCAGAGGCTGCTCGCGGCGAACGAGATCTACCTCGGGCACCGCACGCACCAGTCGGCGCGCTACCGCGTGCGCTGGCGCGGCGAGGAGGAGCGCCATTCGTCTTCGGGGGTCGTCGTCGCCACCGGCACCGGCGCAACGGGATGGGCGCGTTCGATCGCCCTCGGCAAGCACGGTGATGCGTCGAAGCTTCCGCGCCCCACCGATCCACGGCTCGCGTTCTTCGTACGCGAGGCATTTCCGAGCATCTCGACCGCAACGACGATCACGGAGGGCGAGGTCACGATCGAGGACGAGCTCGCCGTGGTGTCGGAGATGAACGACGGTGGAACGCTCTTCGGCGACGGTATCGAGGACGACGCGATCGACTTTCGATGGGGCCTCTGCGCCACGCTGGGCGTCGCGACGGAGCGCCTTCGTCTGGTGCGAAGCGCGGCGTGAGCGGTCCGCGCAGCCTCTGCGCGCGCGGGCTCGACGGAGCGTCGCTTGCGGCTAGTAGCAGTCGTGGCCGCCGGGGCACTCGTCGACCGGGGGGACCGGCGGCGGCTCGTACGCCGGCGGCGGCGGCGGAACCATCGCGAACGGGACGGTCGCTTCGTACGTTGCGGTGAGCGATACGCCGCACGTACCGGTCGTCGACGAGCAGAGGCCCTCGCGGCTGTAGAAGCCGCCGTCATGGACGTTCGCGGGCAGGCGCAACCTCAGCTGCGCGGTCGCGCCGTCGGCCGACAGACCGACATCGCGAACGCCGCTGCCGTAGCTTCCCTGAAGCTGCCATGTGCTCTTGGCCGAGAGGTCGATGAGGTACGGCACGCCACCGAG
>JANXVA010000660.1 GCA_025351875.1 Myxococcales bacterium | reverse complement strand
CGAAGACGTTCATGCGACCCGGCGCCTGGAAATACGTGGCGTCGAAGGTGCGGAGCCCCTGGCGGATATTCTCCGGCTTCACGCCCATCGCGTACGCCATGACCGCCGCGAACATCGCGTTCTGCACGTTGTGCAGCGCCTTGCCCTCGATGGTGGCAGGGATGAGGTGCGTCCAGAGCAGCGGGAGATGAGCGCCCTTGTCGTAGAGCGTGATCATGTGCCCGTTGATGCCCTCCTCGAGGACGGCGGCGAGGCCGCCAGCGCGGAGGTGCTTGCGCACGAGATCGTGGCGCGGGTTCATCGTCACGTAGGCGATACGCGCGGCCTTCGTGTGATCGGCCATGCGGAGGCAGTGGAGATCGTCCGCGTTGAGGACGGCGCAGTCGCGCGCGACCTCGATGACGATGCGCTTCACCTCGGCGAGCTGCTCGAGCGTCTCGACGCCCTTCATACCGAGGTGATCCGAGCTGACGTTGACGACCGCGCCGACGTTGCACGTGTTGTAGCCCATGCCGGCGCGGAGGAGGCCGCCGCGGGCCGTCTCGAGGACGGCGAGGTCGACCGCGGGATCGTGGAGGACCATCTGCGCGGACTTCGGTCCGGTCATGTCGCCGGCGACTGTGCGCTCGCCGTCGATGTAGACGCCGTCGGTCGTCGCGAGGCCGACGGTGTTGCCGTTCATCTTGTGGATGTGCGCGAGCATGCGCGCGGTCGTCGTCTTGCCGTTCGTGCCCGTCACCGCGGCGATCGGGATGCGCGCGAGCGCCCCGGCCGGGAACAGCATGTCCATGACCGGTCCGGCGACGTCGCGGGCCTTGCCCTCGGTCGGCGCGACGTGCATGCGGAAGCCGGGCGCCGCGTTGACCTCGCAGATTCCGCCCCCGACCTCACGGTGGCTCTGGCTGATGTCGGAGGTGATGAAGTCGACACCGCAGACGTCGAGCCCGATCGCGCTTGCGGCGCGGATGGCCATCTCGCGGTTGTCGGGGTGGACGACGTCGGTGAGGTCGATCGCGGTGCCGCCAGTGGAGAGGTTGCCGGTGCCGCGGAGGAAGAAGATCTCTCCCTTCGGAAGCACGGTGTCCTTCGTCACGCCCTTGTGGGCCATCAGGCGATCGGCCTGCGGATCGAGCTCGAGGCGCGTCAGGACCTTCTCGTGGCCGATGCCTCGGCGCGGATCGCTGTTCACGATGTCGACGAGCTGCGCGATGCTGCGTTCGCCGTCGCCGACGACGTGACCAGGCACGCGCTTCGCGACCGCGACGAGCGCGCCGCCGATGACGAGCATGCGGTGATCGAAGCCGGTCAGGAAGTTCTCGACGACGACGCTGCGCGCGTGCTCGCGGGCCTTCTCGAACGCGGCGCGGACCTCGTCACCGTTCTTGAGGTCGAGCGTGACGCCGCGACCGTGGTTGGCGTCGAGCGGCTTGACCACCACGGGGTAACCGAGGCGCTCGGCGGCGATCGCCGCGGCCTCGGCGGTGCGCACCACGCGCTGGCGCGGGACGGGCAGACCGAGCTCGCCGAGGATGCGATTCGTCTCCTCCTTGTCGGAGGCGATCTCGACGGCGATGTGGCGCGTCTCCGACGTGACCGTCGCCTGGATGCGGCGCTGGTACTTGCCCTGACCGAACTGGACGAGGCTGTAGTCGTTGAGGCGCATCCACGGGATGTCGCGCGCCTCGGCGGCGCGGACGAGCGCGCCCGTCGACGGGCCGAGCTGCCGGCGCTGCGCGAAGTCGATGAGCTCGACGAGCTCCGCGGCGAAGTCGAACGGGGGAGCGGTGCCGCCCTCGGACTCCGTCTTCGCGTCCTTCGGGCGCAGATCGCCGGGGAGGAGATGATGAATGAGCTTGAGCGCGAGGTTGCTCGCGGCCTCGCCGACGCGCTCCTCTTCGTACTCGAAGACCACGTGGTAGAGGCCAGCGCTCCCCTCCCCGCGCGTCTTGCCGAAGACGACGTTCGCGCCGGTGAGCTGCTGGAGCTCGATGGCGACGTGCTCGAGCACGTGGCCGAGCCACGTGCCGCCGTCCTCCTGGAGGCGACGAACGAAGCCGCCCTCGCTCTCGTAGGAGCACGTGTGCGCGCGCAGGGTCGGCAGCGCCGTCAGCAGCCCCTCGTTGAAGCCGGGGAGCTTCGCGCTCGGCCAGGACTCGAGGATCCCGAGATCGACGGTCAAGCGCATCACCGGGAAGTGCGCGTAGAGGCTGGGGCCGCGGTAGACGCGGCGCTCGAGAAGTTCCATCTTCGATTCGCGCTTTGGGGTGGGTGGGGGTCCGTTGATGCGGGAGCGAAGAGGTCAGCGCGCGCGGGGCTCGGCCCGCCGCGTCTCGAGGTCGAAGGTGCCGCCGTCGACGAGCACGTGGAGGCGCACGTTCGTCATGCAGACCGGCTTGCCCTCCTTCGTGTCGGCGATCGTCGAATGCGAGAGCTCGGAAGCGTCGACGATCGTGATCGCGCCGGCGCCGACCACGGTGATCTTCTTCGCGTGATCGATGAAGGCCGCCGTGTCCTCGTCGAGACCGATGCCGACGGCGAACGGATTGTAGGCCAGGGCCGTCAGGAGACGACCGAGGCGGTCGCGCTGCCGGAAATGCTGGTCGATGATGATGCGGTTCGTGAGGCCGAACCCGGGGACCAGCGACACCGCTCCGGCGTGCGGGGTGTGCCCCTCCGCGCCGTACGCGATCATGTGCTCGCTGAGAATCGCGGCGCCGGCGCTCGTGCCGCCGACCGCGACGCCGCGTGCGTTGGCGCGACGAATCGCCTTCGCGACGGCGGTGCCGCCGAGGATCGTGGTGAGGCGGAGCTGGTTGCCGCCCGTGACGAAGATCCCGTTCGCCTTCTCGATGTAGTCGAGCCACTCGCCCTTGCCGGCGTCGTCACGCGACGCGAACGGGAGAGACTTCGCCTCATCGGCGCCGAGCTTGCGGAAGAGCTTCTCGTAGCGCTTGCCCGTGTCCTCGAGGGTCGAGGCGGTGGGGATGATGACGATGCGCGCGGTCCTGCCGCCGGCGACCTCGATGAACTTGCGGAGGATGTTCGCGGCGCCCTCCTTGTCCTCGGCGCCCCCGATCGGCACGATGAAGCCGCGCTTCTTGTCGCCTTCGAGCTTCGCCGGACTCATGTCTTGATTGCCTCGAACATCCCGGACACGACGGCCTTGCCGTCACGAACGAGGAGTCGTCCGCGGGCAAAGACGTCGCGTATGCGGTGGTTTGCGTCAAGCACCACGAGGTCGGCGTCGGCGCCTGCGGCAATGCGGCCCTTTCGGGGGAGTAGGAGGAGCGTCGCCACGTTGCTCGTGAAAACGGGCAGGACGTCCTCCAGCGGAAGACCACGCGCGAGGAGCTCGGTGAGCGCGCCAGCGACCGCCGCAGGCTTGCCGACATCCATCGACGCGATGCGCCGATCGGCGTCGTACGTGGGCAGACAGCCGCCACCGTCCGAGCTGCAGTTCAGTCGATCGCGCGGGGCGCCGGACTCGAGGTACTTCACGATCGCGTCGGGAGCCGAGAAGGCGTCCTCGCCGTCGTCGACGGGGAACGCGGTCACGTCGATCGTCACGCCGCGACGAGTGAGCTCGAGCGCCTCGTCGAAGAGCGCTTTTTTCCGGTTCACGTGCGTCGGGTGGAACACGCGCGGAGGGAGCTCGGTGTCGTCGAGCGCACGGCGAACGAGCTCGAGGCCCCTAGGTCCGTCGCCGAGGTGGAGGTGGAGGACGCCCGCCTTGCCGCTCATCATCCCCGCGACGTGACAGTCGGCGGCTAGCCGCGCGAGCTCGTCAAACGTGGGTTGCGAGGAGCGATGGTCACTGATCGCCACCTCGCCGACGCCGAGGATGGGATCGACGAACACGATGTCGGAGCGGACAGACCCGGTGAGCGTGATCGGCGGCACCTCGTAGCTGCCCGTCCAGCACCAGGCCGAGAGCCCGTGCTCGCGGAGGCCCAGCGCCGTGGCGACGAGGGAGGCGATGGTGCGGGTCGTGCCATCCGTCCCGAGGAGACCGACCACGCTCGTGATCCCGGCGAGCGTCAGCGCCGAGAACGCGACAGGGGGAACGCGCGAGGCCGGACCGGACTCGCCGCCGCCGCCCGTCAGATGGACGTGCGAGTCGATGAGCCCGGGGACCAGGCGAGCGCCCGCGAGATCGACCACCGTGCAGGCAGCGAGCGGCAGATCGGCGATCCTGCGCTCGATCGCGAGGATCTCCCCACCGCCGAGGAGGACGTCGTGGCGCCCGCGCTTGCCCGGATCGTAGATCTCGGCGTCTCGCAGGAGCGTGAGGCTCGTCGGCACCGCCCCGGTCTAGTCGGTTTCACCCGCAAAATCACGGCGAATTGGCGCGCAGGGCATCCGCGACGCGCCGGGCGAGCCCGTCCGGGTCCCGCGCGTCGCCGATCAGACGCTCGCCACGGACCTCCGCGACGAGGCCGCTTGCACGCTCGTGCTCGACGAATGCGAGCGGAACGAGCGCAACGAGACCCGCCGCGGCGCAGGCGTCGGCAGCCTCGCGCGCGACGGTCTCCTGGAGGACGACGGTCGCGACGAGGCCGCGATCGAACAGCTCGCGCTCGAGCGAGAACGCGAAATCGCTCGCGGCGGCTTGCGTCGGCGCGCGGAGGAGCACGACGGCGCCGGCCTGTCCGAGCCTCGCGCGGCGCTCCTGCTCGCTGACCTGCGCGCGAGCCCCGCTCCCTGTCGCCGCTCGCGTCGTCTCGGGGACGCCGGCGATCATCCCGGCGCCGACGGTGTCGTTGGTGACCGAGTCGACGAGGATGAACGCGCCCGTCCCGCGGTTGTCGCGGTATGCGTCGAAGAAGATCGGCGCACGGCACCGGACCCGTACACGCCCGATGTCGTTCAGCGCGAGCGGGTGCGGCGCCGTCGCGCCCAGCGTCTCGGGATCGGCGCCCTGGAGGACCTCGATCGCGGCACGCACCGTGCGGGTCGTGTGCTTCAGGAGGTAGGTCCGGTCGGGATCGAGCGCGCGCTCGCTCATCCACACGAGATCGGCAAGGAGGTCGGTCGCGACGGCAGGCTCCTCGTCCGGACGCGCGAACATGTCGCCGCGACTCACGTCGATGTCGTCGGCCAGACGAAGCGCGACGCTCATCGGGGCCGCGGCGATGCCGACGTCCTTGCCCGCGACGTCCACTCCGATGACGCGCGTCCGCCGGCCCGAGGGCAGCGTGACGATGTCGTCGCCGGTCCGGATGGTGCCGCTCACGATCTGCCCCGCGAAGCCTCGGTAGCCGAGACCCGGTCGCAAGACGAGCTGGACCGGCATGCGGAACGCGCGCATTTCCGCGCCGGCCGAACCGCCGGCCGGCACCGTCTCGAGGTGCTCGAGCATCGTGCCGCCGGTCCACCACGGCATGCGTGTGCTCGGGGTGACGATGTTGTCGCCCGCGAGCGCGAGATCGGGATCGCGAAGAGCCCCTTCAGCTCGACGCGGCGCGCGATCTCTCCGAGCTCGGCGACGATCGCGTCGAATTTGCCGCGATCGAAGTCGACGAGGTCCATCTTGTTCACGCACGCGACGACGTTCGGGATCCCGAGAAGAGCCGCGATGTGGGCGTGGCGGCGCGTCTGCGGGAGCACGCCGAGGCGCGCGTCGATCAGGATGACCGCGACGTCTGCGGTGGACGCGCCCGTGGCCATGTTGCGCGTGTACTGAACGTGGCCGGGCGTATCGGCGATGATGAACTTGCGACGCTCGGTCGCGAAGTAGCGGTACGCGACGTCGATCGTGATGCCTTGCTCACGCTCGGCGAGGAGTCCGTCCGTGAAGAGCGAAAAATCGATCTCCGACACCGAGCCGGCGCCGCGCGTCGAGCCACGAACCGAGGCGAGGCGGACCGCGTCGAGCTGGTCCTGGTAGAGACCGTGCGCGTCGTGGAGGAGACGGCCGATGAGCGTCGACTTGCCGTCGTCCACCGAGCCGATGGTGACGAAACGAACGAGGTCCTTCTTCTCCTGGGCCCTTGTCCACGCGTCGAGCTCGTCGCGCGCGGCAGTAGGGGAGGTCACGCGGGCTGCCATGTCAGAAGTACCCTTCTCGCTTCTTCGTCTCCATCGACCCATCCTCGTCGCGATCGATGAGGCGACCCTGGCGCTCGGAGGTGCTCGCCTCGATCATCTCGCGGAGGATCTCGGGGAGCGTCGTGGCAAGGCTGCGCACGGCGCCCGTCAACGGGTAGCAGCCGAGGGTGCGGAAGCGGACGCTCTCCAGGCGCGGCACCTCGCCTGGGGCGAGCGGGAAGCGCTCGTCGTCGACCATGAGGAGCGCGCCGTCACGCTCGACGACCGGCCGACGCGCCGCGAAGTAGAGCGGCACGATCGGGATGTCCTCGAGCCAGATGTATTGCCACACGTCGAGCTCGGTCCAGTTCGACAGCGGGAACGCGCGGATGCTCTCGCCGTTCTTGATCTTGCCGTTGTAGAGCGTCCACAGCTCGGGCCGCTGGTTCTTCGGATCCCACTGGCCGAACGGATCGCGGAACGAGAGGACGCGCTCCTTCGCCCGCGAGCGCTCCTCGTCGCGGCGAGCGCCACCGAAGGCGGCGTCGTAGCCGCCCTCACGGAGCGCCTCGAGGAGGGCGTGGGTCTTCATGACCTGCGTGTACTTGTTGCTGCCCCACGCGAACGGGCTCGCGCCCTCGGCCAGTCCGCGGCGGTTCGTGTGGACGCGGAGGTCGAGCCCGTTGTCGCGGGTGAAGCGATCGCGGAACTCGATCATCGCCTTGAACTTCCACGTCGTGTCGATGTGGAGGAGCGGGAACGGCAGCGGCGCGGGCGCGAACGCCTTCTGCGCGAGGCGGGCGAGGACGGCGGAGTCCTTGCCGATCGAGTAGAGCATCACGGGGCGCGCGAGCTCGGCGACGACCTCGCGGAAGATGTGGATGCTCTCGGCCTCGAGGGCCCTCAGGTGCGAGATGCGCGCGGTGGTGGCCAGGTCTTTCACGATACTAGACGTTACTCTAGCATACCGGACCCACAAGTCATCCGGTCATGTTTTGCCCTGTTTTACGGCGTCGGGCCTCTCTTTTGGTGAACACCTCTGCCGAGCCATCACCGCTTGCAGGTGTCCATCAGGTTGCCCGGACACAGGGAGGGGTCGATCGGGGCCGGGGCCGTCGTTCCGGTGTCGCGCTTCGCCGGCGCCACGGCCAGACCGATCGCGATAGACCCCGATGTGCAGGGGCGCTTCTGTCCGTCCGTGTTGATCGCGTCCGTGAGGTCGATGATTCCGCAGACGTCCGACTTGAACGTCGAGTAGGCGGCGGTGTCACTGCAGAGCCCGAGCTGCGAGAGGATGCTCAGCATGTCGGAGTCACGCACGCGGCCGACGAGCTGGGCGTCCTGCATCTCGAGGCCACCTTGCGCGAGCGCGACGGTCCCGACGACCACCGCATCGACGATCGGGAGGTCGACCGCCCTGATGCCGACCATCGTCGGGTCGAACAAGCGAACGCGGACCTGCCCGAAACGAGCCACGAGCTGCCGCTTCGTGACGTACGCCTTGCTCGAGGTGAAGAGGTTCTTCGGGACGGGCGCGGTCTGCACGTCCGTATCGCGCGCGATGTAGACGTCCCTGCCGTCGTTCGCCACCACGGCGCCGCCGTCCGCGGACCCATTGACGCCTGCGACGTTGAACAGGCTCACGTTGATCTGGTCGTCGTTGTCCGTGCCGTTCCAGTTGGTCACCTCGACGAGGAGCCCCAGCTTCCCGTGCTTGATCGCGTCGATCGAGATGTCCTCCTGCGGGTTGAGCTTCTGGATGAACTTCCCGAGGACGTTGTCGACACCGACGGCTCGCGCGGGTCCCTCCTTGGCCTCGCACGCTGTCGTCTGGCAGTTCTCGTCGAGGTCGAGCCCCAGCGGCTGACCTGCGGCGCCGCCGAAGCGCAACGTCTGCGCGGCGCCCACCAGCGTGCCCTTGTCGGTGGCCGCGGCCGCGGGCTTCGCGGTGTTCGTAGGAACGCGCGCGCCACACGTCGCCGTCGGGGACGCGCCGTAGAAGCCGTCGTAACCCGTGACGAGCGAGCAGCCTTCGATGACCGCGAGGGACCCGAGGCCGATGACGAAAGCAGCGCAAATTCCGCGCTGGAACCGCATTCTGCGATGGTACCAGACCCGCGCCGCACGATGACTTTCCCGGACGACGGGCGCACGATACGGTTCCATGGCGGCGCTCGCGCCCATCCCCGAGGAATTGCCATGAACGTTCGTCACGCATTGCTCATCGCCACGCTCGCGATCACGGCCTGTGAGAAGAAGCCCGATGCGGCTCCCGCCCCCGCCGCGACCACCGCAGCTCCTGGCGCGCCCGGCGCTGCGGCGGCTCCCGGCGCGGCCGCGGCTCCCGGCGCGGCCGCGGCGGTCGCGCCCGGCCAGGTCGCTGCAAAGAACGGCACGGGTGCGGTCGCGGTGACGCCCGGCGGTACCGTCGTCGCGGCGAACAACAATGGCAAGGTGCTCGTCAACGACGCCGGCGTCGTCACGGCGAAGGCCGCGAACGGCAACACGGTGACGACGGGCCCGAACGGCGTGACCAACGCGAACGGCGTCGTCGTGGACGGCAAGAAGGGCACTGTCGTGGTCCCGGGCGTCGGCACCTTCGCGACGCCGCCCGGCGCGCAGTTGGCGGCCGAGCGTTAGGCCGGTCGGCCTCGTCCGACGTCGGGCGCATCTGGGCCCAGCGTCGGCGACGACGACGAGCGCGACGTCGCGCATGTACACCGGAGCGCCTTGAGTTGTTCTCTTGCTAGCTCACGAGCTCGGCGATGCGCTCATCCTGGAGCCCGATCGCGTCGACGATCGCGAACGCCTGCTTGGCCACGGGCGTCCTGACCGGACGACCGCCGGAGTCCCACTCGGCATACGCCGGAACGCCAGCGACACTGCCTGACGGTCGGACGCGGTCGCACCCTCGCCCCCACGTGCCGACGATGAGGTCGAAGTTCGCGCCGTGAAGATCCACGGCGCTCATCGTTCACTGGACGAAGTACACGGCCGCCGGCCACGCCAGCCGGCGTCGAGCCCGGGACCGACGAGCACGCCGGAGGCGACGCCATGATCTCCACTCCCGCTCACGCCGCCGACACCCCAAAAACCGAAAAAGGTCCGGAGCCTTTCGGCTACCGAACCTCAGTCGGGGCGAGAGGATTCGAACCTCCGACCCCTAGACCCCCAGTCTAGTGCGCTAACCAGGCTGCGCTACGCCCCGGGCCTGTCACTCTCCTTTTTGGGGAGAAGCAACGAGGAGACCCTACTCCGAGGCCAGCAGTGGGGCAAGGGCCTTTGCCGAAAGCGATTTGCCGAGCCAGGTGCTCACTGGCCGACTCAGATTCAGAGCTTCGGAGCTTGCGAAGGAGGCGGAGGCGGAGGCGGAGGCGGAGGCGGAGCTGCTCCCGCGTCCTTCGCCGCTGCGCTGGAGGAAGCAGGCGCGGCGCTGCTCGCCGGCGCTGTGACGCCGCCGCGTGAGATCTCGACCTTGTCGATCGTGATCGTCTGGGTCGGTCGGTCGCCGGGCTCGGTCGGCGCGTTGGCGATCGCATGCACGACGCTCACGGGCGAGCACTCGCCGAAGATCGTGTACGAGCGATCGAGGTGCGCGGCCGGCGCGTCGGTGATGAAGAACTGCATTCCATTCGTGTCGGGTCCGCGGTTCGCCATGCAGAGGAGGCCCGCGCGATCGTGCTTGCTACCGTTACCCGTCCACAGCTCGTCCTTGAAGACGTAGCCGGGCTCGCCGCGACCCGTGCCCTGCGGATCGCCGCCCTGGACCATGAAGCCCTTGATCACGCGGTGGAAGGTCGTGCCGTCGTACGCGGGCCGCGTGACCCAGTGTGCCTTGTCCCTGAACGGACGCGTGCCGCGCGCCAGCCCGACGAAGTTGGCGACGGCGATCGGGGCCTTGTCGTCGAAGAGCTTGCAGCGGAGCTCACCCTTGCTCGTCTTGATCGTCGCCACGAGCGCCCCCGACGCAGGAAGCCCGACCATCGCCTGCGGCAGCAGGAAGGAGCCGCGCATCGGATCGGGGCCCGGGTCGACGTCGGAGAAGGTCTCCTCTTCGGCCGGCGGCTTCATGGGCTCGGCAATGGCGGGACGCGGACGCGAGCGACCGTTCGGCTCCGACATCTGCGTCTGCGCCATCGTGAGGCCTGCGTCGCCGCGCACGCCGCCGACGATGAGCTTGTCGTCGGGGGCCCTCGGCCCATCCGTGGGACCGGAGCCGCATGCCGCCACGAAGCAGAGGGAGACGGCGGACCACGAAAATAGCGACAAACCAGGGCACGAGAGCGACATCGCGCGCATCCTATCGCCGGGCGACCTCGCGCGCGAGCGACTTCCCGTCGCCGTTCGCATCGATCCAGATGGCGCCGCTCATCGCCCAGGGCGAGATCTCGTGATCCTCGCCGCTGAACATCGGCCTCATCGGGCGCGTGCCGCTCACGATCACGACGAACGCATCGTCGGCCGTCGCGCGAATCGTGAAGGAGAGATCCGCCTCGAGGGCTCCCGTGGCACCCGGCTTCGGGGTGAGGACCACAGCGGACGGCGTCACGACCTTGCCGCCCGCCGCGAGGCGGAGCTCGGCTCGATCGACGGAGACGAACGGCGCGCTCGTGACGTGGACCTTCACGACGACGATGCCGCTCCGCGCGGCGGCGATGCCACCGATGCCCACGCCGTTGGCGGTGACGCGCATGAAGGGACCGTTGGTGAGGACGACGTCGCGCGTCTCGCGCACCGCGCGCACGACGTCTGCCGTCCGCGAGGCGTCCCAGGTGTCGAGCGCGTCGTCCTTCGTGACGCGGACGTACGTGCGCGGAAGCCCCGCCTCCTGGCCGACGATGCCGTGGGTATCGGTGTCGGCTATGGCGGTCACGGGATGGCTCGTGCGGAGGAGCGCCAGGAAGTCCTCGAGCACCTTCGTGCGAAGCGCGAAGTCGCGCCCGTTCCACACCTCGAGCGCGTCGAAGCCCGCGTCGTAGCCGGCGCCCGTCCCGACACCCTTCGCCGGGTCGAACGCGAGCTGATCGAAGTACCCGTTCGCGCCGGAGCGCGGGTGATTGACCTGAATCACGCCGCGAGGCCCGGGCTTCGCCCTCACCTCGTCGAGGACGTCGTGCGCGAGCCGATCGCGAACGACCGGCGCGCCGCCGCGCGGCTGGCTGGCGTCCTCGGGAAGCGGAAACACGTTCACGTGACCCCAGGGCTTCTTGCTGGCATCGGTGGAGAGCTCATCGCCAGGGACCGAGACGACGAAGCGCGACATGCCGAGCTCCCGGACGATCGGCGCGAGATCGGCGACGACGTTGTGCTCGGTCGCGACGGCGACCTCGACGGCCTCGGCCGCGTTGCCGAGGATACGATCGCGCGCGGCGACCGGCGCGTCGACGCTCAGGCTCGTGTGCTGGTGAAAATCGGTCGCGATGTACCCGCTCGTGTCGACGATCCGCCGAAGCGCGGTGCTCACTCTGCGCAGCGCCCCAGGCATGAGCGTCAGCTCGGTGGTCTCGGCTCCGTACTCCGGGCCCCGGGTGAACGTGAGTCGGTATTTCCCGGGGGCGACCGCGACCTCACCGACGTTCGCGATGAGCTGGTTCTTCGTGGGTCCCGCCACGTTCATCGGGCCGAGGTCGGGCGTGGGGGTGCCGAGGAGCCCCTCGACGGTGATCTTGCACGGCAACATCGCCTCCGTCTCGACGCCGGACGCGTCTTTTTCAGTGCATGATGCATCCAGCCGCGCGACCTCGGTGACGGCGAGCGTGGCCTTCGCGACCGCGCCCTTCTTCACGTCGACCGTCACCTTCGCGGCGGCCGCGATGCTGCGGCGCCCGACGCTGGGCGCGAACGACACGACCCACTTGCCGGGAGGGAGCTCACCGCCGAAGGTCGCGTCGTCCTTCGCCGCGACCATGTTCATCACCTCGGCGCCCGCGGGCGTGGCGATGACCACCTTCGCGCCCGGCGGCACGCGGACCGCCTTGCCGGCAGCATCGACGAGCGCGATCTCGAGGCCGCCGAGGTCTCCGGCCGACGCCTTCGTGAGCTCGCTCACGAGGCTCGCCACGTCGGCGCGCTCGCCTACCGCGAACACGCGCTGGTACGTCTCGCTCGCGCCCGCGGCGATGGTCACGCTCTTCTTCTGCTCCGTGTCCGTCCACGCGGCGCCGCTGATGGCGGAGATCTCTCCGTCGGGCGTCGTGATCGCGTAGCTCGCGAAGCGCCCGACGCCGCCGATGAACGGTCCCGACGACGGCCCCTTCCAGCCGACCGCCTTTCCGGGCGCGACCTTCTCGGCACCGCCCCACTGGATGGCGTCGCCGAGCGCAGGCAGGGCGACGTCGGCCTTGCCCGTGTTCTTCAGCGTGGTCGTCACGAGCAGCGCGCGATCGGCGCCCGCGAGGCGGTACTCGGTCATCACCTCGATCGACGGATCGTAGAGCTCGTGTCCCTTCGCCACGATCTTCGCCTCGCCGCCGTCGAGATCACTCCCTTCGAGCGACGTGTAGACGCCCTGCCGCGGGAACGTCCCGAAGTACGTGACGACCTGCCCGAGCTCGTCCTTCCGGAGACGCGCGTCCGCCGCGTCGACGAGGTTGCCGCCCGACTCGGCGAAGCCACCGCCGCCGTCCAGCGCGTCGATCACGAAGACGACCTCGTCGTTCTCGAGCACCCAGTCCCCCACCCTGCCCGTCGCGTTCGGGCCGCCGAGGCGGTCGCCCGACCTCATCGGGTGCGCGTGCGCGAGCGCCACCTGGGGCACGGGCGGCTTCGGCACCGGCGACATGCCGTGACCCCGCATGTAGCCGAGGCGACCGCCGAGCCCAGGGGCCACGGGGATCTGCGGCTCACCGTTCGTCGGCTCCGGGCAGGCAGCGAGACCGAAGGCGGCGAGAACCGCGAGGCAAGCAAGAGGACGGCGTCCCATCGCGAGCTTGGACCGCCGCGAAGGCGCAAGCTTGGGGGGCATCGTCACACTTGCAGCGACGCGAGGAAACGCGCGAGCGCTTGCGCCTTCTGCACCAGCGTCGCGACCTCGATCTGTTCGTCCTTCGTGTGGAAGCCGATCCCGCGCGGGCCGAGCCCGTCGATCGCGGCGATGCCCATGGCATGGGCGGTGCTCGCGTCGGAGCCGCCGCCGATGAGCCCCGCCTCACCGTTGCCGAGCCCGGCGGCCTTGGCGGCCGCACCGTAGCGCTCCATGAGCCGCGCGCTCGCCTCCGTGCGCTCCAGCGGAAGGCGCGCGATGCCGCCCACGATCTCGATACGTGTACCTTGCACGGATGCGGCGCACTCCTCGGCCGCCTGGCGCAGCGCGGAGACGAGCGCCTCACCGTCGGCGCGCGATTCGAAGCGGAGATCGATGAGCGCCTCGGCCTGGTCGGGGACGGTGTTCTTGCTCGTGCCGCCGCTGACCTTGCCGACGTTGACGGTGACGCCGCGGTCGTAGTCGGTGAGCGCCTGGGCGCGATCGACGAGCCTCGCGAGCGCCCAGAGCGCATTCGCGCCTTCCTTGTGCGCGTTGCCCGCGTGCGCTCCCTTGCCATACGCCGTGACGGTCACAGCTCCGGTGCCCTTGCGGCGCGTGATGACGAGGTCGTTCTTCCGGCCGGCCTCGAACACGAGCGCGCCGCTCGCGCCGGCAATCGCCTGCTTGATGACGCCCTGTCCCTCGGGTGAGCCGACCTCTTCGTCGGCGACGATGACGAGGCGGATGCCGGGCAGCCGCGCGAGCGTGCCAGACTCGGCGAGCGCCTTGAGTGCCCACGCGACGACCACGAGGCCGCCCTTCATGTCGAGGACGCCCGGCCCGCGTGCGAGATCGCCGTCGCGCCGGTAGCCCTCGAACAGCCCGGGCGGGAAGACCGTGTCGAGATGGCCGACGAGCGCGATCGGCGAGGAGTCCGCCGCGGGCGTGTGCGTGGAGCTCACGACGAGGTGATCGGCGAACTTCGTGCTCACGACGCGCCGCGAGGCGAGGCCGTCGACGGCGTACAGCTCCTCGAGCATCGCGCCGACCTTGCGGCCGCCTTCGACGTTCTCGGTGAACGAGTTGATCTGCACGAGCTCGGCGAGCGCCTGCTCGAGCGCCTTCCCTTGCTCGGCGAGCCAGCGGGCTGCGTCGTCGGCACCGTTGTTCATCACGCGAGCTTAGCGAGCCCCAAGGCGGTGCGGCCTGACTCGCGACGTCGACGGGGCCGCACCGCGACATTTCACGTGCATTCTGTAAAAACAGAACGTATAGTATCTGTGAGATCGGAGCGAAACCATGGCCGCGCTACCGCAGAGCACGAACGGCGATACCCCCACCAAAGACGCGCTGAGCTACGACGGTCACCTCGTGAACGAGGCGAGCTCGGGTCGCCTGACGCGCGAGCGTCGCGACCGGGTACGGCAGGCGGCGACCGCTTCGATCCCGTGGTGGTACAGCCCGTGGGGTCACCTCGCGGCGACCACCGGGATCGGCCTCGTCGTCCTCGCCGTGAGCACCGTGCAGCTGGTTCGCCTCGGCACGACGCACTGGAGCGACTGGCTCGTCGTCCCCGCCGTGTTCCTGCTCGCGAACTTCTTCGAGTGGCGGGTGCACAAGCACGTCCTGCATCGCCGGAGGTGGCCGTTCGAGGTCATCTACGACAAGCACACGCCGATGCATCACATGATCTACGTCGAGGAGGACATGGCCCTGCGCTCCACGAAGGAGTTCCGCCTCGTCCTCATCCCGGCGATGGGCGTGCTCGGGATCGTGCTTGCGGCGTCGCCGATCGCGATCGTGATCAGCAAGTTCTGGTCAGGCCCCGCCGGGTGGCTCTTCTTGCTCACGGCTAGCC
>JANXVA010000655.1 GCA_025351875.1 Myxococcales bacterium | reverse complement strand
CGCGAGACCGTCATGCGTGGAAGCTCAAAGGTTCACGCATCGTAGGCGTGCAATCGGCGCCGCCGCGGCGCCGTTCGCCGCAGGCGAATCACGCCGGCCAGGTCGCGAAACGGGGAGGCTCACGCGAAGCGTGAGGGGCGGAGCCCCCTAGAGAAGGCGGCGGGCTTTGACCTCGAGGTAGCGCTTCACGAGGAGCGGCGTCACCTCGCCTGGACGTGCGTCGAGGACGAGCGCACCGGAATTCTTCAGCGAGCGCACGATGCCGTCGCGCCACGCGAGCGACTCGCCGGCGGCCGCGCGGACGAGCGCGTCCTGCTCGGAATCGATGGGTGCCGTCGCGAGCGCCTCGATCTCCTCGTCGCGCATGAGAACGCAGAGCGGTAGGTGACGCGGCATCAGGCTCTTGACCGCGGCCGCGAGCTCGCGCGCGCTGCGAGGCTCGAGGAGGTTCGTGAAGACGACGAAGAGCGAACGCGCCTTGAGCTGCGTCTTCAGGAAGACCATCGCCGTGCGGTAGTCGGTGGCGGAGAGGCCGGCATCGAGCGCATGCGCAGCGCGGGTCAGCTTGCGCCCGCCGGAGCGTCCTCCGGTGGGGCGCAGGAAGCTCCGCGGCTTGTCGTCGAACGTGAAGAGACCCGCGCGGTCACCGCCGCGTAGCGCGACGTCCGCAGTGAGTAGCGCAGCGCCGAGCGCGTGATCGATGCTGGTGATGCCGTTGCTCTCTCCACGCATGCCGCGTCCCGTGTCGATCGCGAAGACGACGTTCTGGTTCGACTCGGCCTGGTACTGGCGGACGACGAGATCGTCGCGCCGCGCAGAGGCGCGCCAGTCGACGTGCCGGATCTCGTCGCCGACGCGATACGGACGTAACCGCTCGAACTCGGTGTCACCGCCGCGTACGCGCAGGCTTCCGACGCGTGCGTCGTCGCGTCCTTGGCGGCGGAGCATCTCGAGAGCGCGCGCCGCGTGAACGTCCGGGTACACGTCGACGTCCTGGACGAGCTCGGTGCGCTCCTGTCGCGTCCACATGCCGAGCGGCAGCGAATAGCGCACCGTGACGGCAGCGAGTGACCGCTTGCCGCGACGCTTCGGCGTGATCTCGTAGCGGAGAACGACCGACGCGTGCGGCGGGATCTCGAAGTGGCCGGGAAGGCCGACAGCGCTCGCCTCGGCGAGCGGGTCATCCATCACCGTGCCACGCAGTACGCGATCGCTCGTGTTGTGAAGCGTCAGCGTGACAGGATTGGCGCGACCCACCGAGAAGATCTGCGCGGCCTTTCGCTCGACCTCGACGCGCCGTCCACGACCGAGCAGCGCATCGGCGCCGGCCAATGAGACGACGAGCGCGTCGAGAGCGATCCATGCCGGGTCGATCCCCGGAACGAAGCCCGCGAGGGTCGCGATGGCGGTCGCCACGAAGGCGACGACGACGAAGCGGCGCGTCGGGACGACGACCACCGCGGTACCTAGGCTCCGGCTTCTTGGGCCGGCGGGGTCGTGGGCGCAGCCACGGGGGGCGCGGCCGAAGGCCTGGCGGCGCGCGGCACCGGGACAGCCTTGAGGAGCTCGTCGATGCGCTCGTCCGCGGTGATCCCCTGGAGCTCGGCATCCGGATGCAGCATGACGCGATGACGGAGCACGGGCTTGGCCACGGGCTTCACGTCGTCGGGAGTGACGAAGTCGCGACCCTCGCTCGCGGCGACGACCTGTGCGGCCTTCATCATCGCGATCGAGGCGCGCGGAGAGGCGCCGAGCTCGATGGCGCGGTCTTCGCGCGTCTTCCGAGCGAGCGCGACGACGTACTCGATGATCGAGTCGTCGACGCGGACGCGCTGCGCGGCGACTTGCATGGCGAGCAGCTCCTCCGCGGAGGTCACCGCCTCCAGGGCTTCGAGGTTGGTCGGGTCGAAGCCCGTTGCGTGGTTCTTCACGATGCGCTGCTCGACGTCGCGCGGCGGGTCGAGGACCGTGAGCTTCATCAGGAAGCGATCGAGCTGCGCCTCGGGAAGCGGATACGTCCCCTGTGACTCGATCGGATTCTGGGTCGCCACGACGACGAACGGCGCGGGGAGCGGGCGTGACACGCCGTCGATGGTCACCTGATGATCCTGCATGGCCTCGAGGAGGGCCGACTGCGTCTTGGCGGGCGCGCGGTTGATCTCGTCCGCGAGGAGGAGCTGGCAGAAGATCGGACCGGGGATGAACGTGAACGCACCTCTCTCGCGGTCGAGGACGTTCGAGCCGGTGACGTCGCTCGGCATGAGGTCGGGCGTGAACTGAATCCGCTTGAAGGCGGCGCCGGACACGCGCGCGAACGCCCGCGCGACGAGCGTCTTACCGAGGCCCGGTGCGCCCTCGATGAGGACGTGGCCGCCCGCGAGAGCAGCGACGAGGAGGCCAAAGACCAGCTCCTCCTGACCGACGACGACCTTGGCCATCTGCGTGCGGATGCGATGGAAGGTCGCCTCGAACGCCTCGGGGGTCATGCGCCCACGGTAGCAGACATCTGCTAGGGTTCGCGGCGATGGAGAAGGTACGGACGCTCGTCATTGGCGCAGGGATTACGGGCCTTGCGACCGCCGCCGCGCTCGCAGAACGCGGCGACGACGACTACCTCGTGCTCGAGGCCGACAGCGCGATCGGCGGGTACTGCAAGACGGTCAAGAAGGCCGGCTTCGTCTGGGACTACTCGGGCCACTTCTTCCACTTCAAGCACCCCGACATCGAGGCATGGCTCCGCGCGCGCATGCAGGGCCAGGACGTCCGCAACATCGAGAAAAAATCGTTCATCGAGTTCAAGGGCCAGTCGATCGACTTTCCGTTCCAGAAGAACATCCACCAGCTGCCGCAGGCGGATTTCATCGACTGCCTCTACGATCTCTACTTCGCGAACGCGGCAAAGGGCGAAGCGCCGGCCGCGGGGATGACTGGCTTCAAGGGGATGCTCTACGCGCGCTTCGGCAAGTCGATCGCCGAAAAATTCCTCATCCCCTACAACGAGAAGCTCTACGCGACGGACCTCGGGACGCTCGACAGCGACGCGATGGGGCGGTTCTTCCCACACGCGGACCTCACGGACATCATCCGCAACATGAAGGTCGCGAACAACGCGACCTACAATGCCCACTTCACGTATCCGGCAGGCGGGGCGATCGAATACGTGAACGCGCTCGCGAGCGCGGTGCGGTCCGACGCGATCCGCCTCGGCGAAGCTGTCATCGGCATCGATATCGAACGCAAGGTCGCCACCACGACGAAGGGCGAGATCCAATTCGAGCGCTTCGTCTCGTCGGCGCCGTTCAACCGGCTCCTCGAGATGGCCCGTGTGCCTCACGACCCGGCGACGTACTCGTGGAACAAGGTGCTCGTGTTCAACCTCGGCTTCGACAGGAAGGGGAGGAAGGACGTCCACTGGGTCTACTACCCGGACCGGAGTACCTGTTTTTACCGCGTCGGCTTCTACGACAACATCTTCGACGCGGATCGTCTGAGCCTCTACGTCGAGATCGGCTACGCGCGGGACGCCGTCGTCGACGCCGTCGCGATGCGGGAGCAGGTGCTCGCGGATCTGAAGAAGAACGGCGTCATCACCGACCACGAGCTCGTCGCCGAGCACTCGGTCGTGATGGATCCGGCCTATGTCCACATCACGCAGCGCTCTCTTGGCGAGCACGCGCGCATCAAGGGGGAGCTCGCGGCCCGCGGCGTGTACCCGGTCGGTCGCTACGGCGGCTGGACCTACTGCAGCATCGAGGACAACATCGTCGAGGCGCGCGCGCTGGTGAAGACCTTCGCGTAGGGAGCGAGCGTCTCTCTAGAGCGCTTTCGCCAGCATTGCGCCGAGATCGCGGATCAACGCCAGCTCGTCGCCGCGGGGCGGCTCTTCGGCCCTCGCCTCGGTGGCGCGCTTCCATACGCGCGCGACCTCGTCGGGAGACACGTTTGCGTGCGCGGCGAGGAACGCCACCGGATCGGCGCCGCGCGGCATGCGTTCGCGCAACCGCATCTCCGCGAAGCGACCGTATGCGGCGAGCGCGTGACCGAGCGCACCGGCACGGCCGTAGAACGCGCCCGTGGCCTCGACGTGCTCGGCGAAGGCGCGGCGCGACGCGGGCGCTGACGGCCGCGGGCGTGCATGCCGGATCCCGAATGCGAGAAAGAGGACGATCGACGCGGCAAGCGCATGCCACGAGCCCTTCCCGAGGCCGGCCTGCACGAGCGCCGAGAACGGATTGCTCGGCGGCGGGATGCCGTCTTCGCCGCGCGCGACGCGCAGCTCCGGTCGGCCTTCCTCGGTGATGCCGCGCAGGACGTCCCTCGCGTGTCGGTCCTCGAACGCGATGTCGACGATCGCGACGAAGGCGCCGGCGTTGTCCGGGCGCGCGACGCCGACGTTGGTGGCGAGCTCCCGTCCGGCGACGCCGACGATCATTCCCTTGCCGTGTGCGAGCTGCGCGGCATAGACGCTCTTTCCTGCGAACGCGATCGCCTCGCTCTCCGGCCAGCGCACCGCATGAGACCTGCCAACGCGCGCGCCGCGTGCGTAGATGTCCTCGGTGATGACGTCGACGCGATCATCCTCCGCGGGCCCAGAGGTGGCGTGAAGCTCGGTGGGCCAGAGCTCCGGCGGTCCGAGGAGCACGAGGACGCCGCCCGCCTCCACCCATCGGAGGAGATGCGCCGTCGACTCCTCCTCGAGGGCCACGCGCGCGACGTCGACGAGCACGACCGGAGCCGTTTCGCTGGAGCCGGGGACCGGCAGCGCGACGAGCGATGTCGACAGGTATGAGGCGTCGTAGCCGCTGCGCCGCAGCACATCGAGCGGAAGCTCGTCGCCGGAGGGATCGCTCACGGCACCGCCGCCGCTGGGTCGATGCGAGCCGCAGCCGAGCCCCGCCATCGCGAGGAGAACCGTCAGCGCCGTCGTCGCGATCGAAGCGACGATGCGCGGCACACCCGAGCGCACCACTGCGGTCGCGCGTGACGCGACGTTTGCGACCACATCAGGAGTCGGCGCGGCCCTCCCGAACTCGACGCGGTCGACCTCGCGGACGATCTCGCGGAGCGGCGTGCGAGCGCTCTCCTCGGCGCAGGACCGAACGTACTCGCCGTTCGTGCGATGGCGCGCGAGGCGGATGGCGCCGCGCCGGTCGAGCGCCGCGAGCGACGCAGCCAGGTACAGGCTGAGCGCGCGTGCAAGCTCTCCCCGACGAGCGTGCTCGTCCGCCTCGCGCAGCGCCGCCTCGGCGTCGGAGATGGCCTCCGGTCGAGGCAGAGGAGGCGCTCCGACGAGAAGAGCCACGTTCCTGGTCGCGGGGGCGTCGGCGACTGCCTTGTCACGTCGCGCGCGCAGGAGAGCGCGCACGAGTGGGAAAGCGATCGCGACGATGACGAGTCCGACGAGGAGCCAGACGAGCCCCTGGGCGAGGAAGCCGAGCACCCCGACGAGCTGCTGAGTCGTCGACTTCCCAGGCTGGGAGCGCCGACGGAGTCGCTCCAGCTCCGCCGCGGCCGACGCGTCGCCTTTGCACGCCGCGACGAACCCCTCGCAGCCGTCGACGTCCGCCGCGAGCGGGCAGAGCCCGCGCTGGCTGGGCGTCAGCGGTACCTTTGGCGAGGAGCAAAAGGTGTACTTTGCATCCTTGCGTGCGCTCTCGACGTGCTGAGGTGCCTCGAGCGATCCCGAC
>JANXVA010000651.1 GCA_025351875.1 Myxococcales bacterium | reverse complement strand
CGAGGCGTCTCCGGCATCGCCCGCTTCGGGGTCGCTCGCGTCGAGCGTACCGGCGTCGTAGGCACGTTCGACCTCGTCCCACGCGAACGTGAGGTTCGTCGTCTGCGCACCGGCATCGCGTGCAATCTGCACATTTCTCTGAAAATCGACGTCGCCGATCTCCACGGCGATCCCGAGCATCCTCGCGCCGCGCGGCACGACCGCGGCATCGCCGCCGTCACGCGCTCCGCCCTCGACCGCCGCCTGCGCCTCGACCGCCGCATCCACGCCGCCAACCGCCGTCGGCGGGTCGGAGCACGCCACTGAAAACCCCACGATCCCGGCACACACTAGCGCGACGCACGCACTCAAAAAAAAGACGCGACGCACCCTCTCAGCTTACCCGACCGCCTCACCAAACGCGCCTCTCGTCTCCTCGAGCCCGTGCCCGAGCCCGTGCCCGTGCCCGTGCCCGAGCTTCAGGCGACCCGCTTCCGCGGCCACCAGATCACCGCGCTCACCACGATCGCAATCGGCAACGTCATCATGGCCAGCTCCACGGGCCACACATCGATCAGCTTCCCGACCAACGGCTTCGACCACAGATCGCCGAGCAAGTGGATCGCGAAGATCGATACCGCCATCGCGCTCGCGCGCACCTCGGGCGGCACGGAGCGGAGGACGACCGCGTTGATGGGGGACGTCCCGAGGAACAGCGCGAGGATGCAGAAGAAGACCAGGACGAAAAAGAGCGTGGGCGACGGCGACAGGAAGCACGCGACGGCGATCGGCGCGCCGATGAGGCTGCCGATGGCGCAGATCCGCAGCAGGCCACGCACCGTCTCGCGCTCGACCGCCTCGGCGCCGAACTCGAGCGCGACCTTCTTGCGGATGTCGTCGGCCCACTTGCCTCCGATGGCCGTGGCGAGGGCACCGGCGACGACGGTGATCACACCGAAGCGGAAGTTCGCGACGCTGAGGGCGAGGCCGTAGCGCTTGAACAGGAAGGTCGGGGCCCAGTAGGAGAACGCGCCGATCGCCGCGGTGTACGCGCAGAAACCGAAGACTCCTTGGCGGTAGAGATCCACGCTGAGCAGCCGCTTCAGGTCGCGCTTGATGTCGGCCTTCTCGGTGAGCACCTTCCGCGCGGGCTCCGCGATCCACAGGCAGAAGACGGCGAAGAGGAGGCCAGGCCCGCCAGCGACGAAGAAGGCGTGCCGCCAGCCCCATCGGGCCTCGACGAAGCCTCCGACGAGGTAGCCGAGCGCTCCGCCGATCGGTGTCGCCGCGTAGAAGTACGCGAGCGCCCGGCCGCGCTTCTCGGGCGACGTGATGTCGTCGATGATGGTCGGCGCAAGCGTCGCGTAGCTCGCCTCGCCGACGCCGACGAACACCCGCGCGATCACGAGGCCGAGCGCGGTCGTCGCGAGCCCGGACGCGACGGTCGCGGCGCTCCACACGACGACCCCGCCGGCGATGAGCCATTTCCGCGCCATCCGATCGCCGAGCGAACCGAAGATCGGCGCGGTCACGAAGTAGCCGACGAGGAACACCGTCTCGAGCATCCCGCCGAGGAAGTTCGACAGCCCGAGCTCGAGCTGGATCTTCGGGAGAACGGCGGCGAGGACCAACCGGTCGAGGTAGTTGAAGAGGTTCAGCCCCGTGAGCAGCACGAGGATGGCGCTCGGACGGCGAATCATCCGCGCCGAACGTACTACGCGCAGCTCAGGGGGCTACAGCGATTCGACCTCGGCGAGCACGTCTGCGTACTCGTCGATGAGCGCGTGGGGCGCGAGGGCCTTGGTCCGCTGCAGCAAATCGCGGAACCGGCCGACCTGCGCCTCGCGACCACGCTTGAACATCGCCCACGGGTCGGACGTGGGAGCGAAGACGCGGGCACACACGATGATCGACTGGAAGTTGTCGATCTTGTCGGCGAGCGTGATGGCCTGCGCCTCCCACGGCTTGTCGGAGAAATGCTCCAGATAGAGGCGTTTCCGCTCCTCCCACGCGAGCGACTTGTCCTCTTCGCTCACGTGGCGGACGAGGTCGGCGACCGCGGCCCCGAATTTCTCGGTGAGGACCTCGTGCGTGATCCCGCAATCCTCCATCACGTCATGCAGCGCGCCTGCCGCGACGACGGGCTCGCCGAACGCGTGCCGCGAGAGGATCGTGGCCACGCCGGCGACGTGGCTCATGTACGGGACGTCGGCGTCCGGATACTTCCGCCGTTGGTCCTTGTGCCAGACCGAGGCCCAATCCAGGGCCAGCTTGACGAGCGGCAGCGACATCTCGCGCGCTCAGCGTGCTTTGAGGAAGACTTCCGAACGCGTCGGCGCGCGGCCAGTACGCTCCGAAGGAGGCGTGCTCGCGTCCTCTTGCGACTCCGTCTCGTTGCCCTCGCGGTACGCCGGGAAGGCCGGCTGACTGGCGCGGCGCTTCTGCTCGATCATCGCTCCGAGGACGGTCTCGACACCGACGTGGTCGAGATGCCGAGGTGACGTGAGGGCCCGCATCGGCCCCATGTCATCAGGCGTCTCGTCCGAGTCGTTGAACGGGGGAGGAAGGAGGAGCGTCGCGTCCGCGGTAGGCATTGGAACGACGAGGAGGCTACGCGGTGTAGCGCACTGCGCTACTGGCTTATCCCCATGAAAACGCATTAGAGACGCTGCTGCGGCTACAATTTTACGGCGTAGACAGAACGCGCAGAGACCTGCGCAAGCGCGTCATCGGACCGCTTCCGAACGGTCGCGCGCTTGACACTTGTTCACCTCGAAAATTGACATCCGACTCGGGTCCGTGGTGACTTCCGCCCAGGGTCCTTGAGTCTTGGCCAGCAAGAAAACACCGAAGACGGGCAGCACAGGCACCACCAAGGGCGGAGCGCGCACCGGCACGCGAGGCTCGAAGAAGAAGGGCGGGGGAGGCGACCAGGTCGAGCTCTTCGTCCCCAACCCCGAGGAGCTCGCCGCGCTCCACGACATCGCCCAGACCCGCTACCTGAACTACGCGCTCTCGGTCATCACGAGCCGTGCGCTGCCGGACGTGCGCGACGGCATGAAGCCCGTCCAGCGCCGCATCCTCTACACGATGTGGCGGCAGCGGCTCTTCTCCGACGCCAAGCACAGGAAGTGCGCCACCGTCGTCGGCGAGGTGATGGGCAACCTCCACCCGCACGGCGACTCCTCGATCTACGAGGCGCTCGTCCGCATGGCGCAATCGTTCGCGCTGCGCGTGCCGCTGGTCGAGGGATCCGGCAACTTCGGCTCGCTCGACGGCGATCCCGCAGCGGCCATGCGGTACACCGAGTGCCGCCTGGCGCCGCTCTCCGCCGAGCTGCTCACCAGCCTCGATCAGGGCACGGTCCCGTGGCGCCCCAACTACGACGGGACGAAGTCCGAGCCGGTCGTCCTCCCGGGCAAGCTGCCGAACCTCCTCATCAACGGCGCGACCGGCATCGCCGTCGGCATGGCGACGAACATCCCGCCGCACAACCCCGAAGAGGTGTGCGCCGCGGCGATCCGTCTCCTCGACGCCCTCACCGAGGGCAAGGACCTCTCCTCGCGCGAGCTGTGCCGGACGATCAAGGGCCCCGATTTTCCGACCGGCGGTCAGATCGTCTCCACCCCCGAGGAGATCAAGCAGATCTACGACACCGGGCAGGGGAGCCTGAAGGTCCGCGCCACCTGGGAGCCGGGCGAGTCGTCGCGCGGCACGAAGACCATCTTCATCACCAGCATCCCGTACGCGACCAACAAGAGCGTGCTCGTCGAGCGCATCGCCGACGTCGTGCTCGCGCGGAAGATGCCGCTGCTCCTCGACGTCAAGGACGTGTCGACCGACGACGTCCGCATCGAGCTCGAGCTGAAGAAGGAGGCCGACGAGCAGAAGGTGCTCGCCTACCTCTTCAAGAACACGCCGCTCCAGAACACCTTCGCGGTCAACCTCACGTGCCTCGTGCCGACCGAGAACCCCGACGTCGGACGCCCCGAGCGCCTCGACCTCCGGGCGATGCTCTGGCATTTCCTCCATTTCCGCCTCGATGTCGTCACGAAGCGTCTCGCGCACGAGCTCGCCGAGCTCGCGCGGAGGATGCACATCCTCGACGGCTTCGCGGTCGTCTTCGATGCGCTCGACCAGATCCTCAAGATCATCCGCGCCTCGGACGGCAAGGCGGACGCTGCGAAGAAGATCATGGCGCGCTTCAAGCTCGACGAAGAGCAGGTCGACGCCATCCTCGAGCTGCGTTTGTACCGCCTCGCGCGCCTCGAGATCCTGGTCATCCAGGAGGAGCTCGACGGGAAGCGGAAGCGCTCGAACGCGATCAAGAAGCTCCTCGCCGAGAAGGGCTCGCGGGGCATCTGGGGGATCGTCCGCGAGGAGATCACCACGCTCGCGGCCGGCTTCGGCGCCGCCGGCAAGCGCCGCACGATCATCGAGACGATCGGCGAGGAGCGCACGTTCTCCGAGGAGGAGCTCATCGTCGCCGAGGACAACCACATCCTCATCACGCGTGACGGGTGGATCAAGCGTCAGCGCGAGATCAAGGATCCTGCCGCAACGCGCCTGCGCGAGGGTGACCTGGTCCTCGCGGTCGTCGCCGGCTCCACCAAGGCGAGCGTGGTGTTCTTCTCCAACTACGGCACGGCGTACACCAGCCGCATCGTCGATGTGCCGGCCACCACCGGCTACGGCGAGCCCATCCAGAAGCTCTTCAAGATGAAGGACGGCGAGTCCATCATCGCGATGACCTCGCTCGACGCGCGCCTCACCGGCAAGCTCGCCGGCGACGAGGAGCACTATCCCGAGACGTATGCCCTCGCGGCGAGCTCGGACGGCAACGGGCTCACGTTCGGCCTCGAGGCCTTCGTCGAGCCGAGCACGCGGAGCGGCCGTCGCTACGCGCGCCTCTCGGACGGCGCCACCATCGTGGGCGTGCAGATCGT
>JANXVA010000612.1 GCA_025351875.1 Myxococcales bacterium | reverse complement strand
GAAGTTTGCCTGGTTCTCGAAGTTGAAGTTCGGGTCGACGAAGTTCAGCATCCCGCCTCGTTCGACCACCACGGTGAAATGCGACTACAAACTTCCGGCGACGTTCAAGGACGTGAAGCTCTTCAACGCATCGCCGCACATGCACACCCGCGGCACGGCGATGTCGACCGAGCGACTCGCTGGAGGCACGGGCGCGCCCGAGTCGATCTTCGCGAACCCGAACTTCAACTTCGAGAACCAGGCAAACTTCCCGATCAAGGCGCAGGTCGCTCCCGGCGACGTCATGCGCACTCGCTGCACCTGGAAGAACGCCGGCGACACCACGATCGCCTTCGGTGAGAACACCGGCGACGAGATGTGCTTCGACTTCATCGGCTACTACCCCAACATCCCGGACAGGACGATCTTCGGGCTACCGCTCTTCTCCTGGGTGACGCCGTCGCAGAGCGCGACCTGCACCACGGAGTGAGCTCACGCGACTTCACGTCTTGGTTGCGATGTTCTCAGCTGCGACCGGCCACGCCGCGAATGAGGTGCTTCTGGGCGATCGCGAACAGCGCGAGGACGGGCAGCGACAGCAGGACGTTGCCGGCCATGACGACGTGCCAGCGCACGCCGCTGCCCGGCTCCTTGAGGAGCGCGATGCCGAGCGGCAAGGTGCGAACCGTGTCGTCGGTGGTCATCACGAGCGGCCAGAAGTAGTCCGAGTAGTGGAAGACGAAGCTCACGAGGAAGACCGAGACGAGCGTCGGGCGGAGCAAGGGCCCGAGGATCCGGTAGATGATGGTGAGCTCGGAGGCGCCGTCGAGCCGCGCGGCCTCGATGATCTCGTCGGGCACCGAGAGCAGCGCCTGCCGCACGAGGTAGGTGCCGAGCGCGCTCGCGGCGAACGGGAGCACGAGGGCGCTGAACGTGTTCGTGAGCGAGAGCTTCGAGAACATGAGGAAGACCGACACGAACGTCACCTGCGCGGGGACGAGCAAGCACGCCACCACGAGCGCGAAGGCCGTCTTCTTGCCGACGAAGTGGAGCTTCGCGAGCGCGTAGCCCGCGGGCAAGGCGAGCGCGAGCTGAAGGACGCCGATCGCCACGGCGACCGCGAGAGACACGAGCAAGTAACGGCCGACCGGCACGAGGTCGAAGACCTCGCGATACGCGTCGAGCTGCGGGTGCTTCGGGAAAGGGGCCGTCGGGTCCTGGGCAATCTCGTCGAGCGGCTTGAGCGACGTCACCACCATCCAGGCGTACGGCAAGATCCAGACGGCCGCAGCGACGGCCGCGAGGAGCGAGACGAGAAGGCCGGGACGGCGGGAGCGAAGGCTCATGCGCGCCGTCCCACGGTCTGGCTCCGCCACGCGCGCAGCTGCGCCGCCGCGAGCACGCAGAGAACGAGGAAGTACACGACCGCGAGCGCGCTCGCGCGGCCGACGCTCAGGTTCATGAAGACCTGCTCGTAGATCGCGTAGACGAAGAGCGTCGTCGCGCGCGCGGGGCCGCCCCCGGTCATGATGCGTACGACGTCGAAGGCCTGGAAGCTCACGATGAGGCTCGTCGTCGCGACGAACGCGGCCGTCGGCTTGAGGAGCGGCCACGTCACCCAGCGGAAGCGGGCGATCGGGCCCGCGCCGTCGAGGGAGGCCGCCTCGTGCAGCGACTGAGGCACCGAGCGAAGCCCGGCGAGGAACACCACCATCGCGTAGCCGGTGATCTTCCAGATCGTGACGGCCGCAAGGGTCACGAGCGCGGCGTGCGGGTCGGTGAGGAAGCCGACGCGCGGGAGCCCGAAGGCGCGGAGCAGCGCAGCCGCGACGCCGCGATCCGGGTCGAGGAGCAGGACCCAGAGCAGCGCCACGGCGACCCAGCTCACCACGTACGCGCTGAAGATCGCGCCGCGGACGAACGCGAAGAAGCGGCCGGGACGGTCGAGGAGAAGCGCAAGCCCCAGGCCGAGGGCCATCGACCCCGACACGACGAGCACGCTGAAGCCGAGCGTCCGGCCGAGGATGCGACCGAGCTCACCGCTCTCGGCGATCGCCGCGTAGTTCGCGCCGCCGACGTAGACGGGGTCGGTGAGCATGTCCCACGCGAAGAGGCTCTCGTACGCGGCGAGGCCGAGCGGCACGAAGACGAAGAGCGCCCAGGCGGCGAGCGAAGGCCCGAGCATCAGCCACGGGTGAACGGGAGAGCGCGGCCTCATCGGATCAACCCGGCCTGGCTGCAAGAGCTCTCGCCTCGGCGAGAACCGACGACGCGTCACGGTCGAGCAGGACGGCCTCCTCGAGGCGGGGGTCGACGATGTCGCGCTCGATGCGGAAGAGCAGCGGCTCCCACGGCCACGGGTCGACGTGCGCGAGCTGGGCCTGCGCGACGTCGTCGTTCGGATGCTTCGCGAAGAACCCGTCGGCGCGCATCTTCGCGGCCGCTGGCGTCGTGATCGGGAGATACCCGGTCCGCGTCGAGAGGTACGCGGCCTGCTCGGCCTCGCAGAAGAACCGGAGGAAGCGCGCCGCGGCGACCTTCTCCTCGTCCGGCGCCTGCTTGACGACGACGAAGAACGTCCCGCCCGTCGGGACCGATGCGCGGACGTCACGCGGGAGCGGCGCGGCGACGACAGGGAACTTCGCGTTGTCCTCGAGGTAGCGAATGTACGCCGTGCTCGTCCAGATGAACGCCGCGCGACCGCCGAGAAAATCCTGGTTCACGACATTCCAGGCGTCGTAGTCGCGGCCAGGCGGCGGACGCATCGCCTTGTCGCGATGCACGAGGTCTTGCCAGAGCCTGAGCGCACGCACGCCAGCCTCGTCGCCGAGCGTTGCGCGGCCCGCCTCGTCGAACACCACGCCGCCGGCTTGCCCGACGAGCGCGACCCAGAACCACCAGGAAATGGGCACTTCGTGGCCCCAGCGAGTCCCCGGCCGCGTGAGCGTCTTCGCGGTGTCGACGAGGTCCTTCCACGTCGTCGGCGGACGAAGGCCTTCCTTCGCGAAGATGTCGCCGTTGCAGTACATGAGCGGTGTCGAGCGGTTGAGAGGGATGCCGTAGAGCGGCCGCTCCCCTCCCCCTCGGAATCCACCCGACTGGGCGAGCGCCGCGACGAACGGGATCTCCTTCATGCCCGGGTAGCCGTCGAGCGGCTCGAGCGTGCTTGCGCGGGCGAGATACGGGACGACCTCGGCGACGACGTGGCTCAGCGCGGGCGCGGCCTTCGCAGCGATCGCCGTCCTCAGCTTGGCGAGCGACTCGAAGTAGTCGCCTTGGTAGACGGGCTCCACGTGGATCTCGTCCTGGGTCGCGTGAAACCGTTTCACGATCTCGAGGAGTACCTCGCGGTTGCGCCCGCCGAGCGAGAACCAGAGGCGCAGGCGGATGCGCCCCTTGTCGTCACGAACGGCGCGCTTGCAGCCCGCCACGCCGCCGACCGCCGCCAGCGATGCCCCGAGGGCGAACGACCGCCGCGAGAGGCTCATCCGAGGCGCCTGCCGTCGATCGTGGCCGCGAAGAGATGCATGCGGGAGGAATCGATCGTGAGGTGCACCGCAGCGCCCGTCGGTCGGGGGTCGAAGCCCGGAGCACGCACCCGGAGCTCGACGTCACCCGCGCGGAGCACGAGGTGGGTCTCGGCCCCGAGCGGCTCGGACACCGCGACCTCGAAGCGGACGGCGCCGGCGTCGCCCTCCTTCGCGAGGTGGACGTCCTCGGGGCGCACGCCCACGACGAGTCGTTCGGGGAGCGAGGCGGCCAGTGGCTTCGCCACCCGAAACGGCCCGCAGACGAGCTCATCGCCGTCGATGCGCGCGTCGATGAGGTTCATGCGCGGCGTCCCGAGAAACGTCGCCACGAAGCTCGTCGACGGCCGCTCGTAGATCGCGCGCGGCGCGGCGATCTGGAGGACGCTTCCCTTGTGCATCACGCAGATCCGATCCGCGAGGGTCATGGCCTCGACCTGGTCGTGCGTGACGTAGATGGCGGTCACCCCGAGCTCGCGGACGAGCGAGCCGATCTCGATGCGCAGATCCTGCCGAAGCGCCGCATCGAGGTTGGAGAGCGGCTCGTCGAAGAGGAAGACCCGCGGACGGCGCACGATCGCGCGCCCCATCGCGACGCGCTGCCGCTCGCCGCCGGAGAGCTCCGAGGGCAGTCGGTCCATGAGCGGCCCGAGCCGCAGCATCGCGGCGGCCTCGTCGGCGCGCCTGCGGCGTTCGGTGAGCGCGGTCTTCCGCATCTTCAGCGGGAACTCGATGTTCTCGCGCACGGTCATCTGCGGGTAGAGCGCGTAGCCCTGGAAGACCATCGCGACGTCGCGGTCCTGCGGGGGCACGCCCCTCATCGACTTGCCGCCGATGCGCACGTCGCCGCCGTCCGCCTCCTCGAGCCCGGCCACGATGCGGAGCGTCGTCGATTTACCGCACCCCGACGGGCCGACCACGACGAGGAGCTCGCCCTTCTCGACCGCGATGGACACCTCGGCCAGCGCCGAGGGCACGTCCTTGCCGTCCGCCCCCTTCGCAGGGCCTTGCCCCTCACGATCCTCGAAGCGCTTCGACACCCGGTCGAGCTCGACCTCCTTGTCGGAAGAGGCGGCCAGCTCAGTCATTCGTCACGAACCGCCCTCCCACCACGACTTCGCGAACTCGAGGTCCTGCAGCGTATCGAGCTCCATGTAACCACCGTGCGTGTCGACGCGGTTGAAGGTCGAGCCCTTCTGGATCATCCGCTGGAAGAGGTGGATGAGGTACGCCTTGAGGAACGGGCGGTCGCCGAGCGTCTGGCAATGAGCCTTCGCGTCGTCGTAGGCCGAGATCAGCTCCTTCGCGCCGTCGGGCGTGAACTTCGTGACGCCGATGAACTCGCCGGAGGCTTCTGGCGAGGGGATGGTGCGCGAGATGTCGACGACGACGGAGCCCTCGGCGCGCATCTTCTCGGCGTCGCTCTCGGGGTGGTTCGTCCGGCGTACGTAGCGGCGTCGCCAGTCGGTGTCGCAGGCGAGGACCTTGTCCCAAGGCGCGGCGACGAGATCCTTCACGACCGCACCGCGGTAAAGGATGTCCGTGTAGGACGACACGAACCCGCCGCCCAGGTGCTCGCGCGCGTACATGAGCGACTCGAGGATGTTGTTGTTCTCCCAGTCGGTGTTCTCGACGTAGGTGAACTCCGGATACCGAGCGCGAAGCACGTCCGCCTTGTACCCGCAGATGTAGATGACGTCCTTTCGTGTGAATCCTGCAGCGCCGAGCGACTCGAGGATCCACTCGAGCATCGGGCGCCCCATCACGTGCACGAGCGTCTTCGGCACCTCATCGGTCTGGTGCTCGAGCCGGCTGCCGCGGCCGGCGCCGATGAGGATGGGTCGCATGGTGCTCTCACTTCTACCGGCCCTGGCCCCGCGCCTCAAGGAGTAGGATCACCTTCGTGAGCCTCACGATCGGCTTCGTCACCGACCTGCACTTCGGCCCTGCCGCGTACCACGACGGCAAGCTGCGCAAGCTGACGCACCACGCGGCGGAGCTCACGCGCGGCGTCGTCCGGGCGATGAACGAGGAGCTCCGACCCGACCTGTTCGTCAACCTCGGCGACGACATCGAGGACGAGAGCCGCGACGCGGACCTCGCCCGCTACACCGAGTGCCAGGACATCCTGCGCACCGCCAAGGCCGAGCTGGTCAACGTGGCCGGCAACCACGACACGATCCATCTCACGCGCGACGATCTCGCCCGCATCTGGCGCCACGAAGGCCCGCTCTACTACGCGTTCGACCGAGGCGGCTTCCACATCGTGGTGCTGCATACGCTCGAGCGAAAGGACGTCGAGGTGCGCATCCCGCACGCGCAGCTCGAGTGGCTGACCGTCGACCTGGCCCGCACGAAGCTGCCCGTGATCGTGCTCATGCACCACAGCGCCAGCGAGCAAGATCTCGAAGACTCGTCGTGGTTCAAGGGGCTCGCGCACCTCGCCCTCGTGAAGGAGCGTGGCGAGCTGCGGCGCATCCTCCAGGAGAGCGGCAAGGTGCGGGTCGTCTTCAACGGCCATGTGCACCGCAACCACCTGGACGTGATCCGCGGCATCCCCTACGTCACGATCCAGAGCCTCATCGAGAACCTCGACGAGGACGCCCCCGGCCGCGCCGCCGCAGCGCATGCCATTGCCACGATCACGGAGTCGCGGATCAAGGTCCGCGTCCTGGGAAACGATCCCGCGCGCTATCAGTTCGAGATCTGAGCTACGGCGCCCCGCACGCCAGCCACTCGCCGAGCTTTTCGCCCTCCGCCGCCGGAGGTTTGTCGGGGCCCGGCGGCATCGTGGCGTTGCCCGCCGCCGCGCGCGCGAAGATGCGGCTCTTCT
>JANXVA010000548.1 GCA_025351875.1 Myxococcales bacterium | reverse complement strand
CGAGGGTTTTCGCGTCCGTCAGGTCGTTGATGGCGACGATCTCGAGGTCCGTCACGTTGCGCTCGTGAAGTGCGCGAACGATGCAGCGACCGATGCGTCCGAACCCGTTGATGGCGATCTTCCTGGCCATGGCTATATGCGCTCCTCTGCCGGCTTTAGGCAGGCTGCACCGTAGTCGCGGCTCCGGGCTGGAGCAAGGGCGGGCGCGCGTTCCGCTGGCTGCGGCACGGAGCGCGTCGGTCTTTCGCCGTGATCTGTTTCGCTACGGTTTCGGGCGAGCGGCGCGGGTCGTCTACTTCGCCACGCGCATCACGGTCCCGCCGCGCCGGGTGATCCAGTAGACGGCGACGTCGTCGACGGCGATCGCGTAGGGCTGCGCCTGTCGCTGTGCGAGGACGAGGGGGTCCCCGGTGCATCCCGACAGAGGGCAGCTCATGATGAGCCCGCCGTCCTCGCTCGCGAAGTAGATGCCCGAGGCGTCGACCGCGATGGCACTCGGTGCGTCGACACCGCTGGCCACGACGTCGGAGACCCCGCCGACCTTGGTCACGCGCTTCACCGAGCCCGTCGTTCGGCTTGCGTAGTACACGTAGGTCGAATCGACGGCGAGGTCGGCCGGCTCTGCGTTGGCCACGAGAAGCGAGGAGCCGGCATCTGCGCCGGCGGCGGGGTTCTTGGCGAACTGGTGGATACCATCGCTGTCGGTGGCGTAGAGCGTCGTCGCATCCTGCGCGAAGCGCGACGCGACGCGCGGGGGCGATGCGATGGCAACGGGCGAGCCGTTCGGTTTTGCGGAGCGCGCGAGCTCGGCGTACGACGTCATGCCCGCGCCGACGGTCTGGACCACGTAGAGGCTCGTTGCGTCGGAGGCGACGGCGACAGCGCCTGGGAGGATGAGCGTGCCCGCTCCAAGGCCTACCTTCGGGACCGCGCGGACGCCGGCCAGGTCGTTCACGAAGATCGTCGTGTCGTCGATGATGGCTGACCCGGGTTGGTACGAGCACGAGGAGCTCACGAGCTCCACGGCGCCGCCGGCCTTCGGGACGCGCCCTAGCCTCTGGACGGCGCTCTCGCAGAAGTAGACGTGGGTCGCATCGATCGTCATCCACAGCAGATTCGAACGATCGACCGCGAGCCGGATCGGCTGACAGGCGCGCGCCGAGCACGCGCCGCCGAGGCAGTCGTGCCCGCAGCGCCCGCAGTTCTTCGGATCGATGAGGAGGTCGGCCGAGCAGCCCGCCTCGGCAGGCGCCGCCTCTGCGCCGACGCTTGCGTCTGCGTCGAGGACCGGAAGCGGCGCGGGGCCGGATTCCGAATCCGCGCTACTGCACGCGATGAAGGGAAGCCCACACGCGACGAGGCAGGTGAGTCCGAACCAGAGCCGCATCGCGGGAGAATAGCGTAGGTCGCTCAGGCGCGCCCGCGGCTCGAGCCCGTCGTGATTCCGCCGGCGATCAGGTGGGCGAGGCGGAGCGGCTCGGGGATGTTGCCGTGCAGCGTGGTGTCGGCCACGAGCTTGCGAGCCTCGTCGATGGAGAGTCCTGCACGCTGGACCCAGAGACGCGGCGTGCTCGTTCGGATCCCCGACGGAGGCTTTGCGTTCTCGTTGCGGAGCGAGCGCCGCGATTCGCCGAGCACCTCCATCGCACCGGCCCCCTCGATCAGCGTCCACTTGCGCGCCGCGCCCGCCACGCGCGGGCGGTCTGCAGGCGTGCCGCTGAAGAGGGCTTGCTTCACGGAGGCCATGTCGGGGCGGCGCCTCGTGACGACGAGCACGGGAACCCGGAGCGCCGCGGAGAGGCCGTGGACGTCGACGACGTTGAATCCGCCGACGGCGATCCCCTGGAGCATGATCGCCTGCACGTGCGTGCCGAATTGGCTCGCGCGCACCATGGCGACCATCGCCCGCGTCGCGTTCGCGCCGTCGCGCCGGATCTTGCCGCTCAGGATGCCGTCTACACGTGTCCCCGAGCACACCACCCCGACGAGCAGCACGTCGCCCCTGTGGTCGCGCGAGAACGGCCCATCGTCGAAACCAATCACGTTCACGCGTACGAGTGTAGAAGATCACACGAAGGCGCGGAGCCTCGGAGATTTCGTGGTTGGACTCGCGACGCATCTTCGAAACGAAAGAGGCCAGCACCTGCTGGCCTCGTTCGGAAGGGGAGGCTCACGCGGAAGGCGTGAGGGGGGCCGGCGGCCCCTCGAGTCAGGACGTGGCCGGCTTCGGCGGACCGCCGAAGATGCTCGCGGCCTTGCGCTTCTCCTGCTTCGCCTTTTCCTTCTCGGCGTAGGTCGGGATGATGGCGCGGTGGATGTGAGCGGCGATCTCGCGGCCCTCGTAGAGCGCCTTCAATTCCTCGGCGTCGAGCGTCTCGCGCTCGAGGAGCGCCTTCGCGATCACCTCGACGCGCTCCTTCTTCTCCGTGAGCAGCAGCTTGACCTTGTCGTACTGCACCTGGATGAGCGAGCGGACCTCCTGGTCGATCTCGCGGGCGGTCTGCTCGGAGTAATCCTGGCTGCGCTGGTTGTAGTCGCGACCGAGGAAGATCGAGCTCTCCTCGCCGCCATAGGCGAGAGGGCCGAGCTTCTCGCTCATGCCGTACTCGCACACCATGGCGCGTGCGATCTGCGTGAGCTGGCGAATGTCGTTCGACGCGCCGGTGGTCAGCTTGCCGAAGACGATCTCCTCGGCGATTCGGCCGCCGAGCGCCGACTGGATCTGCGCCTCGAACTGCTCCTTCGTGCGGCCGAGAATGTCGCCCTTGGGGAGCGGCATCGTCACGCCGAGCGCACGACCGCGAGGGATGATGGTGACCTTGTGGATCGGGTCGTGGTCCTCGTTCGTGATCATGATCACGGCGTGACCGGCCTCGTGGACGGCCGTGTTCCACTTCTCTTCTTCGGTCATCACCATCGAGCGACGCTCGGAGCCCATGAGGACCTTGTCCTTGGCGAGCTCGAAGTCGGCCATGCTGACGGCGTCCTTGTCCTGACGTGCCGCGAGGAGAGCGGCCTCGTTGACGAGGTTCTCGAGGTCGGCGCCGGCGAAACCAGGCGTCCCGCGCGCGGTGATGGCGAGGTCGACGTCCGGCGACAGAGGGACGCGCTTCGTGTGGACCTTGAGGATCGCCTCGCGGCCGCGAATGTCGGGGCGGTTGACGGTGATGCGACGGTCGAAGCGGCCCGGTCGAAGAATCGCCGGGTCGAGGACGTCGGGGCGGTTCGTCGCCGCGATGATGATGACGCCCTCGTTCGACTCGAAGCCGTCCATCTCCACGAGGAGCTGGTTCAGCGTCTGCTCGCGCTCGTCGTGTCCGCCGCCGAGGCCGGCGCCGCGATGACGACCGACGGCGTCGATCTCATCGATGAAGATGATGCATGGAGCGTGCTTTTTGCCCTGCTCGAAGAGGTCACGCACGCGGCTCGCGCCGACGCCGACGAACATCTCGACGAAGTCCGAGCCCGAGATGCTGAAGAACGGCACGCCGGCTTCGCCTGCGATCGCGCGCGCCAGGAGCGTCTTGCCGGTACCGGGTGCACCCATCATCAGGACGCCCTTCGGGATACGACCACCGAGGCGCTGGAACTTCTTCGGGTCCTTGAGGAAGGCGATGATCTCTTCGACCTCGTCCTTCGCCTCCTCGATGCCCGCGACGTCCGCGAATGTCACCTTGTTCTGCGAGTCCGACAGCATGCGGGCCTTCGACTTGCCGAAGCTCATCGCCTTGCCGCCGCCCGCCTGCATCTGCCTCATGAAGAGGAAGAACATCAGGATCAGGAACGCCATGGGAACGAGCGTGATGATCGTGCTCGACCAGAACGGCGACTGCTCGTCCTTCTCGAAGAAGATCTTCGGCGCGTTCGCCTCCTTGGCGTCGGGTCCCGGCTTGAGCGTCTCGAGGAGCTTCTCGTCGGGGACGGGACCTACGGCCTCTTTGGTGCCGCCACCCTTCGTCGGGTCGGCGCCCTTGATCCGGTAGGTGTACTCCCGGTCCTTGATGCGGATCTCGTCGACGCGGCCCGCATGGACCTCGCTGACGAAGTCGCTGAAGGCGACCGGCTGCTTGCGCTCCGCCGGGGTCAAGAATTGCCAAATCGTGAGAAACATCACGATGAGGACGACCCAGAGCAGCAGCGTCTTGTGGGATTGCTTCACGTTGGCCTCGATTACCTCACCCGCGCGCGGCGCACTTCTGCGACCGACGCGGATCCCTCAGTGCTTTTAGGCTACTACGTCAGATGCCCTGCATCGAGGGCCGGATTCGGAAGACCGTACGTGAACCGCAGGATTTCTGGCGGGCGATGGCCGGGAGCTTGCGGGTTGTCGGCGAGCTTGGGCGCTAAGAGGCCCGTTTTTTCGACCAATTCGTCCTTGTCGCACGTTAACCACCCGCACCGCGCGCGTCATGGTCTGCGTGCGGTCCGTCGCCCCGGTCGAGCTTTGGAAGCGGGATCGAAGGTGACGACGAGCGCACCTGGAAGCCAGACTCGGGCCGTCGTCGACCTCGAGCGTGCGAGATCGGCGAGCGCGGTTTGCGATGACCGTGAGAGCGGAAACGCGCGACCTCCGCCGTCACCCGACTCGGCGAGCTGATCCGCGAGGGCGACGAGGTGACCAACGACCCCGGGGGCGAGCTCCTGGAGGAGCGGAAGCAGCTCGCGCCGCACACGGACGCGCAAGAAGCGCGGGTCGACGTTCGAGGGGTCCGAGGAGAACGGGATCGCGTGCCGCGAGCTGTGGGCGAGAATGTCCTCGCGTCGGGCTCGGAGGAGAGGCCGCAGGAGCTCGACGTCGTCGTGCCCTCCCAGCGACGCTCGAGGTGGCAGCACCGCCAGACCCCGCGGCCCGGCGCCACGCATGAGGCGAAGGAGCACAGTCTCGGCGCGGTCGTCCGCGTGGTGGGCCGTCGCGATCGCCCTGGCCCCCACGGCACGCGCCGCCTCCGCGAGCACCTCGAAGCGCGCAGCCCGCGCCCGCGCCTGGAGGTTGCCCCCGCGCGCGACACGAAGCCGCGAACGGCCGAAGGGCACGCCAAGGTGCGCTGCGAATGCCTCGGCGACGTCGAGCTCCTTCGACGCCTCGACGCGCAAGCCATGATCGACCCCGTGCGCGTGGAGCGTGATCCCGAGCTTGGGCGCGATTCGGGCGAGGACGTGGAGCAGCGCCATCGAATCGAGGCCACCGCTCACCGCCGCGACGAGGACGGCGCCGGGCGGGAGCTTCGCCTCGCCCGTCATCGCTCGCCTTGCGACCGTGAGGAGCGAAGGTTTCAAAGGCGCGAGCTCAGGGCGTGCAGGCGAACACGGCGTAGCCGCCGGTCGAGTCGTTGTTCGTGAGCACCTTCGCGGTGGTCCATGCGACGGCGACACGCGTGGCCGTCGCCGCGACCGCGACGCGTCCGTCTCGTACGGTCGTCACACCCGAGATGCGTGGCTCCTTGAAGAAGAGGACCTCGCGGAGGGGCGTGGGGGTCGTCGAGGCGTTCGCGTAGACATGCAGCGAGACCGCGCCCGGTTTGAGGACCGCGAAGTAGGCCTTGTCTCCGAGCATCGTGACGTCGGCCGTCGTCGGAACGCCTGCACCCTCGACCGAAAAGCCATTCGTCTCGGCCGGCGCGGTCTTGCCGAGGTCGAACGCGCGGTAGCTGATCGAACGACCTGGACCGCCTCCGTCGCTGACGACGAGGACGCGCGAGCCGAGCGCCGCGACCGCGCCCCAGAGGCCGGGAAACGTGATCGGCGGCGACGGCTTCGCGTCGGCAACGCTGAAGTCGTTCGCGGCTGTCGTGGCCGGGGCCATGATGAGAGAGAGGGTCGGGCCCTCCTCGCCCGTCCCGCCACCGCCGCCACCACCGGCCTCGGTGCCGCCGTCCAGCGGCCTGACGACCGGCACGTTCGGGCCCGCCGCGAGAACGGCGAGGACCTTGTCGCTCGCGGCGACCCACGCGCCGGTCACGCCCGATGTGCCGCCGTACGATCCGCTCGGCGCCGCGACGCCGGCGTCGGGGTCCTTGGTGATCACCGTCGCGATCCTGCTCGCGCCGTCCTCGGTGAAGACGACGACGCTCCCGCCCGCTCTCGTCGCGGCGACGTGCCCGCCGGAGAGCGTGACCTTCTGCGCAGTCGGCGAGTCGGAGGAGACGAACTTGGGAAGGATCGTGATCTCCGGCTTCGAAGTGAACATCAGCATCTCGAGGCCGGGGCGGCCGCCGCACGCCGAGCGCGCGAGGATGATCTGTCCGTCGCTGCCGTTGGTCATGAGCCCGATGCCGTCGGTCTCGTCGGAGTTCGCGCACCGACCCTTGAGGAGCGGCCGCGTCGGGGAGAGCGCGCCTCCCGCGGGATCGACCGGTAGAACGGTCACACGTGCGCTCGCGCCGTTCGGATCGATCTCCCGGTAGGCGATCACGAACCCGCTCGGTGTCGTCGCGATCGCGGGCGCACTGACGAGCGTGCCGCCTCCGCCCACCGGATTGGCCAGCGGTCCGGCGCCGAGGAGCTCGAGTGAGCAGTGCGCGCCGACGCTCGGGTCGGCGTTGTCGTTGGCTGGCACGCACCGCGCAGCCTGGCACGACGCGCCGAGGCCGCACGCGCCGCTCGGCGGATCGGTCGTGGCCATGTTGATCGAGACCGTGTCGGAGCTTCCCATCTCGGCCTCGACGCACCCGGTCGCGAGCACCGCGCAGTCCTCGGCCCTCGCGACGGCGGCGAACGCGTACTTGCCGGTGGCGAGGTCTCCGAAGCGCGGCGACTGGGGCTCGTCGCGACGGAACGCGATGCGCGTCGCGGCTCCCTCCGGCACGCCGTTCGTGAGCATCGGGGCGACAGCCTCGCAGCGCGCGTCGCGATAGGCGCCAACCTCGAACCAGACGACGTTCGGCACGACGTCGTTGGGCACGGTGATGTCGAGCCCTACGTCGGGCTTGCGCTTGCAGCCCGGTCCGACGATGCCGACGGAGGACACGGCGAGGGCCGTGAACAGCGCGGCGAGAGCACGAAGACCCGTCACCCAGGAACCGTCACTTGTCCATCGACATACGGACTTCTTTCGTCTGCTCGGGCGCGACCTCGACGACGAGGTTCTTGCGCGACCCGTTCGGTGCCGAAAGTTGCAGCACGTGACGACCCGCGGCGACCGGACGATTGAAGATGTGGCCAGGTCCGAGGGAGGTTCCGTTGTCGATGATCTGATCGCACTTCGGCATGCACACCACCGTGATCGCACCGAGCGCTACGGGCTTCTTGGGCGTCGGCGCGGGCGCTGCCGCGGCGACCGGCTGCGGCGGCGTGGGCCTCGCGACCGGCGGGGGCGCCGCGGGCGTCACGGGCGACGGAGCGGCGGTTGGGGTCACCGGTGCGACGACCGCGACGGCGGGCGCTGCGGGCGGAGTCGTGGCAACGGGCGGGGTCGTGGGGGCAGGATCCGCAGCGGCGGTCATCACCGGCGGTGCGGTGAGAGCGCCGGCCGGAGTCGTCGGGGCTGGCGTGTTCGACGAACCGGGCTGCGCGACCGCGGCGTTGAACGCGCTGTGGGCCGCGGTGAAGGGGCCCGCGCCTGGTGCACCCGCGGTCACGACGGCGCTCGCAGGCCCGGCGATTCCGCTCGTGCCCGGCGCCCCAGAGGCGACGCTCTTCGGCGAAGGCGAGCCGTTCGTCGAGGAGACGATGGCGATCACGACGCCCGCAATGAGGAGAGCGATGGAGCACGAGAGCGCCGCGACGACCCACATGGGCGGACGGCGCTTGTAGCGCTCGGCCGTCATCGTGCGGTTGTCGTAGGACGGTCCCCCCATGCGGCCGACCGTCGGCTGCATGCGCTGCGACGAGTTGCGCGGAATGAACTCGCCGCTCTGGCCGGTCGGGTTCGGGCCGCTGCGGGGGATGAAGTCGTGCGGCTGCTGCTGCTGCATCCCGCGACCGAAGTCGTTCGGGTCGTGGCCCTGCGGGTGGCCGAAGTTCATGGGCGGCTGCATGCCCATCGGATCGAAGCCGCCGCCGCCGTCGTGCGGGCCCTGCGCGTGGGCCTGTGGATGCTGATGATGCTGCTGCTGCTGCTGCTGCTGCGGGTAGCCGAGCGGATTCAGCATCGGCGGCATCTGCGACGCGATCGCAGGGCTCTGCGCGAACGCTTGGGTCGTCGGCGGCCGGCGCTGCGAAGGGACGGGAGGGTTCGGACGACCCGCCGCCGGCGCGACCTGCGGGAACGTCGGCGGCGCCTGAAGCGGGTTCGGATCCGCGCGGAGCGCCGCGACCATCGTCGCGTCCTGATCCTCCTCCGGCTCGTCTGGCTCGACGGCCATCACCTCGTCCGACGCGAGCGCGACCATCGCCGCGCGCGCAGAAGGACCTGCCATCATCGTCGGGCCGTCGTTCTGCGACGACGGCGCCTCGGCATGCGCGAGCGTCGGCGGCTCGCTCCGCATCGGTTCGCGATGCGATGGTCTCGCGGGCGAGACGTGCATCGGCGGGAGTGCATCGGCGGTCGGCGGAAGCGCCTGGATGGTCGGCCCGTCGCCGTCGGCCGGATGATCGTCGTCATCCACGACGTGCGAGGGCGGCGGCGCTTGCGGGCGCGCCTGCGCAGCCATTCCGGCCGCGGGGCGGGGCGGACCGTTGTTGCGCCTCGGATCGCTCGCTGGGCCGGCCGGCCGCGGGACCGAGCCGCCCGAGTTGTTCGACATCGGCCGCGCCTGTGTCGCGAGCGACGGACCGGTCGACTTCATGTCGTCGGGAACGCTCGCCTGGCGTGCAAACCCGGTGCTCTGGCTCTCGCTGCTCGGCCCTTGGCCGCCATCGGGCTCGGCCATCGGGCCGGTCATCTGGACGGCGGCGGGGATCCCGGCGGCGGGGCGTACGCCTCCTGGCTTCTGCGCCTGCGCCTGCACGTCCGAGTTCCCGGTGAACTCGGGGCCGAGCTTCGGCTTCGAGAGCATCTGCTCGACGTTGATCGTCGACGTCACCTCCGCGGCCCAGCGGAGGTGCGCCTCGCGCTTCTGGATGCGGTCGTTGAAGATCGACTGCGTGTAGGCTGCAACTTCATCGGACGCGATGAAGAGGCCGCGGCGCATGAGCAGCGACTGGAGCGCGCGCGACAGCTCGCGCGCGGTCTTGAAGCGCTCGCCGCGGTTCTTCGCGAGCGCCTTCATGACGATCTTCTCGAGATCGACGGGATAGCCGCGGATGAGCGTCGACGGCCGGAGCACGTTGCACTCCTGGACCTTGGCGAGCGTGTCGAGGTCGCTCTCCATGCGGAAGAGGCGCTGGCCGGTGGTGAGCTCCCAGAGCACGACGCCGAGCGCGAAGATGTCCGTGCGCCGGTCGATGCCCTCGCCGTGCA